>JAHELB010000028.1 GCA_024644385.1 Nitrosopumilaceae archaeon | reverse complement strand
CAAGTTGGTTCAAGATCCTAGGAAAATCATTGATGAAAAAATTGTTTTTAAGGAAGTTGTAAAAAAATACCTACAAATGGATGAACTTAGTAAATATTTGATGATTTTGGCCATTCAACAAGCATTGTGGGAAATGGGCCCAGTTGAATTTGATATGGTAGAATCAAAGTTAAAAAAGGATTTTCAGAAAACTATTGAGGATTCCTTGGAAAATCCCATTTTCTTAAAGGTGGTTTTGTGTGAATTATTCGGTAATGCTTATGGGGATATTTTATCCTCAATTGAAAAATCATTTAAAAATGTAAACATGGATAATGATTTAACTAATTTCATCAAGGTCTTGAAAAGTTAATGGCATTAATTTTATCGCCGTCCAAAAAATATCTTTCTTCTGCAATTTTAGGATTGATTGGACTTTTTATTATTTTTGGATTGGCATCTATCTTTAATCAGGAACAATACCCAATGGCCGAAGAATTTTATGCAACAGATATTCTCTACGTTATTCTTCCTGCAATAGTTATCATATTAGGCACCTATCTTTCAATAAAAAATAGATTTAGGGGAAACCATGGAAAGGCTTGGGTCTTTTTTACCTTGGCAATTTCGTCTTTATTTGTGGGTGAATCAACTTATTCTTATGATTCAGAATTAGATTTTGAGAATATTTCTACATTAACAAGTGACATTTTCTACCTGTTAAGCTATCCATTATTGTTAACATTTACCATTTTTTATCTAAAACCCCGAAGACGAATTATTTCAAAAAGTATCATTGTTTGGGCATCGTTAGCTTCTCTAATCTTGGTAATACCTTCGTTGTATTTTACTATCGGAATAGATGATGAACTTACAGAGATTGAAATAGTTATTTACGGACTCTATCCGATTTTAGATGGAATCATTCTCGTTCCCTCAATTATTGCGGTAATTTTATTTTTTAGAGGACAAGTGAACCTGTTGTGGACATTTTTATTACTTGCAATATTTACTGTCGTTGTTGCAGACACAATATACCTTACATTAGAAATTACTGATTCTTATGATATAGGGCATCCTGTAGATATTTTGTTTCTTTGGTCTTATATTTTCTATGCCCTAGGTGTGTGGGGTTATATTCGAGTTTACAAAAACACGAAACAGAAAGATACTTCTGTGTTCCCTTGAATTAATGATATAATTTCTTTTATCTTCAAGATAACAAGTTAAGGTAATTTTGGAAGAGTTATAAGAAAAGTTGTGGGATTGCAAAAAAAAGTCAATGTTCCTTTGTGAGATGCTATTATTGATTTACAACTGACTAGACCAAGTCCTGTCCCTTCTTTTTTTGTAGTAAATAAAGGATCAAATATCTTTGAGGCGATTTTCTCTGGAATTCCCTCTCCAGAATCCTGAATGGAAATTAAAATTGAGTTGTGTTCTTGGCGGGAATCAAGGATAATAGATCCTGGTTGATCACCTATTGCTTGGACAGAATTAGTCATTAAATTTTTTAAGACAATCTCCATTTGGCGTGGATCACACCTAATGATTAAATCATTTTTCGGGAAGAAAAATTTGATATTTTTGGACCCAGAAATTGATTTAACAGAATCCTCTATCATTTCTAGAACTGAAACGTCTTGGTATTGGGGTTCTTGAGAGCGAACAAAATCTAGCAAGTTTTCTGTCAAATATTTTATTTTCGAGGCTGCGCGATCTATCATGTCAAGTTTTTTCAGATCTTCCTTGTCAATGTCTTTGTGAATCTGTTTCCATAAAATCACCGTCGATTGAATAACAGAAAGTGGATTTCTAATATCGTGAGAAACACGTGATGATAATTCACCTATAGCGGAAAATCGTTCCTGTTTTAACAAATCTCTTTTTGCCGAAGCAAGTCTTTGTTCTAATAATTCTACATCCGATTTTAGTTTTTTAACTTCATCATTTTCAGATTTATAAACTTCCTCTTTGGAGGAATTTTTTTTATTTTCAATTAGAATATTTTTATTTTTCATTGAATCTAATGGTTTTATACCCAATGTTATATACAAAAAATTTTCTAATATTTAAATTAAAAATAACTTCATATCCTATTATTGAACTTAATTGGATTTAAAAGAAAATATTAATAATTATGAATTTCTGAAATGAATAACATAGCCAAAAGAGAAACTATAATGTTTGATGAGGATCTTGCAAAAAAACTTACTATGGAGAACAAAAAATAAATTCAAAGCCGTCAAAGATCCTAATCAAATTAGTTAAGGTCTATTCAATTTTTATGAATGAAAAAATCTAGGCGGGCCCTCGAGGGGAATCGAACCCCTGTCCGGGGATCCACAATCCCCTATACTAACCACTGTACTACGAAGGCCTCGTCAATGGAAAAATAACCAACTAGTAATAATCTTTGATTTTAATTAGGATGAAATTTAGCATGTATATTTATTATCAACTAATTTAATTTCTTAATATGAGATTTTGGTGGATTGCCATGGCAATAGCAATAGGATTGACATATTTGGGAGCATCATATCTTATGCCTTGGCGTTAGTGGTATCTTCCAAGGGGGATTTTTTAACTGTGCAGCGATCGCTTTAAATTTGCTGTATTAGGCAGTTGTTCAACTTGAAGAAGAGCTTTATCACTAATCGATTGCGTTCTGGGAAAAAGACACTAGATGATACTATTAATAGGAAAATTGAGATTTTTGAAGGGAAGAGATTTGCATGGATTGATGCTCAGAATCCAGATAGGACAGATATCGAAGAGTTGGCAAAAAAGTATCATTTCAATGTGTTAAACATTGAGGATTGTATGACCAAATTTGAACTTCCCAAACTTGATAGTTATAGCGACCATTTTTTTGTAATCCTTCATTTTCCACCAGTTTCACCAAAAGCAGGAATTGCAAAAAATAGTCAGCTCTCAATATTCCTGGGAAAAGATTTTCTAGTAACTGTACACCAAGGAGACCTAAAGCCTTTAGTCGATTTGGTGGATTTGTGCAAAACTAATTCAGATCCTAAAAGAAAAGAAAGGCTCTTTGAAAAGTCATCAGGGTTATTACTTCATGAGATAATAGATTTACTAGTAGATGATCTTTTACATACCTCTAGAAGGATTATTGCCAATTTAGATGAAATGGAGGATGGAGTTTTTGATGAAACCAAATCTGTAGCTAGGAGTATCGCATTATTAAGAAGAGAAATCAACAAGTTAAGAAGACTAGCTAACCCACTAAAACGATTTGTTCTTGAAATGGCAAACAATGTTAAAAGATTCTCATATGAGGGTGAGGATCTTGGATTATTCTTTGATGACGTAATTGACCATATTGACAAGGTAATTGAAACCTTAGAAGAATCTAGAGAAACCATGGAGATTTACAAAGATACAGATTTTGTGTTAAGCACTGAAAAAACCAACAAAGTACTTGCAGTACTGACCATAATTTTTACCCTAGCAATTCCTGCAACTGTTATTGGAACATTTTATGGAATGAATATCAATTTACCAGGAGGCACAAATTCTGATTGGATGATTTTAGGTCCTTTTACTTCATTTGTAATCATAATTTTGGCATCTTCCATACCTGTTGTTTTGATGTTTATTTATTTCAGAAAATTAGGCTGGGTTAGCGGGTAAATTTTATAATATTTTTCATGAAAGTTGAAAAGGAGCTTAATTAAATAGCTGATATCGAGAATAATGGTATGGGCAAAATTAAAGTTCGATCCGGTAGAGGTACTGGAACTGTTGAAGTAGACGATACTGGGAAAAATTGGTCTGGCGACGAGTATAAAAAACTTCAAGCAGAAAAGAAAAAAAAATCAGCAAACAAGATGATTCATACAGGAAGGGGAACTGGAACAAAAAAACTCGGTGATATTCCTGACCCAAAGGCAAGGCCATCTACTGAGGGTATGACTAGAGTCACAGGAAGAGGAACTAGTTCTAGAAAAAGTAAGAATAAAGGATCTCAGTAATTTTATTTTCTTTTTTCCTTATATCACAATCTAATTTTAATTTCGAAAATTGGATTTTATTTGTTAAACTTGGATATCCGGATTTTTTGATTTGAGTTTTTCCCAATCTGCTAGAAAATTATTAAGACCAATGTCCGTAAGAGGGTGTTTAAGCATCTTATCTAAAACTGCAGGAGGGAGGGTTACAACATCTGCTCCAATCTTTGCAGCCTCAATTACATGTAAAGGATGTCTAATACTGGCAACAAGAATTTGAGTTTTAAAATCATAATTTGAAAAAATCGTTTTAATTTCTTTGATTAACTGCATTCCATCTTGTCCTATATCATCTAACCGGCCAATAAAAGGACTAACATATTTTGCCCCTGCTTTTGCAGCTAGTACTGCTTGATTTGACGAAAAAATTAGTGTTACATTTACCGGAATGTTTTCAGCAGTTAGAGCTTTGCAAGCCTTTAGCCCATCGGAAGTCATTGGAACTTTGACTACAACATTATCTCCATAGTTGCGTAAGCTTCTACCCTCATCCATCATTCCAGAATAATCAGTACTTAGAACCTCTAAGCTTACATCGCCATTGATGATTTTTGTAATTTCCGCCATTGCATCTTTGGGATTACCTCCTTCTTTCGACATCAAGGACGGATTGGTGGTAATCCCGTCTAGCAATCCCATTTCATTGAATTTTTTTATCGATTCTAAATTCGCAGTATCAAGAAATATTTTCATGGTTTTTTACTCCTTATCTCTTTTACTTGTTTTACCATATTAAAAGATGTTATCCCGTGTTTCTCTAAAAGTAGCGGAATTTCATTATCGCGTGCAGATTCACCAAACATATCCTGTGCTCCAATTCTTTTTATCGGGACAGGGTATCTCTCTGTCACAGATTCAGCAACGGCAGAACCCATACCACCCAAAATATTGTGCTCCTCTGAAGTCACAATGCATCCAGTTTCCCTAGCTGCTTTTTCTAAAAGACTTCCGTCTATGGGTTTTACAGAAAACATATCCAAAACTCTACAAGAAATTCCTTCCTTTTGTAGAATTTCGGCAGCTTCGAGGGCCATTTGTACTGTAATTCCACAGGCAGCAATAGTACAATCTGATCCATCCCGAAGAGTAATACCCCTACCTATTTGAAATTCTTGTGATTCTGAATGGACAATAGGTGTTTTTGATCTGGCCATTCTCATATAAAACGGCCCATATTCTTTTGACATTAATTGAACAAGTTTTGATACAGATACAGTATCAGCAGGTATGAAGACACGAAAATTAGGAATAGCTCTCATTATTGCAATGTCCTCAATTTGTTGATGCGACCCACCATCAGGTCCTACGGACAAGCCTCCATGAGAAACTACCAATTTTACATTAAGACCTTTTTTTCCAGGTGGTGAGGGGTACGCTATTCCGTTTCGTATTTGGTCTACTGCTCTTCCAGGTAAAAATATAGCATAAGTACTTGCAAAGGGAACTTTTCCAGAACCTGCCAAGCCGGCAGATACAGAAACCAAATTTCCTTCCGCGATTCCAACATTAAAGAATCTATTTGGAAATTCTTTTCCAAATCCAGAAGTTTTAAGGGAGTCAGTGGTATCAGCTCCCAACACAACCACATTAGGATTCTCTCTACCGATTTCAATCAGAGTTTTTGCATACTCTGTTCTCATATCACTCATTACAGGAGGGTTCAAATTAATTTCTCCTCTTTTGCTATCTTTGCGAGTTGATCTTTCTTTTCTCCGACAACATGCAATCCAATCCATTTGTTTACAAGTTCTGCTCCTCCCAGTTGATGGGCTTTTTTTATCAAAGTTTTTCTTCTTGCTTTTAGAATTTGATTTCGGAAATCCCTTATTGATTCCCGTACGTCGGGTTTTCCAATAATGGCACTACCTCCAACAAATGCTCTTGCACCATCTTCAAAGCAAGATTCAATATTCTCTAGGTTTACTCCTCCATCGGCCTCAATATACCCAGTAAATTTTTGCTCTTGTAAAATGGAAGTTATTTTATTCATTTTTTCATGAGTTTCTGGAATGTATTTCTGACCAGACTTTCCTGGGACTACAGACATTACAATAAGCTGGTCAATGGTTGGAAGAAATTTGTAAGACCATTCAGGAATATCTGTGTCTGGATTTATTGCCAATCCTACTCCCACTTGGTTTTGTTTTAGATAGTCATGAATTTCCCCAAAACTAGAATCATCACATACCTCAGCATGTACAGTAATAATGTCACTTCCTGCTTCAGCATAATCTCTCACATGTTTTACTGGTTCAGCAATCATCAGGTGAGAATCAAATGGAATTACAGTTAAAGGTCTTAGCTCTTTAATTTTGGAATGATCAAAAGTTTTGGTTGGAACGAATTTCCCGTCCATAACATCAAGGTGAATATAGTCTGCTCTTCCACTTGCACATCTTTTAACCTCATTTGCCAAATTTGTCATGTCACCTGCAATAATAGAGGGGGCAATCATAAACTGTGAATCAAGTTCTAAATTTATCAATGGAACAATATCTAAATCAGGAGCTTTTCCGTGCCATTGAGGGTTATCTTCCATATGTTCAATAGATTTTCCCTTTACGGTTCGTGAAATAATTATTGTAGGAACACCTTTTGTTGCTCTAGCTTTGGTAATTGCCAATTCAATTTGTTCGATCCTATGACCATCAATTTCAATTACATTCCAACCAAAAGATCTCCATTTGTCTCCAGTTTTCCACCTAGAGGCATCTTTCCACATTTCTGAAATATTGTTACCAGTTAGCTCTTCGTCTAAGGGCATAACCTGTTCAGTGTATGAATCCTGTTGGATAAAATTTCGGTCTAAAAATGCTGTTAGGTTATCCAATTTGTATTTTGAAGCAGTCATTGCAGCTTCCCAAATTTGTCCTTCATCAGATTCTCCATCGCCAATTATTGTATAGACGTGATGATCTTTTGTGTCAATTTTGGCAGCAAGTGCAATTCCAATTGAATATGATAAACCGGTTCCTAAAGAACCGCCACAAAATTCTACCCCAGGACATTTTAAATCAGGATGACCTTGTAGTTTGCTTCCAAATTTTCGTAAAGATTCCATTTCTGATTCAGGAAAATAACCGGCTACTGCCATGTTTGAAAATAATCCAGGGGCAGCATGCCCCTTTGAAAGGACCAGCCTGTCTCGATCTTCCCACGAAGGATTTTTGGGATCAAATTTCAGAAATTTGTAAAAAAGACAACCAAGAATTTCAGCCATAGAAAAGGAACCGCCCGGATGGCCAGACCCTGCTAAACTAGTAGACTTTATTACAAGTTTTCGTGCCCGTAAAACATTTTTCTTTATGTGATAATAATTTAAACCCATTAGTCACTCCATTCCTCTTGAATTTGAATAAAAATCTATTTTTTGTAAAATTTTAATCTGACGGAATATAGAGAACATTATGAACATTAAAGAAAATATTCCCATTGCCATATACGATGACAGATGTTATCTTTGCACAAAGTTTGCAAATTTGGTTAATTTCATAGCAAGGGGAAACATCACAATTATTGGACACTATTCTAATGAAGGGGAGGAAATTAGGGGGGAAATATTGGACGATTCGGCTCTAGAAATGTTTTGGTTAATAGATGAAAAAATGGCCTATGGAGGGAGGGCAGCACTAATTCCTTTATTTTGGTCAATAATTAAATCAAAAAAGAAAAAATATAACAATATGAAATCTGATATTACGTGCAAACAGGAATGTAAAACAGTAAAATCTGTTTTTATTAGATCCGCAAGTTTATTATCAAATAGTAAAAAGATTGCGTTAAAGTAAATCTAAATAATACTTGAAAACTTTGTTTTCCGTATTGAATATAAAAATAGAGACAACTGATCCATTAAAGAAAAAAACAGAGATGTTATGTGGTTTTGTATTAGAAAAATCTGAAAAAATACTTGGATTAAATAATATCAATACCAAAATAGCTTTTTCCATAAGACAATCACTTCACGATATGAATGGAGAAACTGGCAAAATTACTGTTATTCCTACTAACAATAAAACTCCTGCAAAAAGAATCCTTTTAGCGGGAATAGGAAAAAAAGAAAAGATAAACAATGATACAATTAGATTTGTTTCTGGAAAAATAGCCCAGAAAGCTAGGGAACTAAAGCTAAAGGAATTTTCAATAATCACTCCGCCGACTAGCCTAATTGAACCTATTTCAGCCGTATCTCAAATAACAGAAGGCTGTAAAATGGCATTATACAAATTTGAAAAATTTAAATCAAAAAAAGAAAGTTCGATTATTAATATTTCCATTTTTTCACCGAAATCAAATAAAATTTCAAAAGCAATTAAAAATTCAGAAATTGTTTCAGATGGAGTAATTTTTACAAAGAGCATTGCAAATCTTCCTCCAAATGAATGCAATCCTACAACTTTGGCAACTCTAGCTAAGATTATTGCAAAAAATAGCAAAATGAAGTGTGTTGTATTCTCAAAAAATGAGCTAAAGAAAAGAAGATTTGGTGGAATAATTGCAGTTGGTCAAGGGAGCAAAAATGAACCTAAACTAATAATTCTAGAACATCTTGCAGGAACTCGTAGAGAAAAACCAATTGTACTAGTAGGAAAAGCAGTGACTTTCGATACTGGAGGGATTTCCTTAAAGCCTGGTGAAAAAATGGACGAGATGAAATTTGACAAATGTGGTGGATGTACTGTCTTGGGAATCATGAAAGTGATATCAGAATTAAAATTGCCAATTAATGTTGTTGGAATAATTCCCTCTGTAGAAAATATGCCTGGGGGAGATTCGTATAGACCTGGAGATATAATAAAATTGTACAATGGAAAAACTGCTGAAATTCTAAATACGGACGCAGAAGGAAGATTGATCTTGGCAGATGCAATGGCCTTTGCAGAGAAAACCTATTCACCAAAGGCAATTATAGATTTTGCAACATTAACAGGCGCATGTATTGTTGCACTTGGAACTAATATTGCTGCAATAATTTCAAACAATGAAAGGTTAAAACAAAAAATTATAGAATCCTCAAAAAGAACTACTGAAGAAGTTTGGGAGCTTCCTCTAAATGAAGATTACATGGATATGATAAAATCAGATGTGGCAGACATGAAAAATATAGGAATTGGACGTGCTGCAGGTACAATCACTGCTGCAGCCTTTTTGAGAAATGCCATTGAAGATACTCCTTGGGTTCACATAGATATCGCGGGAGTTGCATGGACACAGACTGCTACAAAATCCAAGCCCTATAACCCAAAAGGAGCAACTGGATTTGGAGTTCGATTAATTTTAGACTATCTTCAAGAAGGTAAATTGTAATTTTGAACAATTATCAAATTTGAAAATTAATTTACATATTATTATAGAAAAATTTAGTCATTCCAGTATGGCCAAGGAGAAGGAATGTGATTGTAACAATGTACATAATACTGGTCATGATTTTATTCACTACATACATGTTGGCGATCAATGTATTCATCCTGATGGTTATATCCATAAAATAGGTGGAATTAGATGACTGTTGAAAACGCAAAAATGCGATTAAATGATCTTATAATGGAACGAGAGGAATTGACAAAATTAATTGGAAAAGAAATGAAATATGAAATTTCAGATTCAGCAAAGACCAGTGTTATTGCAACAGTAGATTTTTTAACAGATGAGGTAGCAACACTTAAAGAAATTTTAAATGAATTAGACTAGTACCCTCTACTGTTTCTATCCGGTTTCTCTATGTTTGGATTTCTAAAACCATGTTTTTCCATCATGTGATTTAAAAATAAAATATCATTCAAAAATTCTTGTCCGCAGACAGTACAATTTACCATTTTATACAATAATAAAAATTCATTATTAAAACATTGATAAAATTAAAAATGCCAGCACTGTCACTTCCCAAGAGCTCTCGCATCTTAGTAACACAACAGCGACATTAGGTTTGACTTCCAAGTTCGGAATGGGATTGGGTCGCACCCTAACGCTATGGCCGGCTTAAAGATTCCTCTCAAATTCTTATCTATTAATGTAACGCCTGTTTTGAAGCGTTCAAAATAGGTATAAAGCAAAGATTCACTGAGATACGACATGACACATAGAGTAGCAGTTCTAGATATGGAACTTTGTCAACCAAAAAAATGTGGGTTAGAGTGCATAAAATACTGCCCCGTAAACAAATCTGGAGCTGACTGCATTGTTCTAAATGAAGAAACAAAAAAAGCCCAAATAGATGAGGATATTTGTAATGGTTGCGGTATTTGCGTTAAGGTTTGCCCTTTTGATGCAATTACCATTGTAAATTTAGCAAGTGAATTAGCGACTGATAAAATTCACCAGTATGGTCCAAATTCCTTTAGACTTTACAGATTACCAACTCCAAAGAAAGGAGAAGTTGTGGGTTTACTAGGAAGAAATGGGATGGGGAAAAGTACAGTAGTAAATATTCTTTCAGGCAACCTTAAACCAAATTTGGGAAGATATGAAAATCCTCCAGAATGGGATGAGATTTTAAAGTATTATAGTGGAACAGAATTAAAATCACATTTTGAAAAAATTAAAGAAAAACAGATTCGTGCCTCAATTAAACCTCAACAAATTCAGCATCTTGCAGAAGCTTTTGATGGAACTGGAAAAGAGCTTTTGGAAAAATATGATGAAAGAGGTTTTTCAAGACAGCTAGTAAAAGAACTTGGGTTAGAAAACTCAATGGAAAAAAATCTAAAAGAACTTAGCGGAGGAGAATTGCAAAGAGTCGCGATAGCTGCAGTTGCATCAAAAGACTCAGACTTTTATTTTTTTGATGAACCCTCATCATATAATGATGTATTTCAAAGAGCAAGTGTTGCTAGGGTAATTCAGAGTTTGGCCAAGATTGGAAAAAGCGTAATGGTTGTAGAACATGATTTAACTTTACTTGATTTCCTTAGTGATTTTATTGAAATGCTTTATGGTGAACCTACAGCGTACGGAATTGTTTCAAATGTTCTTTCTACCAAAGTTGGGATAAATGTTTTCCTTGATGGTTACCTACCAACTGAAAATGTAAGATTTAGAGATAAAAAATTCTCTTTTGATGTGTCTTCTTCATCTACTGAAGAATTTCAAATAGGAAGTGAAATTATAAAATATCCCAAACTTGAAAAAAATTATTCATCATTTTCTTTAACCGTTGATCCTGGAATGGTTAGAAAAGGGGAGGTTTTGGGAATAATGGGCGCTAATGCTCTTGGAAAAACTACGATGATGAAAATGATTGCAGGTGTAGAAAATCCTGATTCTGGAGAGGTTAGCAAAAAGACAAAGATTGCCTACAAGCCACAATATTTACAAAATGATATTGATGTAGAGGTGGTTGCAATGCTAGACAAAGCAAATGAATCACCAATTGAGGGAAGTCAAGAAGAAGAGCAAATTGTAGACCCATTAAAAATAAAAAAATTGTACAACAAATCCTTAAAAAATCTGTCTGGAGGAGAATTACAAAAAGTCGCTGTCGTCTCTTGTCTTTTACAAAAAGTTGATCTTTACGCCTTAGATGAGCCATCTGCTTTTTTGGATGTTGAAGACAGAATAGCAATAGCAAAGTTTTTACAAAAATTTGTTCGGTCGTTTGGAAAGTCGGCCATAGTAATTGACCATGACATCCAGCTTATGGACTTGGTTTCAGATTCGATGGTTATTTTTGAGGGGGTATCTGGATTAAAGGGACATGCGACCTCACCTTTACCAAAATCAGAGGCGATGAATAGATTTCTAAAATCACTGGATATAACATTCAGAAGAGATGAAAAAACCCGGAGGCCTAGAGTAAACAAGCTAGAAAGTAGATTAGATAAAGACCAAAAAATATCTGGTAATTTTTACTACAAGATTTGACACGCATGCTGAAAAAAGCACTGGAAAGTATTCTAACTAATCAAGAAAGCGAGGAATTAATTTCAGCATTTGATCAAATAGGAGATATTATTATTGTTAGAATACCAGATTCTCTTTTATCAAAAAAAAAATTGATAGGTGAAACTTTACTGAAGGAAGTAAAAATTGTAAAGAGTGTTTTTTACCAAGCATCTCCAGTTGAAGGAGATTTTAGAACAAGGAATTTAGAAATCCTTGCAGGCGAAAATAAAACAGAAACAGAATACAAGGAGTTTGGATGTAGGTTTGCAGTAGATGTTGCAAATGCATTTTTTTCTCCTCGTTTATCTACTGAACGAGAAAGAATTGCCAACCTAATACAAGAAGGGGAAACCATAGTCAATATGTTTGCGGGTGTAGGAATGTTTTCAATAATGGCGGCAAAAAAGAAAAAGTGTACTGTATACAGCATAGATATTAATCCAATAGCCTCAAAACTTTGTGAAAAAAATATTGGATTAAACAAACTTTTAGGGAAAGTTATTTCGATTAATGGGGATACTTCTAAGATTATTGAAGAGAATTTACAAGACATTTCTGATAGAACACTGATGCTTCTTCCAGAAAGGTCAGATGAATTTTTGAACGATGCTATAAAAACTACGAAAGATGGTGGAATTATTCACTACTATTCTCATATTCATGCAGATAAAAAATCAAATGCAGCAGAATTATCAGAAAAGCATTACCTTGAATCAACCCCCATCAAATCAGAAATCCTGACATCAAAAATTGTCAGGCCAGTCGGTCCAAGATTTTATCAAACCGTGGTTGATGTCAAAATTTCAAAGTAGATTAATCATCAGAAGATATCGTTGCAGAAGATGGTTTTGTAGTTGCCATAACATAACCAATCCAGGCAATTACTCCAAGAATTCCTCCTGTTATCATCAAAATTGATAATTGTAATACTATTGGACTCCATTCTGATAACATTAGAAGATAAGCATAAACAAAAAAAGCTATAATGCATAAAATAAAAATAGTAATTCCAGTTCCTTTTCGTTTGTCCATCGCGATAAAATTATTGGTGATATATTTATTGGTTTGAGCTACTTTTCAAATTCAATTGCCATAAGATATGCATCCTCTCCGTCTCGATAATATGCATTAAGTTGTTGTTTAATTACGAATCCTAATTTTTCATATAATTTGACTGCATCTGTATTACTGCATCTTACTTCAAGATAAAATTCATCACATTTTTTCAGTTTAATACCGTTAGTAGATTCTTCAACAAGTGCTTTCCCAATTCCTCTTTTTCTGAATTCTTCCAATACGGCAATAGAAACTACGTGTCCTTTTTTTACAAATCCTAATTTTTTAAAATTAGAAAATCCATATTCTGTTTTGCACATAACATAACCAACATGCCTTCCATCAATCTCCGCAACAATAAAAGCCTCAGGGACTTCATTTAGTAAGCTTTCATAGAAATAATCCGAATAGTGCTCTGGTAAAGTTTTTAGATTAATTTCCATTATTGGTATTAGATCGCTTGGCTCCGCTCTTCGGACTATACAATTTTCCAATTGTCTTAAAATTACTTGCATGATAATAGTAAATTCAGGTTAATATTTAATTTTACGAGCAAGTCTCTTCACAATATTACAAAAATTCTCCCCCTTTTGTCTTCAGGTTTGGCCTAATAATGGGGGTTATTGTAGTTAGAAATTTTGGTATATTTTGCAAACATTTTAGAAAATTGTATACATTTCCAAAATGGTAGAGTTTTCTTAAAGTTGGGTTTATTTACTGAATCTAATCTTTTACTACAAAGCCATTTAATGGAAAGGAGGAGGATAAAATTAGAATGAGTGATTCTAGTCAAGAAGACGTTATTTCCTGTGTTAATTCATTATTTCAAGTAAGTCAATATACAAAAAATTTGTATTCTCTAGAATTCAAAATTGATGACGTAGATTTTAAGGCAAAGTTCGAGGAATTGGCAAGAACGCTTGAGAATATGAATTACATGTGTAGATTAGAAAAAATGGAAGATGGGAATTTTATAATAATTCAAAAATTTACACCCAAAAAACAACGGAGGTGGCTAAACACCTCATGGACTCCAAGAATTTTGTTTGCAGTTGTAGTTACCTTTGTGATGGTTGATGGGTATTTTCGTACCGACTTGGCCAATTCAATAGTTGAAATAGGAAATCCATATCAGATGGCTGGAATCTACACTCTTGGTCTTTTGGGAATTTTAGGAATTCATGAATCAGGTCATCTAATTGCGGCAAAGATTCATAGATTAAAGACAACTTGGCCCTATTTTATTCCTGGATTGCCTATTATAGGAATTCCTACCTTTGGAGCTTTCATTCAATCAAGAGGTTTGACAATCAATCGAGAGATTTTATTTGACGTAGCAATCGCAGGGCCAATAGCAGGATTGATAATCGCAATAATAGTTTCTATGTATGGTGCATATACTGCCCCAGTTCTGGAAGTTGATGTTGCTCAAGGACTTTACGAAGACTCTAGGTTAATCAAATGGGATCTTGGAGAACCAATCCTTATGACTGCAAGTTTAACTTTATTTGGAAAGGGGGGTAGTGGTCATGAAGTTTTGATGACCCCGCTTTTGTTTGCAGCATGGATTGGGTTTTTGATAACATTTTTGAATTTATTACCTGCTTGGCAATTAGACGGGGGACACCTTGCTAGAACTCTTTTAGGTCCCAAATTGCATAGATATGCAACGTATGGAAGCATGGGTATTTTGGTTTTACTAGATTTTTGGCTAATGGCAATTCTTATCCTGATAATGAGTTCCAGAAACCCCAGTGCTAATCCTCTAGATGATATCTCACCTTTGTCAAATAATAGAAAGCTTGCTTATGCTGGAGTTATTGTATTAGCTATTTTATGTGCGCCCCTTCCTTCTGGACTCTTACCTTGGTAAAACTCTAGCCCCATCAGATATCACAGTTACCTTTTGTCTTGAGCCCTGTGTTTTTAAAATATAATCCAACGAATCTTTAATTCCAGATAATGTAACTAGATTTAGTTTCTTTAAATAAAATTCAGGAAGAATTGACACCAAGCCAATTTGAAAATTCTTTTGCACTTCCGTCAAGAACAATAAATCTTCCATTCCTCCAATGTATTTTGTTGGATTTTGAAGGGTATCAATTGCTAATCTACCTTCAAGATATTGTTGTAGAGCCTCAGATCCCAAACCTGCCTTGCACTCTGCGACCAGTATTGCTAGTCCTCCATTTTGAACTGCATTTGCACAGTTCCAAAGAGACGAAAAGGATCTACTCAGAGTATCATTGCTAGAATCTTTTCCAGTACTTATTATCATGGATTTTTGTTTTCCTATTTCCTGAAAAGCCTGCGATTCCAAAGTTTTAGTTAGAGAAAGGGTTTCTGAAGGATGACCAATTGAAAAATCCACTATTCCTTTAGAATTTGCTACAATTTCTATTCCCTGGATTTCAAAATTATTTGAAAAGTTTTTCGCTTCTTCAAGGCTATCAGTAGGTTGTCCAGGTGTAGGAAAATTTCCCTTTCTTTTGGCATAGGCATTTAACATATTTTCTTGGCCAAATTTTTTGATTAATCTAGTGGCTATGGTTTCATATCCAAATAATCCATCAAATTCCATTTCTCCAATAAAAACTAGTTTTGAGTTTGAAAGCTCAGCATTATCAAATTCATTAATAGAACTGCCTTCGGGCATTCCTGCTTTGACTTGGTTCATAATTTTTTTCTCAGCTAAAACATGTGGGAAAGGAAGTGATTTCTGCTCAGCTAGGGTAAATAATGAGGAGATGATTTTTTGGACAGATCTTGAATTATGTAATACTACTAAATCCATAGGATTTGATGAATTAATTGAATTGAGTTTTTCATTAATTGTTGAATCTTCCAAGGTAGAACCGGTTGAGTCAATTTTTTGATCCAAATTCTCGGCTTTAATGTCCAAAACGACGTCAGTAATACCATAATTCAACCAAATTTCAGGCACAATATTGCATCTAATACAAACCAAAATAAATCCAGTGTAGTTAATTTTGGTATGGAGTTTGTAAAAGAGTTTTCAACCTTTTTACATGAAAATAAAATAATTAAATTTGGAGATTTTACTTTGGCAAGTGGAAAACAAAGCTCCTATTATATCGATTTAAGA
Source organism: Nitrosopumilaceae archaeon (assembly GCA_024644385.1). GTDB lineage: Archaea > Thermoproteota > Nitrososphaeria > Nitrososphaerales > Nitrosopumilaceae > Nitrosomaritimum. The sequence continues at coordinate 700 of JAHELB010000028.1, read as the reverse complement.
CTAATTCCAAGTTATCCTCACCAATTTCGAAAAATGGTAAAATTTCTTCAAAATGAAATAATCAAAGAGATTGGATTAGATAAATTTGATTCTTTAGCTTCGGTTCCAACAGGGGGGTTAATTATTGCCTCAGCATTAGCAATTGAAACTGTAAAACCATTAATCTATGTTAGAAACAAACCAAAAAGTTATGGAACATCTAAAACCGTTGAGGGAAAAATTTGGGATGATATGAAGGTGGTCATGATAGATGATGTTGCAACAACTGGAGGATCAGTAGTGAATGGCATAAAATCCCTAAAGGAATCTAAAATAAAAGTTGAGGATGCCTATGTAATAGTAAATAGAATGGAAGGTGCTGATGAAGCATTAAAGGAACAAGGAGTTGTAATGCATTCAATTACAGATATAATGCAAATTACAAAAACCTTACATGAGCAAAATCTCATAGACAGGGAGATCTTGCAAAAAGTTAAAGATCAAATTGGTTTGAAATAATTTTTGGCAGCTCAGACAAATGCCTTAAAATCACCATTCAGATATAACTCTGATTCTTCATTGCAGCCAGTAATTTTTATCTATAGTTATTTTAAAACTAACGGAATTGGAATGGCCCAAATGGCTTTGAATATGTTGCTTGCAATTTAAGATGCAGTTTAGGCATATTTATTTTAATTTTGTAGTACACAATTTATGCAAA
>JAHELB010000071.1 GCA_024644385.1 Nitrosopumilaceae archaeon | reverse complement strand
TTGTTCTTCAAAGGTAGATCCGGAAAATACGTAGCCCAAGGTAGAGGTTAATCAAACCTTCTCTTTTCTTATTTTATTATATTCCTAAATTGTATTATTTTTGATCTCTTTTACCTGGGAATAAAGGAAATGTATATATCGCACGTGTGTAATTTTCATATTCAATGATTCCTTTACTGGGCACATTCCTAAGCATTCTGTCTTCTATTACAGGACAATTAGGACCAAACTATGACCCACTATTTTACGACGTAATGGTATACATTTTCGGAACCATAATGTTTACAGTTTTCCTTTTGGGAATTATCGCATTCTGGCTACGAGTTCACGGATGGTCTTACAAAGACAATCGTGAGAGATGGGTAGACGAACTAGACAGACACTTTGAAAAAGAAGGTATCGGTCTAATACCAGACAACGGTAAATACTGGTAAAATCATTCTTTTCTTCTTTTCATTATTTTTACTTGATTTATTTAGTGATATTTTTTATCTCTAAAGATCTGGTGGCATAAAGTCAGTATCTTTGGAACTATCATAATCCCTTGATGTAAATTCTGCCCTGTAATGTTTTCCATTTTCCAATGGGGTCCCAATGAATTTAGATGATTCAACTCCATCTACAAAAATTTTTGATTTAGACTGATCCATATCCTTCATTGGAAAACCACCTTCATGATAAGTTGTCCAAGTCCACAAAAAGTGTCCTATCTCAAATGGGTACTCTTCTTCCCATTCAGCATATATCGTCCCATCATTTGTTAGGGTATAAACCGAATGAGTACATCCATCAACTATTCCAATGTTAGCTGGAATATCGGCCTTTAGTCCATCAACTATCAATTCTAATGATGCTGTAATTTTGTACTGAGTATCTCTATCATCAATACACACCTTGAGAGGATTATCTACATTGAGTACTCCCTGAATAGTAGAACTACCGAGTCCTACAGCAACTGCTATTCCAGCAGTTATCAAAAGATATCGTATAGTCTTTTTTCGTTTGTAGGGATCTCCCATCCCAGGCCAAATCATAAAATCAAATCCTTTCGATTTACTTAAAGTCCTTTCTATAATTTTTCAATCATCTATTATTTCCAAGGTATCAAATTTATCCTGATGGTCAGCAAGATAGAATGTTATAGCATCTGAATCAATCTCGACCCATTCTGACTCCCCCTTGTATGGTAGATAGTCCTCAATGAAAATATCCCCTGGACCGGTTAGTCTTACAAGAAATCTATCTTTTTCAGTTTTTGGCTTTACAGGAAGTTTTAGGACTTTACCCCTTCTTTCATTTTGAATATTTATGGTAAAGTCCTCTCCATTAGCCTCAACTTTTCCTTTAAAGTAGCTTTGATGAATATCTAAAAATTTAATTTTGAATCCAATTCCCAATACCCCTCTTAGTTGTTAGTTTAGATAAATTTTATTTCATAAAGTATGAAGATATGCAATATTATGTCACTGGATTATATTAAAATGAAAAAGAAAGGAATTTTGGTTTTAGATTACTTGCCAAGGTCGTGTCGCAAATGTCACTACATATGCTACTCCAATAATTATTGATTGGTATGCAATGTTAGTGTAAGGAATTGGTTTGAGGATATAATCTCCATCAACTACTACAGTTTGTCCTGGTCCAAGACCTGGTCCTACAGTGGCTACATTAAGCTGAGTATGTACGTGATATACTCCTGGTTCAAGTGCCATTGCACAGATTTGGTATGGGACTACTGAGTTTCCAGACAAGTCAAATACATTACCTGGTGGGTCTCTTGTTTGAATCTCCCATCTGTTTCCAGCGTTAGTTGATTCAGAGAAGATAGAATTCCATGCCCTCAAATCTCTCTCGACAAGGCTAACAAATTTTCCACTAAGGCATAATTGTTCACCAGTGTTGAGTGATTGTCTGTTGAAAGATTCATCCTCTATTCTTACGAAACGACTTTGTAGTTGTGCTTGAACACCGTGTGCTTCAGCTGTTGGAAGAATGGACTCAATCCAATTAAATCCAAGAGTTCCCATTGCCAAAATGACGCCGAGTCCCACAACAATTAGTTTTTTATCGACCATAGTTATCCCGTTAATTACCAAGTGAGTTAACTAAGAACGTTATATGTTTTACCTTGATTATCCATACTCATAGATCAAGTCAATGATGATCATCAATGATTAACATTGAAACCTTTTCAAAACTACTAAAAATCCCATATTATTTGAAGATAAAAACACAATTTTTTTATAAAATATATCTAAAAAAACACAAATAATTTCAATAAATCTCTTATTTTCATAACTCATCCCTTATATTGGTAAATGAGGTTACTGTAGCCATGGCACAAATGCCGGCACTAATTCCCAAAGAGGTCGAAATCCAGAGATTAAAGAAAATCTGGCTAATCGTTATCGCTATGGGATCAACTGCTGCATCGGTAGAAGTCGACAACTTTGTTGACGGTTCTCTACATCAAACTTCAATCAGAGACAGTGCATTTACTCCAGCTCACTGGTGGCTATATTCACACTTTGTAGCTCTACCACTAGGATGGGGTGCTGTTGCTATCTATGATAGAAGGGTACCAATTCTCAGAGGTCCAAATAACTCAATGAACACTGGTCTGAAGATGACAATTCTAGGTTATCTAGCAACCATGTTTACAATTGGAGTTAATGAGATGTGGCACTTTTGGTTTGTAGAAGAAATCTTTGCAGTACCAAACCATTGGATGTTTAACATGGGTGTAGTTGTAGCCTTTATGGGCGCTCTGGCTTACGTAGTTAGAGTATACGCAAGACTCGTTGAACTTGGCGCAGAAACACCAGGTGAAAACCCCTATGTTGCTGAAATGTACAAGATGGCCTTAGAAGGCAAATTGTACAGCAGATCCATTCCATAAACAAAAACGTGTGAAATCACACATTTTTTCTCTTTTTATTTAAAACCCCTAGATCGAACTTGGTCAGGAATTTAAGAAAGACTTAAAAGTATTCTACATAGTATAATCCCAAATGACTCTACCGAAGGGATTTGGTTCAGCAGGCGGCGGAGGCGGAACTAGCGCCGACGTTGAACGAATGATCGGCCGACGTGTCGAGAACATGACCGGCATGATAACGTTATCATACCTTGCTGCATGGTTAGCAACTTTTGGCGGTACTGCCGCAGGATACTTCTATTATCCATGGGCATATCCAACACCAAGTGGTCACTATGCATTCATCGTGCTTACAATTGTCGAGGCAATTGGATACATCTTCTGTGTTAAAGTAATGGAAGAGGGCACAAGAAAGAACAGCAATGGAATAGTTGCTGCTACAATAGCAGGAACTGCAGTTGGAACTGTATTGATATCGCTATACGTAGGTAACTAAATCATTCCTAACTTTTTCTATTTTTCAATTTTTTAATATATACGATCTGGGTAATCTTCTAAAATTTTATATACTGACCCTTTATTCTACCTGATAATGGTCTGGCTTAGACGATGTACTCACTACTTATTCATAGTAGTAGTAGCAGTCAATTCTACGCTTTTAACAATCAATGCAGGAGACTATATCTTCTACACTGATTGGGCCTGGACATCCTTTGTAGTATTCTCCATCTCACAAACCTTGATGTTAACTGTTGGAGCAGTTTACTACCTTACATTTACAGGAGTTCCTGGTACAGCGACATACTACGCCTTAATTATGACAGTGTATACATGGGTAGCCAAAGGTGCATGGTTTGCACTCGGATATCCATATGACTTCATTGTTACACCAGTCTGGATTCCATCAGCAATGTTGTTGGATCTGGCGTATTGGGCAACAAAGAAGAACAAGCACTCGTTGATATTGTTTGGCGGTGTAATGGTCGGAATGTCGTTGCCGTTATTCAACATGGTTAATTTGATTACGGTAGCAGATCCGCTAGAGACTGCATTCAAGTATCCAAGACCCACGTTACCACCATATATGACACCGATAGAACCGCAGGTAGGAAAGTTCTATAACAGCCCAGTAGCGCTTGGCGCAGGTGCTGGAGCAGTGCTGTCGGTAACGTTTGCGGCGTTAGGTTGTAAACTAACTACGTGGACGTATAGATGGATGGCCGCTTGGTCAAAGTGGGACTAAATCCCAAATCCTTTCCTTTTCATTTTAGTTCAGTTAG
>JAHELB010000070.1 GCA_024644385.1 Nitrosopumilaceae archaeon | reverse complement strand
AATTAATTTCAAAATAAAGTAATCAGTAAATAACCCTAATACTGGAAATAGAACTATTATGTGTTCAATCATAGGTTACTCTGGAAAGGACGACGCGGCTCCTCTCCTCGTCAAGGGATTAAAAAGAATGGAGTATAGAGGATACGATAGCGTCGGAGTTGCAACGGAATCAAATAGCAAGATCGAATTAAAGAAAGGGGTTGGAAGAGTAGGAGAAGTAAATGCTAAATTTCATCTTGAGAACTTGCCTGGAAAAATTGGAATTGGCCATACCAGATGGGCTACACATGGAAAAGTCACGGATGTAAATGCTCATCCACATCCAAGTAATTCAGGACAAATTGCAATCGTACATAATGGGATCATTGAAAATTTTGAGAAACTAAAGAACGATTTGAAAAAAGAAGGATATAATTTTCTTAGCGAAACGGATAGCGAAGTCATAGCAAATCTTTTACAAAAAAATTATCAAAAATCAAAAAATGTAAAAAATACCATGATAAATACTGTTTCGGAATTAAAGGGTCATTTTTCTTTTATTGCAATGTTTGATAACGGTCAACTAGCAGCTGCTAGATTCCATGAGCCATTAATTATTGGTGTTGGAGAGAAAAATTATGTTCTGTCAAGTGATGTATTAGGATTTATTGAGCAGACAGATGAAGCAATTTACATAGATAATGGAAATTTTGTTTTAATAGATCAAGACAAAATCCAAATTTTTGATTTTGATGGAAAAGAGATAAAACCTCTGATAACAAAAGTTTCTAAAGAATTTGCAGATGTTTACAAAGGTGATTATGCTCATTTTACCTTGAAAGAAATTTCTGAACAATCCGAAACAATTTTCAAAGCAGGGGAGGGCACAAAAGAGGCAATTGTAGAGACGGCAGATTATCTAAAACACGCAAAAAACATCTACCTTACTGGAAGTGGAACAAGTTACAACGCTTCTTTGGTTGGGAAATATCTTTTATCAAAATACGCCAAAATAAAATCAGAGTCCATAATTTCAAGTGAATTGCAATTTTCACCAGATAGTATAGAACCTAATTCTATTCTTATTGCCATATCCCAAAGCGGGGAAAGTGCAGACGTATTAGAAGCCGTCAACATTGCAAAAAAAGCTGATTGTAAAATAATTTCCATACTTAATTCCTTGACCTCTACTTTGGCAAGAGAATCAGATATTGTAATAGGAATGAATTGTGGTCCCGAAATTGGAGTTGCAGCAACTAAAAGCTTTACATCTCAATTGATTATTTGGTATAAAATTATTCAAGAATTAAGTAATGAAAAAATGGAGATAAATTTTCAAGAAATTTCTGGGGCAGTTTCTAAAACACTTCAGGAACATAATAATATCAAAAAAATTGCAAATGAAATTAAGGAAATTTCAGATATTTACGTTCTTGGAAGAGGAATACACTACCCAATAGCAATTGAATCGGCATTAAAAATAAAAGAGCTTACCTATATCCATGCAGAAGGAATTGCTGGTGGGGAGCTAAAACATGGGCCACTCGCATTGATGGATTCCAAAGTTTTTGTAATTATTATAAATCCTGAAGATTCTACCTATCAGGATACATTAACAAGTGCTAGAGAGATTAAAGCACGCGGTGCAAAAATAATCGGAATTTCTGACAAATATAGTGATGTGTATGACTTTTGGATAAAATTACCAAGTACAAATGAATTAACTTATCCGATTGCAGAAACCATTCCAATTCAATTACTTTCATATTATGCCTCACTTGAAAAAGATACCGACCCCGATTATCCAAGAAATCTTGCAAAATCAGTTACAGTGAAGTAAAAATTCGACGATATTCTTGTTCGGCCAAATCCAAATATTTTGAGGAATCATTTTTTGTTTTTAAAAGTGATGCAATTATGGTTCCACCTGCACCAACCCCTTCCTTTGCAAATCCCTCTGAAAATGCCCTTAATCCGGGAAATTTAGAATTTTCCAAATGAGGGTTTACAGCAATGGCTGGAATATCTGCAATTTCAGATATAAGATTTTTAAAATTTGCACTTTCATCATCGGAAATATAGCAAGTTGTTCCAATTGCAGTATTTTCTTTTTTAAATCCAATTTTAGACGCAAAAGCCAAAACTGCAGCCATTTGAGTTCCACCTGCAAGCAGAACCGGGTTTATTTCGGAAGCAGAGCTCAGCATTCCAGTTACAAAAGGAATCATAGGATCACCAACGTTTGCAATTATGCCATACGGATTATCAGATTCTATTCTCTCCAATGCCATACTTGCAATTTGATTTTTTAAAATGACGGGATTGTTTGGTATGCTAGAGCTTACTTGTGCCTTATACCCCAACGCTTTCATCACGGCTAAAGCGGTGGTAGTTCCACCAGGGACACTTTCACCGATTATCAAACAATCAGTAATGGAAGCCAAAGTTCTCCCCACTATCCGTCCATAATTAACTGCTTGAGCAACTTGAGAATCCGTCATTGCAGGGTTTACTGAAATATTTTTTCCAGGGGATAAACCTGTTTGAATAAAAGGTAATTGAGGAGAGACCTTACTTCCTGCATTAATTACAATATGGGGAATGCTTGAAGATTCAAGTGCGGTTTTAGTAAGTAGTGCTGGAGTGGGTTTTCCATCAGGGGTCATTGGAATTTTATCAATAGTTTTGCAATTTCCATAATAGAGGTACTCTGCATCAGCAGGAGGAGTATATTTTATAGACTCTTTGTCAGCGCCTGCAAAGGTTATTCCAGGAATTTCGCATGTTTCAGTATAGGAAATTACTAGAGAAAATAAAAAATTTTTATCTTTAATTCGTCCTACAAAGTTTTCAGCTTTTTGTAAATCGCCGAAAAATTCAAAATCGTTCAATCAAATCACTGTCCCATCATATCAAGAAATTCTTTTTCTGTTCGCCTCTGCATAACAAGATTAGTAATTTTTTCCTTACCTATAGTAGAGATGACTGAGGATCCATAATTGTGCCCAGGATAAAGGACAAGGTTATCATCTAGAGGATACAAAATATCAAAGAGACTGTGATAAAGCTCCTTTGCACTTCCTCCAGGTAAATCGATTCGACCACAATTTCCTACAAAAAGAGTATCCCCGGAAAAAATTTTCCCGTCCCCAATTAAGCAAACGCTATCTTTTGAGTGACCAGGAGTATGCAAAACAACTAGCTCAGAATTTCCAAATTTAATAATGTCGCCATCTTTCACAGTTATGTGGTGTTGAAGGTCAGATGCCTCATGTTGAACAATTTTAGCACCTGTTGAATTGGATAAACCTTCATTTCCTAAAGTATGATCAAAATGATGATGAGTGTTTACTATGAATTTTATTTTCAAATTATTTCTAGTAATGGTTTGTTCAACCTTATCAAGATCCCAAGAAGGGTCTATTACAATCCCTTCATTTGTTTCCTCATCTTCTACAACGTAAGTAAAATTTTGCATATTTCCTACTTGAATTTGGTTTACTTTCATAGTACTCCTTCTTCTGCTTCTGGAGGAATTCCTATTTTTTCCGTGAATAGTTCACCAGTAAGATCTTTTCGTTTTGCAATGCCTCTTTTCATTTTATGAAATGTGACAGTTATGTTTGATTTTACAAAAATATTTGCAGTGTCCCCAGTATCTGGATTTAATCCAGATGGAACATCTACTGCAACCTTTAAGCAATTTAATTCATTTATGTAATTGATTGCGGATGCATACGGTTCTTTAATTTGGCCTGAAATACCTGTACCCAAAATTCCATCAATTACAACATCAGGTTCGAAATCATAGCGCGTATTATTACCAGAGATCAGATTAATTGAAGGCATTTTTTTTAATATACTCCAATTCCAATTACTTTCCTCTGTTTTGATTTTTTCTGGGAATCCAAGTAAAACCACCGTTACCAAAGAACCATACCCAGCTAGATGCCTTGCCATTACCAAACTATCTCCACCATTATTTCCCATGCCAGCAAAAATCAAAATTTTCTTTTTTTCCAGATCTGTTGTTTGGGCTAATTTTCTGACTGCAGCTGCACCCGCATTTTCCATCATGAATTTTTTTAAAAACCCCATAGCATGCCCATTATTTTCAATTCGATACATTTGATCCACGGATATTTCCATAATTAGAAGGAAAGTTGATGTAAAATAAGA
>JAHELB010000007.1 GCA_024644385.1 Nitrosopumilaceae archaeon | reverse complement strand
TGGGTACAAACAACTGCACAATTCTGGATTGATAGAGATGTATCTGATAGGGAGTTTACTGATGCTCTAGGATTTTTGGTAAAGGAGAAAATTATAGATGTTACAGTGGAATCTTCACAGACAGAGGCAAACCAACCAACAAATGAAGAACCTCAAGTACCAAATTGGATTGCTGCTACAACAGAATGGTGGATAAATGGCGAAGTTCCAGAGGATCAATTCCTTGAAGGGATAAAGTGGATGATTAAAAATAAAATAATAAGGGGAATCTAAGAATCTACATATAACATTCTATTAGAAAAAATAGTTCTATACCTCCAAAACCAAATTAAAATAATCAAAATGAGATTTACATCCATTTTCATCTAATTGGAAGTTATTCTATTTTAATACGTCGTCCTTTCTTTTTGGTATCTTGCTTGTTTATCTTTTTTAATTCAGTTTCTAGAAATGTTTTGTATTTTTTTGTCTCATCTTCTGTCATATGTGCAATGTTGGAGCTAAGAACCGAACCCATACTAAAAATCTTTTCAAGCAAATCCATTGCCACAAATCGTCCTACATTTCCTAACCTGAAAAGAACATCTAGTTGTGTTTTTACAATGTCATTTATCTTGTCTACATCTGAGGCCGTTTCAGATCCTTTTTTGGTTAATTGATACTTTCCATCTTTGGATTCTTCAATTAGGCCTTCATCTAGTAACCTACCTAATAATGGGTAAATTAACCCCGGAGATGGTTTCCATATCCCATTACTTTGCTCAACAGCATAGTCAATGATCTCCTTTCCAGTATGATTTTTTTTCGCTAAAAGTTCTAAAATAAAGTATCTTGAAAATCCTCTAGGAACAGAACTACCCACTCTTTGAAACCATTCTGAAATCATCACTAGTGATATCACTAGCGATATATATTAACAATTCGATTATTGATCATTATTACATATTTAACCTACATCCAGAGAACTCAGTCTAAATGGTACAGTCCATCGAATTTGATTTGATCATTTGTGGTTCAGGATTGGCTGGCCTAAGAGCAGCTATAGAGGCGGCGAAAAAAAACTCCAAGATAAAAATTGGAATTGTCTCAAAGGTACAAGTTATGCGTTCCCATTCAGTATCTGCTGAAGGTGGTACTGCTGCGGTTCTTTTTGAGGATGAAGGTGACACCATCGAGTCTCATATCTATGATACCGTAAAGGGAAGTGATTTTCTAGCAGATCAAGATGTTGCCAAAAGACTATGTGAAGAAATGCCAAGAGAAATTCGTCAGCTTGATCATTGGGGAATGCCATGGTCAAGAAGAAAAGACGGGAGAGTTGACCAAAGGAATTTTGGAGGCTATAGTTTTCCTCGAGCTACATATGCATCTGATAAAGTAGGATTCTTTGAGATGCAAACCCTGTATGATACTTGTCAAAAATTTGAAAATATTGAATATCTCAATGAGTGGTTTGCAACATCTATTATTCATGATGGAAGTAAATTTATGGGAATTACCGCTATAGAAATTTCCTCAGGTAACTTTTACCAAATTAAAGCAAAAGCTTTGATTATTGCCACCGGTGGGGCTGGAAGAATCTACAGCTTTTCAACCTATGCATTTTCTTCAACTCCGGACGGATTAGATATGGCATACAGAGCAGGTATGGCCCTAAAAGATATGGAATTTGTCCAATTCCACCCTACTGGAATTTTACCTTCTGGTATATTGATTACAGAAGGAGCAAGAGGTGAGGGAGGATATCTTCTAAACAACAAAGGCGAACGTTTTATGAAAAAATACGCAGCAGAAAAAATGGAATTGGCCCCACGTGACATTGTATCAAGAGCAATAATAACTGAAATCAATGAAGGCAACGGATTCAAACATGAAACTGGAGTTGATTGTATGAAACTAGATCTGAGACATATTGGTGATGAAAAAATTAAAGAGAAATTAGGCGGAATTAGAGAAATTTCGATAAAATTTTCTGGGGTGGACCCAGCTAATGAAATTCTTGATATCCGACCAGTGTGTCATTACATGATGGGTGGAATTCATACAAATATTGATGGAGCAACAGAATTGCAGGGGGTTTGGGCTGCAGGTGAAGCAGCATGCAATAGTGTTCACGGTTCCAACCGTCTGGGAGCTAATTCTACATCCGAGTGTATCGTATGGGGGAAAATTACTGGGAGCCTCGCTGTTGATTACATTGAAAAAAATACCCATTCCAACCCGTGGCCTCATTATCTCGTAACTCTAGAAGAAAAAAGAATCTATGATGGAATTTTTAGAGGCAATGGAGATGCAAATCCATATGAAATCCAGCAAGAACTAACTGATACCATGAACGATAAGGCCTATGTTTTTCGAGATGAAAATAAACTTGTAGAAGGATTAAAAAAGATACGCCAATTAAAGCAACAAACTTGGAAACATGTAGATGATAGCGCCAAAGAATACAACACTAATTTTACAAATGTAATGGAACTTGATTCTATGATTAGAACTGCAGAAATTGTACTTATTGGTGCTATCAATAGAAAAGAGTCACGTGGCGCTCATGCTAGAACTGATTATCCAAAACGTGATGATGCAAACTTTTTACACCATACTCTAGCATATTATGACCCTACCGAACCAATAATGAAAACACATCCAGTAACAATTACAACGTATCAACCAGTGGAGAGAAAATACTAAATGGAACCTTTAGACGAAAACAAAGAAGGTATTGGGGGAATGATAAACCCCCGAAGGTATGGTATAGAACGAGTTGCATACTTGCTAATGCGATTAAGTGGGCTAGGATTACTAGCATATTTCATTGCCCACATTTATGAAACCAGTTCAATTTTGAGAGGTGAAGTTGGATGGAATGAATTTTTAGCTTTAACACAAACTAATGAAGGACATGCAATCTTGGCCATTGTAATTGCAATGTGTGTTTTTCACACCGTAAATGGAATTAGAGTAATGCTTGGACATGGAGGTGTTGGTGTTGGAAAACCCTCAAGACCAGACTATCCATATAATCCAGCATCACAGAATTATAGGCACAAGATAGGAATCTATTCTGCTATTGTTTTAGCGGCAATTGCAATGTTGTATGGTCTTGCAGTAATGTATGGTGAATAAATTGAGAGAAAGCATAATTATGAAAATTCATTATGGAACTGCACTAGCAGCAGTTGCCCTTGTTGCAGTTCATATTCTAATGCGCCTTACACAGAGCTTCTCTGAATCCTTAGAATATGCCAATGTAATTGCAAACTACAAATTTCTTCCCTATGCCGGAATGTTAGAGATAATTTTGATTTTACTATCAATTCATGGATTCAACGGGCTTAGAGTAATCTTGTTAGAATTAAAACAAGGAAGAGGTTATGAAAAAGCCGTATCCTATGGATGTCTGGCAGGAATGATTGGTTTAATCGCCTATGGTTCGCGAACAATAATAATGGTAAACATGGGGGTAGTATAGATGGCACAAGTTCCTAAATTAGAAGAAAACTCAGTATCAAAAACAAGTTCTTCACCAAAGTCAGTAACCCTCCGTATTGCAAGAGTTAACCCAAAACAAAACACCGAAAAAAAATTTATGGAATTTTCAATTCCCTACCAAAGATGGACCACTGTATTAGAAGCAATCCTGCAAGTTAAGAAACATTTTGATCATTCAGTGGCAGTTCGCTATTCTTGTAGACAGGCAACATGTGGTTCATGCGGAATGATAATTAATGGTAAACCAAGACTTGCTTGCTTTACAAAAATTAGCGAATTAGAATCAAATGTGGTTACGGTTGAACCAATGAATAATTTTCCGATCATTCGAGATTTGACGGTAAGATTTGAAAGACTATTTGATTCTCATCACAAAGTAAAACCATTTCTAATTCGGGAAGATTCAGAAATTTCGTCAGACGAAAAAGAATTTCTCCAATCTCCAGAAGAAGTAGAACAATACATTCAATTTTCAAATTGTATTAAATGTGGACTCTGCAACTCTGCCTGTCCAACTATGGCTACAGATTCTTCTTTTATAGGACCACAAGCTTTAGCTCAAGCCTACCGATACGTAGCTGACAGTAGAGATAAAGGAAAAGATTCGAGATTAAAAATAATCGATGATTCTCACGGTATTTGGAGATGCCATTTTGCAGGATCCTGCAGCCAGGTATGCCCAAAGGGAGTAGACCCTGCAATGGGAATTCAATTCCTTAGGGGATATCTTTTAGGATTTAGAAGCTAACCTATTTTTTTGGGTTTGGACTATTGTTTACCTGATTGTTAATCTGCTCTGCCATAAAGTGGTTTGAGACATTTACCTTGACATCGTCAATCCCATCAACCTTCAAAAGATTATCATGGATATCTTGGCAAATTTTAAATCCAAACACTGCCGGACAAAATGGGCTGGTTAAGTGCAAATCAACTTTAACCTTACTATCACTAATATCTACCTCATCAATCAATTCTAATTCTGTAATTGTAGTGTTTATCTCAGGATCTACAATCTTGGATAGTTCATCGAATATTTTTACTCGAAGTTGTTTGATATCTTGACTCATGTGGGCAAAAGCGTCGATGCTATATATAACCATTCTAGAACTTTAGATGATGTATCGTTCACGTCTTGGCCATGATCTGGGTGATATCACCTTAGAATATGTTTCATCTCTAAATGCAGATTCTGAAATTATTCTTTTTGATATTTTAGGAAGTCAAGCACATGTCTTAATGTTACAAGAAAATAAAATAATTGCCAAAAATGATGCAAAAAAAATTCTAAAAGCATTAGAATCACTAAAAAATGAAAAAATTAATTCAAATTCAAATGCTGAAGATATACATGAATTAATTGAAACTCTTGTTATCAAAAAAGCGGGAATGACCAGCGGTGGTAAAATGCATACTGCGAGATCCCGAAATGACCAAGTAGCATTGGACATTAGAATGAAAATAAGACACGACATTAACATTCTCTGCAATTGCTTGCTTGACTTGATTGAGGCTCTAGTGTCTTTGGCAGATAATCATCAAAAAACAATCATGCCACTATATACCCACTTGCAGCAAGCTCAAGCTGGATTATTCTCTCATTACCTATTAGCTCACTCAGATGCCCTGTTTCGAGACTTTGAGCGTCTTTTTGATGGATATGTACGTGTAAATCAAAGTCCTTTAGGTGCTGGACCTGTAGGGGGAACTAGCATACCAATTGATAGACATAGCACTGCTATGATGTTGGGATTTGGCGGAATTGTTGAAAATTCTATTGATGCTACCAGTACAAGGGATTTTGTTGCTGAATATATCGGCATAATTGCTATTTTGATGACTAATCTTAGTAAAATCGCCGAGGATTTTGTGCTTTGGTCTACTTCTGAATTTTCCTTCATTGAACTATCCGATGAATTTACCTCGCCATCAAGTGTAATGCCTCAAAAAAAGAATCCAGACATTTTAGAATTAACAAGGGGAAAAACTTCAGAAATAATTGGAAATCTTACTGGCATCCTTTCTACTCTTAAAGGATTATCTACAGGATATGGGAGAGATTTGCAACAAATCAATTCCTCCATTTGGTCTGCATCAAAAAACTCTATCAGCGCATTGTTAATTTTAAAACCAATGCTTTTGACTTTACAGGTAAATGAAAAACAGATGAAAAAGGCAGCAGATTCAAGTTATATTATCTCCCTAGATATTGCCGAAAAACTAGTACAAAGAGAAATTCCTTTCAGAACTGCACATAAAATTACAGGATCTTTGGTTCAGCAGGCTCACTATTCCAAAAAACCTTTGAACAAACTAACAACTAATGAAATTAAAAAGTCTTTAGAAGGAACAAAAGTTGATCCCAAAATTATTTCAGAACTTCTAAAATCTACCACAATTATTTCCTCATTAAAGGACAGGATTTCCTTTGGTTCATCAGGATATGCCGAACAAAAACGAATGATAAAAGATCGTATAAAAAAAATTAATAATTACAGAACAAACATTACCAAACAAGAAAATGAAATATCTATTGCACTAGAAAATTTGAGTGAAAAAATTTCTAAAATTATAAAATAAACACCTGTCTAATTTATTAAAAAAATTTAAAATAAATGATAGAGTCGTGATAGGGAAATCCTCTCTGCTGGATTTACAGTAGCAAGTTTTCCATCAACTTTCACTTCATAAGTTTCAGGATTTACCTCGATGTTTGGGGCAAGATCATTATACAACATGTCTTTTTTTCCAATAGAACGACAGTTTTTTACTGGAACCAATTTCTTTTTTGATTTTATTTCTGATTCAAGGCCATTATCTAATGCCAGTTGAGATGTGAAGGTTACAGACGTGGAATGTTTTGTTTGACCAAGTGCTCCGAACATTGGGCGATAAAGTACTGGCTCGGTGGTAGGAATTGAAGCATTTGGGTCTCCCATTAGTGAATACGCAATAAATCCGCCTTTGATAATCATTTTTGGCTTTACTCCAAAGAATTGAGGAGACCAAATCACAATATCTGCCAATCTTCCTGGTTGTAGGGAACCTACGTAATCTGAGACTCCATGAGTTATGGCAGGATTTATTGTGATTTTTGCAAGGTATCTCTTTACTCTAAAATTATCATTTCTTTCATTGTCTTGCGGTAATTTACCTGTCATCTTTTTCATCTTATCTGCTGTTTGCCAATTTCTGAGTGCAACTTCACCTACTCTTCCCATTGCTTGACTATCTGAAGACATCATACTCAAAACTCCCAAATCATGCAATACGTCCTCTGCTGCAATGGTTTCTCCTCGTATTCTGGATTCTGCAAATGATACGTCCTCTGGGACTGAAGGGTTCAGATGATGGCATACCATCATCATATCAAGGTGTTCAGCCAATGTGTTTATTGTAAAAGGTCTAGTAGGATTTGTCGATGAAGGAAGTATGTTTTCTTCACCAGCTATTTTTATGATATCGGGAGCATGACCCCCTCCCGCTCCCTCAGTGTGATAGGTATGTATGGTTCTGCCTGCAATAGCCTTGATGGTATCATCAACAAACCCACATTCATTTAGAGTATCTGTATGAATTGCTACTTGAGTGTCCGTTTTATCTGCAACATTTAATGCAGAATCAATTACTGCAGGAGTTGAACCCCAATCTTCATGCAGTTTTAGGCCACAAGCGCCTGCTTCTATTTGTTCAAGTAGTGCAGTTTGAAGAGAGTCATTTCCTTTTGCAAGAAAACCAAAGTTCATTGGTATTCCATCGACTGATTCAAGCATTCTATGAATATTCCATTTACCTGGAGTACATGTTGTTGCATTTGTTCCATCAGCCGGACCAGTTCCACCACCAATCATTGTGGTAGTACCATTACAAATTGCATGAACAGCTTGTTGAGGAGAAATAAAATGAATGTGTGAGTCAATAGTTCCTGGAGTACAAATGGTATGTTCACCAGCAATAATTTCCGTATTTGAGGAAATTATAAAATCAACGTCATCCATTATGTTGGGATTTCCTGCGTTTCCTACCCCCACAATTTTTCCATCCTTTATTCCAATATCGGCCTTAATAATTCCCAAAATAGGATCCATTACAATTGCATTAGTAATTACCAGGTCAACTGATTCAGCTCTTGACACTCCACTTGATTGTCCTAGCCCGTCTCGTACGCTCTTTCCACCGCCAAATACCGCCTCATCTCCATATTTGATCAAGTCTTTTTCAATCTCTATAATCAAATCAGTATCAGCCAGACGAACCCTATCGCCAACCGTTGGACCAAACAAATCAACATAGGTTTTTCGCGGAATAGTTAGAGCCATTATGTAATTCCCTTAAACCCCATTTCTTTTGCTTTTTTGAATGCATCTTCTTGTTTTTCTTTTAGGTGTCCATTAACCAAACCACTTAACCCAAAAACTATTTTTTTGCCTCCAAATTCGGTCAGTTCAATTCTTTTGGTTTCTCCGGGTTCAAATCTTATCGAAGTTCCGGAAGGAATATTGAGATGATACCCGTAGGATTGTTTTCTTGGAAATTCAAGTGCCTTATTTACTTCAAAAAAATGGGTATGTGATCCTACTTGAATGGGCCTATCCCCCGTATTGCTAACTTTAACTGATGTCGTGGATTTACCAACATTGGCAATTATTGATTCACTTGATGGAAAATATTCGCCTGGAATCATATTTCTCACACGATAGGGTCGTGAACTGTTACCAGCTTGGTTCCATCTTCAAAAGTTGCTTCCACTTGAATAGAATGAATTAGATCTGAAACACCAGGCAAGACGTCATTTTTTGATAAAACTTTTTTTCCAGAACTCATTAATTCAGAGACATTTTTACCATCTCTAGCTCCTTCTAAAATATGATCAGCAAGTATGGCAACGGCTTCGGGATGGTTTAGTTTTAATCCCCGTTTTTGTCTTCTTCTAGCAAGTTCACTGGTTACAAAAACATTTAGCTTTTCTAATTCTCTAGGAGTAAGCATCATTGAAATTGATAGCCTACTGTGGTATTTAATAATTAAAAATTTGAAAGGAATCCAAAAAAGTATAACTCTGTCATTATACAAAGTAATTTGTGTTAGAGGTTAATTCACCGATTGGAAATATTTTTCACGATAAAGAATTTAAATATTTTAAAAACATGAATTTTGAAAAAATTAAGATTTCACGAATAGATTTAGAAAAAAGAATTTTGAGAAGAAAGACTGATCTTGGAACGGATGTGGGTTGGAAATTAGACCCAGGAGTAAAACTTCGTGATGGAGATATTTTCAAAAACAAGGACAAAAAAATTGTTTTAGAACAATTACCCGAAAAGGTAATTTCATTTAAACTCAAGACGAAAAACAAGCCTGAATTGATGTTTCTTTTAGGCCATATTATTGGAAATAGGCATAGACCCGTATCTATACAAGGAGAAGAGTTTTTGTTTCCTATTCAGACCGAATCCGAAAAGGAACTTTTTTCAAAACTATTTGGGGATTTTATTACACATATTGAGATGACCATAAAGGAACAAGTATTTTACCCAAATTCAGGTGGTGATATTCATGAGCATTGACGAAATTGAGCAAGAGTTAGGAGTAATGCAATTGTCTGATTCCTTCTTTCCCACTGGTATTTTTACTACTTCAAATGGATTGGAATTTCTTTTTAATGAAAAAAAAATTCAGGGAACCGTAGACCTAATTGATCTAATTAGAATTAATATTATTCAGCAAATTGGACCAACAGATTGTGTTGCGCTTGCAAATGTAATGGATAATGCAAACAATTATGATCTGAAAAAAATAATAGAGGTTGATAATCTAGTTTTTGCTTCAAAATCCATCAAAGAAATTCGTAATGCATCTGTAAGATCAGGTATGCAATTTATAAAATGTGTGTCAGAATTTGTAAAAGACAATAAAATATTAAATCAATACAAAGAGAGCATAACTGACAACCAAACCCATGGAGTTTTTCCCGTGGCGTATGCTATAGGATGTCATTCCTTAAAAATTACAAAAGAGAAAAGTATGGCAATGATGTTGTATGGTTTTACTGTGGGGGTTATCGGTGCCGCATTACGACTCGGATTAATTCAGCATTTTGAAAGTCAAAAAATAATTCACAGCATTAAACCCATTATAGGTCAAACTATTAGAGAATATTCAAATAAATCTATTTTAGAAATGTGGCAGTTTGCACCACAAGTAGATGTTGTTCAGATGTCCCATGAAAAGATGGACTCTAAAATGTTTATAACATAAAAATTGAATTTTTTATCATGACTCGTATTCCAAGAATTGGTATTGGAGGACCAGTAGGTTCTGGAAAAAGTATGCTCATTGAACGCTTTGTTCCAATTTTGGCTGAAAAAGGATACAGTGTAAGCATTATCTCAAATGATGTAATTTCAAAAGAAGATGCAGATAGGATGAGGACTAATTTAGCCACAAAAAAGGGATTACTTCCTGAAAACCTAGTCATAGGACTGGCTACAGGAGGTTGTCCTCATACTGCGATAAGAGAAGATCCTTCCATGAATCTGTCTGTGATAGAGGAATTGGAGTCGAACCATCCTGACCTTGATTTAATAATTATTGAAAGCGGTGGAGATAATATTACCACCACCTTTAGTCCAATTCTTGCAGATTATTTTATTTACATAATTGATGTTGCAGGTGGAGACAAATATCCAAGAAAGGGTGGTTTAGGAATTGAGAGTTGTGATCTTTTAGTGATAAACAAAATTGACCTTGCAATTATGGTGGGTGCAGATCTAAAACTAATGCAGAGAGATGCAGAAATAAATCGAAAAGAAAAACCGTTTGTATTTATCAACTGCAAAACAGATGAAGGTGTTTTGGATGTAGCGGAACATATCATCCATGATGTTTTATTTGGTTCTTTACCAAAATCTACAATTACACAAAAGGTTTGATTCTTGAATAAACTAGATTATTATACACCAGATGACATACCAAAGGAAATCCAAGCCTATGAGGCTCCTGTAAAACAGTTGGCAGTTGGACAATCTGGAAAAGTAGGAATTCTTGATTTGGAACTACAAATGAATAATACAGGCAAAACAATTGTTACAAAACAGTTTTTCCAAATTCCGTTACAAATACAACGTGCATTATATCCTGAAATTTCCTTACCACAAATGGCATATCTTTATGTTATTTCTCCATCGGGTGGAATTCTTCAGGGAGATAGATACCGAACAGATGTGAAATTAAAAAATAAAGCCATCTCCCATATTACCACTCAGGGAGCTACAAGAGTTTACAGTATGAATTCAAATTCTGCATCACAAATTGTAAACATTACTGTCGATGAAGATTGTTATCTTGAATATATCCCTGATCAAATAATCCCATACAAAAACTCTAGATATTATCAAAAGGTACATCTCAAGGTTCACGAAAACTCCACCTTGATTTATTCTGAAATTTTAACTCCAGGAAGAGTCGCCATGGGAGAATCGTTTGTATATGACATCTGTTATCTTCGAACCCATTGTAAGAATCAAGATAAAAAAATTAGATTTTTAGAAAATACCAAAATCGAGCCTAAAAAACAGCGATTAAAAGATTTTGGAATATTAGGAGAATTTAACACCGTGGGAACAGTTTACGTTTTAACTAGTAAGGAGAATGTAATTGATTTGGAAAATTCTATAAATCAAACAGTTAGAAAAATAGAAGAAGTTTCGGTTGGAACCTCTATTTTACCAGATGAATCTGGAATAATAATAAGAATTTTAGGAAATAAAACTGAAAATATTTTTGATGTGATTTCTAAAATCCTTGAAATCAGTAGAAAAAAAATTCTAGGGGGATCATTTAGTAGAACAAGAAAAAATTAAAACTACAAGGATAAATGTAAAAAAACTTTTTTTCTATTAAAATCACTAAATTAATTTTCTATTTTTTTAATTTTGAAATAAGTCCGGCATAGATAAATGGTAATATTGTTGTGACTTCGGCATGAAGTGTTGTCTGTTTTGCTTGTTGTGTTACCTTGCCCCAAGAAATTGCCTCTTTAACCAAAGCTCCACTAAGACTTCCGTCAAACTCTTGTGCAGTTGTAATATAAAAGGCATAATCTAATCCTTCTCTATATTGGTTCCACCATAAGGTATGGTGTTTTGAAATTCCTCCCCCAATCATAAAGGCGCCTGATTTTTTTGCTTTGAAAATTAATCCAGAAAGCAGTTCTGCATCACCTATAATGTTTAGTTTGAAATCATGATGTTTTTGTGTGAAAAGCCAAATTTGACTTCCTACGGCTCCATCCATAATTCCTGGAACAACTACAGGGATATCATTTTTGTAAGCCCAAAAAAGAAATGAATCTTCTCCTAGATGCTTTCCAATCATTTTAGTTATTTCTGCAGTAGTCATTTCTTTTTTCCCATTTTGATATTCTTCTTCTAAGAATACCTGCATTTTGTCTTCAATAATTGGCCCATAACTATCCATAGGTACCAAAACATTACCTAGTCGGTGTATGTTCTGGTCCATCAATTCTTGGTCATCCATAGTAAAGGAACCTTCTTTGTAATGTGAGAAATGTTTGGCAATATCATGATCTAAGGCTCCACATGTTGTAATGACAACATCAAACCACTTGTTTTTGATCATATTTTTGATGATTCCCCTAGTCCCCGTCGATACTAGAGCTGCTACAAATGAGACAAATCTGAGACATTGATCATCTGAAATCATTTTTGTTAAAATTTCCAGGCCTTCTGAAAGATTCACCGATTCAAAACCCCCTGATTGAGATAACTCTTCAAAAATTTGTTCTATGGATGTGTTTGAATCAATTTCAATATCTTTGACTGCGCGACCTGGTTCGATCATGAATTTTTCTTTGATTTCGATTATAAATTTCTGCCTAGATTAATTTCCAAAGTATATAATTCTAAATTTTTACCATCTTTAAAGACAAATTTCTAAACATTTTCCAGTTTTTCAATTCCAAAAGTAATACCATAATAATCTGAAAATGAAATTTCAGTAATTCTAAGGTTAAATTTTTTCAAAATTTGGTCTATGGTTGAAAATTGTACTTTTTCTTGATTGGTTTTAATTTTAAAGTTATCATCTATTATTAATCTCTCCCAATCAGGACGGGTTTTTTCAATAAAATCAAAAATTTCTTTATACTCTTCTATTTTTTTTTCATTCAAATTTATTTTCATGAATCAAAACGAACTTTAAATCTTTGGAGAATACCTTGTTTTAGGTATAAATAAAACCAAGTGATTAGAAATTACGTTACGTCTCACAAACCGGATCAGGGAAAAAAACTTTCTATGAAGCACAGATTAATTTTAATTGCTGTAATGTTTATTGTTATAAATTTGATTTTCTATTTTGGTTTCGATTCTTCTGATAAAACTGAAAAATCTATTGAATTTGATGATGCAAATCCTATTGACAGTGAAGAAAACCCTAATTCGGAATATGTAATTACAAATCCAATTAATCCTTAAAATAGAAATAATCGAGAGATTAATTTAAAAACAAATCTATAGAATTTTTTAAAGTTTAGTAATAATGATGCATTTGTCTTTGCTCAAGTCCTTCTTGTTCAAAATGATTATGAGATTTTCCACCGTCATGATGGGCATGGACTGTTCCATCAATATGACAATGCGTATTGTCAATTAAATCCTTCATGAAAACATCATCTACGTTAAGTATCATATTACTTGCCTCCACCGCAGTTTTGAGAACCTGCTGCTTTACCACCACCGTTTCAATAATTCCCAATGAGGCAATATCTAATATTTTTCTCCTGTTAGAATCTATACCATACCATTTCATTTTGCCATTTGACTCTGAAAATTTTTTTCGTAATTGTGTTAATGTGTCTAAAACATCCATTCCTATATTTTGTGCCAAAGTTAACGGTATCTGCTCTAAGGCATCTGCAAACCTTTCTATTGCAATTTGTTCCTTTCCTTCGACGCTAACAGCTTTTTGTCTTATTTTTTGAGCTATTATCCATTCTACTGACCCAGCCCCATGTATAATGAATGGGTTTTCAATAAAGTTTCTTAAAACATAAAATGCGTTTAGAACATTTCTGTGAAATTCATCTAGATATCGTTTTGAGTTGGCTCTCAATAACAAAGTTACAGATTTTGGATTATCCCCGCCTTCCACAAAAACCATTTTTTCACCTCCAGTAGTTTTCTCATAAACCTTTTTTGCAAAACCTAATTCATCACTAGATATTTTCTCAACATCCTTACAGGTTTTTGCACCAGTCGCCTTTTCCAACCACCATAAATCATTATACTTGACTCTGCGCATCGAAATTATTCCCTTTTTTGCTAGAGCCTCCTGAACAAATTCATTTACTCCTTTTCTGGAAATTACCACATTAGCTCCTGATTCTGAAATACTTTTTACAAGTGCAAGCAAGTCTTTATTTTCTTGGTCAAAAAATTGACTCATTTGTTCTGGTGATTCTATTTCTATCCCTGCCTCTGTTTTGGTCCTCATTGGTTCTAAGGATTCATTTATCAGCAAAATTTTGGCATCATTGATTGTTCTGGGCATTGCCGAACTATCTATCGTCTTGTCAATAACGGTGCCTTTAACCAATTGTATATCTGTGAGATTTCCTATTTTTTCTTCAATTTTTATGTCATCAACATTTATCTGACCACGATTAAAGTTGGCTATATCAAATACAGCCTCAATGATAAGGTCAATAATTTTTATATTCTCTTCTTGTAAATCGAAAATTGCCTTTCCTTCTAAGCAAGTTATTAGCAATTGCTTCATTGTTTCTTTATCACTTCTATTAGATTTTATTTTTATTTCATCTAATGCCTCTAAAGCAAAATCTAGACTTTTCTCATAACCTCTTGTAATTACCGCAACGGGAATTCCCAATTTTAACAACTCTTCAGCATGACGGAGTAAGCTTCCCATCACAATTGCAGTTGAGGTTGTACCATCTCCGACGTGAGTATCAACTGTGTTTACAGCCTCTATTACAGACTTGGCTGCAGGTTGAACCACATCAACTTTTCTTAAGAAAGCTCCGCCATGTTTTGTTATTGAATCTTCCCCAAGAATGTCGATATACATTTTTTCCATACCTCTTGGACCTAAGGAGGTTTTTACTATTTCCGTTACAAGTCTACATGAAAGTAAATTATATTTTTGTGATTCTTGTAATCCAACTCGTGAAATATCTTGATCAAGCAAATCAGGATATTTCATTCATTTTTAACTTCTTTTAGGATATTAAAACATATTTACCTATATTGTAGTTTTTTTAAAACAATCAAAAATTTTTGCAGCGAGTGATCGGATACAACTTACACTGTGTTTTTACTTTCAATGTCTTCATCAGGACCCGATGTGTTCGAGTTCTGTCCACCTGGCATAGCATCACTGCCCTCATTGAAGTGTTTTAGATCTTCTCCTGTAATTACATCCTCCTCCGGTGGAACATAATCTCTTACATCATGTCTGGCTTTACCTGGATATTTGTTCTGGGTTGCAAGTGCTACTACAATAAACAAGACAAACGAAACCACTGGAGGTATCATTGTATCCAAACCTGCCCATTCCTCTGGCATTGTAAAGAAGAAGTATAATCGCAACCCTGAGCCGACAAGAAGAGATGCAATTGCTGCTGGCATGTTAGCTTTTTTCCAGAATAACCCGAAGGTCAATGGTGCAAATGCTCCTGCAAAGACTATGTCAAAGGCAAGAATAAGATATATTCCTGGTGCCGGTACGAAATAACCTAAGGTTGTTCCTGCCACCATCAT
Organism: Nitrosopumilaceae archaeon; assembly: GCA_024644385.1. Taxonomy (GTDB): domain Archaea; phylum Thermoproteota; class Nitrososphaeria; order Nitrososphaerales; family Nitrosopumilaceae; genus Nitrosomaritimum. The sequence goes on along the minus strand of JAHELB010000007.1, from coordinate 38,962 downwards.
TGGAATTATTGCCAATCGTGTAACTCCTAGTAATTTTTTATCACTCCAGTTGGGTTTTCCCATCCAACGCCTTCTAATGATTCTCTGGACCATATTCCTAGAAACTACACTAGATATTGCTAATAGTCCTCCACTGGCAGTAGACATTGATGCTCCAATTACTCCCATCAGTATTGATGCACCAATTGCAAAGGGCATAAATTCAGTCGATAACAAAGGTAGTGCCAAATCAGGTAATGTATCCCCTGGCAAATAGTAAAATGCTACAATTCCCAACATGCTTGTTGGAACTACCGTGAATAAAGTAAGAGCACCTCCCATCAATGCACCTCTCCTTGCAGTTTTTGGACTACGAGCAGCAAATACTCTCTCCATGAAGTCTAAAGCAACAATATCCCCCAAACCTAGTGCTAAAATAGCTCCCCAATTGATTAGTGCTCCATTTGCAATATCATATAATCCGGAAAGATCCATAAATTCTGGAGGAGCGTTATTGTAAATGACATCCCATGGAACATCTGAAAAACCGCCGGCAAAGAAAAGGAATCCTGCCCAGAATGACCCTATCGCAAGATAGACCTGAAACAAATTTGTATAAGCTGAGGCAAACAAGCCACCTGCAATTGTATATGCAACAACCACTAGAGCAGAAATTGTTATTCCCCAGAAATAATCGATACCAAAAACGACTTCCAAAATAAATCCGCTTGCAGCCAAGTTTCCCGCAACTAGAACTAGAAAACTAATTATCATAAGAACACCAGAAATCCCTTCTGCCCCGTTTCCAAATCTTCTAAAATAAAAATCAGGTAAAGTAATCATTGACATTTTGTTTAATGGTTTAGCATAGAATGCTGCGGTTACTAGCAAACATAATCCGAGACCTAATGGAATAACCGCTCCAGCCCAAAATCCAAATTCAAATACCAAAGCTACATTACCTAGCGAAGAATTTCCATCAACTGCTTGTGCTGCTAGCATCGTACCAACCATTGCTAAGGGCAAACTTTTTCCAGCAACTATCAATCGTTTGCCGCTATTCTTGACTAATTTCCCTGCAAACACACCAACTACAAGTGTAATTATAATAAAGGCGGCAACTGCAATGCCAAAACCAGACATTTCCACCATTGTATCTTTAATTTCGAAAAATTATATAAATTTTCATAAAATAAGGTATTATACGATTTTTCTTTAAAAAAAATACGTATAATACATTATTTATAAAAATTTTATAAAATTTACGATGAAAAACCATAATACTTCAATTTATTTGGTTAAATTATAGCAACTTATGATTTTCTTATTTGGATACCCTAAATTTTTTTAAGAACGTTTATTGTTTTACCCCGATTAGATTTTATACCAATATCCGAAAAACTAAGTACAATAATTTGTATAAATTCACCTAAATTTCTAAATTAAATTTTATTCAAAATCTTTTTTATTCAATCCACTTAGAAACCCTGTGGACAAACAATATGCTTTTGCAGTGATTTTTATAATTTTAGGACTAGGTTTAAGTCAATCCGGTGATTCAAATCCATTTTACTCAGGTCTTGGTGTTGGGATCATTGCGATGGGATCGGTTTGGGTAGCCATTCGCTTAATAAAAGAAATCAAAAAAAAATAACCTTATAAAAAAATCCGAAAAATGATATAAACATCAAAAATATTTATTCGATATGCCTGGAAAAGGATATGCTACTGTAGGAATGAAACCTGCAGTGACTGCTCGATTACAAGAGGTTACTGATAAAAACTATCCAGGTATGTTTCTTCCAAGTACTCTGATAATTATGATGAATGAAGTAAAGAGAGGATATTACTCGGTCGAACCCCATGAAATAAAGTTAGATTTGACGGGTCATTACAATACTATTACAATACGATCTGATGTTCAGGAATGGTTAGAGGAAAACCAAGAAATACTTAGGGAGGAATATGAAGAAAAATACAGGGCAAAGTGCTTTACAAAATTTGTAAGCTATTTTATAATAAATTTACTTGAATCAAAATATGATGCAAATAAACATGCGATTCACTTACGGGAGGAAGATTTCAAAAGTCTTCAAAAGGAGTACCAAAAACAAAAGAATAATTTTCAAGAAAATATAAGCTTTGAACGATTTGTCGATGGCTACGTAAATGGTTTATTTGGAAAGATTAAAGCTGCCAGGGAAATTCTCACAATTTAAAACTCGTTAATATCCATTCTAAAAAATTTAGAGTGGGGTCATAGTGTCAATTAGCCGTGCATTGGTGACTTGTCCATCTTTTTCTTGAATTTCTAGGTCCACAGTGTATTTCAAAGAATTTAACATGAAATTAACTTGAACATCCCATGCTTCTCTTGGTCCCTTTTCGGGAATTTCGAATGTTTCATTTACCCTGAAGTCGGTAACATTTCCATAGAGGGCATTGATTACCCTACTTGATTCTCTTTTGATATCTTCCGGAGTGCTAACACTTTGCATATCTATATTTTAGACAGGACAAATATAAAAATATTATAATTTAATTTTAGGTTTTTTAATAGAATTTATTATAACTTGGAGAGTTTTTTCAAGAGTGACTCTTTTTTTAATTTCTCTAGTTCATCTTCTGCCTTATTTTTGTGATAAATTGCTGTTTGATTTTCGGGATCTAGTTTCAATGCTTTGCTATACCAAACGATGGATTCCTCATATCTTTTTAACGATAAAAGTAATTTTCCTTTATAGCTTATTGCATAGACATAATTTGGATTTATCTTCAAAGCTTTTTCACAATAAACTAGAGCTTCGTTATATTTTTTTGAATGCTCTAAAAACCAGACCATACTACAAAGGGCAAATACGTTTTTTGGATCAAGCTCAATGGCACATTCACAATAAAATCTAGCCTCACCAAACTTTTTTAGAGATGAAAGTGATACACCTTTACTGTAAAGTGCTCTAACATTTTTTGGGTCATATTCAATAATTCTATCAAAACACTCAATGGCCTTTTTATATTGGCCAGTTCTGTCCAAAACTAGACCTTTATTTAATAACGCCTCAGTACATTTAGGATCAATTTCAATAGCCCTGTCGTAAAAAGCAAAAATATCTTTGTTTCCAAATCCAGCAAAATCAAGAGTCCAACCCTTTGCTACAAGGGCTTTGGTGTTTTTACGATCTATTTCAAGTGCCTTAGTATAGAATTTTATAGCCTCCTCATGTTTTTTCTGCTTTGCAAGTTTTTGGCCTTTTTCATAAAGGATATTCGATTGTCGAGAATCTTCCTCTATGGCCTTTTTTAAAAAGGAAACCGCCTCAGAATTTAGCCCTAATCGTCCTAAAATTAGACTTTTATTATAAAGGGCAGTTGTGTGTTTTTGATTTTTTATCAAGACTTTATCAGTTATTTTTAGCGCCTCCTTATTACGACCTAGATTACTCAAACATAATCCCATTGATATCAAGGAATCTAAAAAATTTGAATCAATCTTTAGAGATTCTTTGAACAATATGATGGCCTCATCAAAATTCCCTATTTTTTGTAGAGCAAGTCCTTTGTTATACAACGCATCTATGTTTTTGGGATCTACGGATAGGACATGATCAAAACAAATTATTGCTTTTTTATAATCTTCCATTTTATGCAAGGTTGTTCCTTTATGAAGTTGTATAACTATATTTTCAGGTTCCAAGGAACTCGCTTTATTAAATTTTGAAACTGCTTTTTTAAATTCATTGTAATAGACTGCCGTTAAACCCTGATTCAAATAATACCAAGCATTTTTAGAATTTTTTAAAATCATATGTATTTTAATCCAAATATTATTTTTATAGTTAAATCGTATATTACATAAACTTTGGTTTTTCATTTTGTTTTAGTTACCATTTATAAAAAAAAATTTACGTACTTTACTTGAAATCTTTAATTATTTATTTTGCTTACAAAAAATGATTTAAATGGGAATGGAATTTTATGGGGATGACTTTAGAGGAGCTGATGTTGCTCCTTTTGTAGGAATTAATACATTCTTACACCTTCCTTGGATAAAATCCCACAAAGAATTACTTGAAGCTAAACCTGATGTTGCAATTATTGGGGAACCATTTGACTTTGGAACTACTATTAGACCTGGGGCAAGATATGGACCAAGAGCAATTAGAGCTGCTTCAACAATTCCATCACCACCATATGAAAGATTTAACATTGAAACCGGTGCAGATCCTTTTGGTACTTTCCGGACAGTTGATTATGGTGATGTTCATGTTTCGCCAGGCGATGTTATTGAATCTCACAAGAGAATGACCATAAAGGTTAAGGAGGTTCTAGAAGCAGATGGCATTCCAGTAATGCTTGGAGGAGACCATTCTATTACATATGCAAATGTGAGAGCTTTTGCTAAAAAATACAAAAACATTGGGATGATTCATTTTGATACTCATGCAGATTGTGCCCCACAAGGACTAACTGGCTACAAATATGACCATGGAGCCCATATTAGGCGAATTATGGAAATGGGCTGTTTGAAAGGAAAAAACTATTCACTAGTTGGTCCACGAGGTTATTGGCCCGGACCTGATTTGTACAAATGGATGTCAGATCAAGATTTTCAGTGGTTTACCATGCTTGATGTAGAAGAATTAGGAATCGATTTGATTGCAAAGGAAATCGCCGATAGAGCAAATGATGGAACTGATGCAGTTTATCTAAGCTGGGATATTGATTCCTTTGATCCTGCTTATGCTCCCGGTACTGGTGAACCGGAACCAAATGGTCTAACATCTAGAGAAGGGATTAGAATGATACGCCTTTTATCAAAATCCTTTGATCCCGACAGATTTGCAATGGATTTAGTAGAGATTGCTCCAGCATATGATGTAAGTGATCAGAGTTCTTACAATGGAGGTATTACTTCAGGATTGGGACAGAGATTGGTAATCGAGTTGTTAGCAGGTTTATCCTTAACAAAAAGAGGTTTGGAGGGAGGAGATCCAGTCAGGCCAAATGATTATCGTGGAACTGGACACACATACAATTTTGGCAATCCAGCTTCTAAAATACCAAAGAGAGATTAATGAAAATTGAATTATTGGTTCATGGAGATCCTGATATAAAACCAATTTCCAAAATATTCCATTATGATAAATCTGATGAATTACTCTTTTTTGAATCTACAAAAGTAATAAAAAAACGGCTTGGAAATAATTTGAGATTAAATCTGGATGAAACCTTATGGTTGTATGTGGCATATGTTATAACTTCAATAAATGAGGGAAAGTCTACCCATTTTATAACAAAAAATATTCCTGAACTTCTTTTTCCAAATCAGGTTATGATTGGCGTTCCCGAAAGCATGAGAAAATTAACTTTTTTAATTTCAACTAAAAATAATGATTGTGATTTAATATCTATCTCGACACCAATTCCTATTAATCAATATTTTTTCCATGAGCAGGAAAAAACTATGTAGGGTGGGTGAATGGATTGTTCGATATGTTTATTGAAATGTTACAAGCTAACAATCCACTGCTAATTTTAATGGCAGGATTGATGATTGGCGTGTTACATGCTTTTGAACCTGATCATTTAAGCGCAGTCTCAACTCAACTACTAACAAAAAATAATCATTACTCTAATTCAAAAAAAATAGGGTTAAGGAGTCTTACCATAAACAGCTCATTAAAAGGAGCACTTTGGGGAATGGGACATACCTCAAGTATTATTCTAATTGGATTACTAATTGCCGGTTTATCATTGAATATTCCAGATAATTTCTATGTCAGTGCAGAATTTTTTGTTGGTTTTATGTTGATTATTTTAGGAATTTTAACAATTACAAATCGAAGTATCCTAAAACCAAAACATATTCATCCCCACACACACCCAAATGGGATTGCGCACACACATTCTCATAATCATATTGAAAATCACAAACATGGCCATAAATCGTACCTAATTGGTTGTATTCATGGTATTGCCGGGAGCGGAAGCCTTGTAGCTTTGACTGCATCAACTATTGGAGGATTTGATATGATGATTTACTTTTTAATTTTATTTGGTATTGGCAGTATTATCGGCATGACTGTTGCGAGTGGAGTTTTGGGCTTACCATTTATTTTAGTATCAAGATTAAGTTCTGCCGCAAAATATCTAAAATATGCGATAGCAAGTATAACTTTCATTATAGGTATCAATATTGTATTTACAATTGGATTAGAAAATAAATTATTTTTATTTAATTAGTTAGGTATGGGTGATATTACTTGTCTACCCAATAAGTTATTTTACAACTAAAACCGAAACTTTTGATTTATTCACAACTGTATTTGCTACACTTCCAAGAATAGCCCCTTTGATACCACCAATCCCTCGTGAACCAATAACCACTAGGTCAAACTTTCCTTTTTCAGCGGTTTCAACAATTTTGGATGCGGGACTTCCATATTGAATCTTAGATGCAAATTTTACCTCTTGTTTTTCACAATTTTTTTTTGCAGAGTCTAATAACGTTTCTGCTTTTTTCGTTAGGAATTTTTTATAATTTATTACTGTTGAAGCAAGAGTTGGAGCTACAGCAACAACATTTATTCCTGTAATTTTTGCGCCTGATTCCTTTGCAATTGAAATTGCTTTGTCCAAACCCCTAACGGAATCTTTAGAGTCATCCAATGGAACAAGAATATTACTAATTTTTTGAGACATGAGCACATTTTCAATAGGAGCTATTTAAAAATTGCATCAAGGTAATCAAAATTGATTTTCCAAAAAGATATCAACATTTTGACTTACTCAAATCTCGATTTATTATATAGTTAAAACAAAAAAAATGGTTGTCCCAAAAAGTTAACCAAATAGGATATTCTATTCTTTTATTTTTCTTTGCTGGTTTATGTGAAATTGGGGGAGGCTATCTTGTTTGGCTGTGGTTACGTGAGGATTTTAGTTGGGTTTTAGGTGCAATTGGTGGATTTGTATTATTCCTTTATGGCATTGTTCCAACTTTTCAGAAAACTCACTTTCATAGGGTCTATGCAGCTTACGGTGGAGTATTTATTGCCATGGCCTTATTTTGGGGTTGGTTAATTGACGGAGTAAAGCCAGACACATTTGACATCATTGGAAGTATAATTGCTTTAATCGGGGTTTTGATAATTTTTTATTTTCCTAGAAAAGGAGAAAAAATTTGGAACTAGTTCTTTCTACACTTGGATTGTTCTTTTTGGCAGCATTGTTAGAAATAGGTGGAGGTTTTCTTATATGGAAATGGCTACGTTCTCATAAAGGAAAAATATTTGGGTTAACGGGTGCACTGATTTTATTTTCCTATGGAATTATTATGACCTTACAACCTGCAGATTTTGGCAAGGTTTATGCATCCTATGGAGGAATTTTTGTTGTATCTTCAATTATCTGGGGATATTATGTTGATAAAAAAAAACCAGATCGTTTAGAGATAATTGGATCTGTTATTGTGTTGTTGGGAGTTAGCGTAATGTTTTATTTTCCAAGGTAATTTAGAAAAAAATTATTTATTTTATGTTCAAAAAATTGAATAAAATCGTATCTAGACAGATTTATTCCATTTAATTCAATTTTTAAATTAAGTAAAAAAATTAACTAAAACTAGGGGTTACACGTTAATTTTGGATTTAAAGAGGAATGTATTCAGAACTGAGTAATGGGAAAAATCCAAATCTATTTGGATCAATAATAAACCAACTAGAGTTACTATTGTATCGCAAGAAAATCAGGTCTGAGAAAAATAGCTAAGATAAAAGCGGGTCTAGAGGGATTCGGACCCTCGACAACCGGATTAAAAGTCCGGTGCGCTACCTGGCTGCGCCATAGACCCACAATAAAATTTGCTTTGAGTGTATAATTTAGTCTTTTACAAAATTTTTTGTTATTACCGAAACTTTTAATCTAGGATTTTGTTCACAAGAAAATGTGCCCTTGTAGTATAGCCCGGTCTAGAATTCGGCCCTGTCACGGCTGAGACGCGTGTTCAAATCCCGCCGAGGGCGCCATCAATTTAGTTTAAATCCCTACCAGCTATTCTATTTAATCAAAAACTTTCCAAATCCAATCAAGTTTAATCAATTTGATTTCATTAAAATAATCTAAAAAAATTCTCGAAACAAAAACGGACTCTAAGTTAAGGGAGTCCAATTAAAGAAAAAAAATGTGCGTCATAATTTCGCTGCCTGGATTCGAGGGTATCCCTTTGGCATGCCTAGTTTATGTCGCACTGATTAAAATAATCATAATTTAATTTTAAAAATATCTAATTTTTTGTGGTATGCCTTTAAAATCAATCTGACAATTTGTAAAATAAAAAAAATATTGTATCGGATGCAGACAGACTAATTGGCCTCACTCTAGAAATTGGTTGCGATAAAAGCTCCGATTCCCATTCCGATTACAGTCCCGATGCCCATACAAATAAGATCGAATTTTACAACCTTTTTGAATGGTGCATGAACCATCTTGTCCCAATTCTTTACTTTAGGGGGATCCATTCTTTCACCTCTTCTTTTGACATAACTTTCCTTTTATATTAAAAAATTTTTTTTATTGTGGAGTGCTTTTAAGGAACTATTTTTTAACAATTTTCAAAAAGGCATACCATAAACAACTAGGTATAGTAAAATAATTTTTGCCCCTTACGGTCTATGCAATGGGGATGTAGTTCCAAAAACATTACTGTTCCAAACCAACTATATTCTGATTCTAGAGAATGAGAATAAGTACACGGAAATTTAAAATCATTAATTAGGCTACTCTAATTTCCAAATCCTTTAAATCAAATATTGGTGTATAATAAAACATGAGAATTGATTCATGCAGAAGGTGCGGAGAAAATTTAACCACCCAAAAAGAATGTAACGTTTGCAATGAAGTAATTTTATTTTCATGTGTTAAATGTAATTATTCTACAGAAGAGAAATTGCATTTTCAATGTCAGGTACCTATTATAGAACTACAATCCGGAGGGCGATAAGAATAACCATCCAAAAAATACAAGAAAAAAATTCTTGCTATCATTTAACAATTGTAAACGATGAGACAACAGGTGAACAAATTTGTAAAACTTGTGGACAGGTCTTGGTTAAAAACATGACAGATCAAACTTTTGAAAAGTATTCAGAAGATTTTGAAAACTCTAGGACTGGGCCAAAAATATCAATAACCATGCATGATGGTGGCCTTTCCACAATAATTGGGAAATCTAATTTTGATTCTAGCCATAAACCTGTTTCTGGTACCATGAAAGGCCCCCTTAATAGAATGAGAATGTGGGATTCTAGAAGCAAAGTAAATACCACTTCCAGAAAAAATCTCGTAATTGCCCTTTTAGAGATAAACAAACTCAAAGAAAAGATGGCCTTATCCGATGGAATTATAGAGCGATCAGCGTACTTGTACAGAAAAGCGTCAGAAAAACAACTTGTTCGTGGGAGGTCAGTTAGAGCAGTAGTTGGGGCTTGTCTTTATGCTGCTTGCCGAGATTTTGAAACTACGAGAACAATAATTGAGATTTCAAAACACATGAATGAGAAAAGAAGATCCATAGCTCAAAGTTATAGGATGTTATTTCAAGAATTAAACTTAAGAGTATCAGTACCTGATTCCACAAATAGCATTGTCAGATTCTCCAATAATTTGGGACTATCTGAACAAACAAAGAGGGATGCCATATTCATTCTGGATTCTTTAAAAGAAAAAAAGGTTATTGCAGGAAAGAAACCCGATGCAGTTGCAGCAGTTGTAATATACATGGCATGTATAAGAAATAATCTGAACATATCACAATATAAAATATCCAAAGTGTCCGGGGTTAGTTCAATTACGATACGTAATAGATTCAAAGAGTTTAAAAATTTCATAAAACTAATTTAGAAATAAAAATTTAGGAAAGACGTATACTAAAATTATAGAAGAGTTATTTATGATTAAAGCCATTATTAAATATGGATCCTGAATCAACTTCAAAGATTGACGAAATAATGTTTGAGACTAATGACAAAATTAATGCTATTGTAGATGAGATTAGAGCAATTAGATTCTCAAAGTTGGATGACAAGGAAAAACAAACCAAATATGATTTATTGCGTAAAGAATTTGAAAAAGTTATGCGTATTGAAGAAAAACGAATTGAGGATATAATGAAAAACTCTTAAAATTTGTTATAAATAAAAATTATAAATTAATTTGCCATCTTTTTATCATAGATTATTTACTCATTGATGTTGTATACAGCTATTTTTTCTTTTTTGGAATAATATTACTCTATATCTGAAAAAACTTCAGCCAAAATCTTTTGATTTGCTACAGCAATAAACGACACTCTAGTGTCATAACTAAGATCTGCATCAAGGGAATTAAAATTTTCATCTAAAAGAAGTCCTCCTGCTTCCTTTACGATTAAATACCCAGCTGCTATATCTTGAATACGAATTTTATTTCTTAAATCAATAAAGATATCCATCCATCCTCTAGCAAACATTGCCATTTCAAGAGCATTAGCCCCAAAATGTCTAGTGTGATTTTGTTTCTCAAAAATCGGAAGGAGTTTTCTCATCAATTCTGGTTTAGCTCCTGAAGTGTTTATCCCAACAATTTTGTATATGGGCTCCTTATTATTCACTTGAATTTTACAATCACCGAGAAAGGCACCTTTATTTTTGGAAGCCCAATACATGTCTCCATTAGTTAGGTTTGTAATTACCCCGTCAGTAATGGAGCTAAGTCGGTTTTCAGGTGCAAAAGCTAAGGAACTACAAAAAAAAGGAACCCCTCTCACTGAATTGGCCGATCCATCAATAGCATCCATAATTACAAATCCCTTTGGATTTTTGGATAATTCCACCCTTCCACATTCTTCACCTAAAACCACACATTCAAAATTAACCTCTTTTAAAAATTCCAAAACGGTTTTTTCTGCAATAATGTCAATGTTCCGAGAAATATCTCCACCCGCACCTCGTCCAAAATCACCAGCCGCATTTTCGGTACCGGGTAAATCTTTAACATTTTCATAAATTTTTTTTGAGGCTTCTTTGAGAATTTCATTGACTTCCATTGATCTTTTATTCTGTCTTCGTAATTTAAGTGAAAGATGTTTTTTGAAAGCATAAATAACAATAGAGACGTTGACCGTTGTGAGTGGTAAAGATCAATCAGTAGTTAGCAAAGAAGCATTGATGAGTACAAAGCCGGGAAAGCAAATAATGAAACAAGCATTATTCAAATCAAAAGGCTATAAATTATTTAATCAATACAAGGATGAAACCGAAAAAGAATTTCCAAACTTTGCAGAAAGATTTGCGCAGGATCTTTACAAAGAAATTAAATCTGATTCCTCTCCCAATTCTACCCAGCAAGCTTTTGGTGATGAAGTAGGATCTAATGAAATTATTCTTAAATCATCTGAAATTGACTCTATCAAAACTAAACTCAACAATATAGAAATCATACGAGACAGAGTTGCACGAATTCTCAACTCCAATTTTGTTAAAATGACATTTCCTGTTTTTAATGCTTTATTTGATGGAGCAGCTGAATTTTCAGGAAACAAAGATGCAAACCTGAAACAAAATATTGTAGAAGGCCATATACTCGCAATTGACCTCAGCGAACCGATGGATAGAATTGTAGACAAAGATGAAGATTTAGAATATCTTGATGATTACAAATTGATGAATCCCTATATTTTGAAATTAGCTAGAGATAAAATTTCTAAAGGAGGTGATTTGGTTTTAAATGAGTTTGAGGAGGGATTCAAGGAGGCACGAATAGGACAATATATTGATGAAGAATTAAAATCAAAACCAACAGAAATTACAGAAGAAGAAATGACTCTGTCCTACAAAAAATACAGATCTGTAATGGGTACGGCTGGGAAAAATATGGCTCTTGCAGAAAGACCCTTAGGAGAAATTTTCTATTTAGGAATGGCACGAGCAGCAGAGGGAGTTGGATGTGGAAATGAAATTGAAGATTCTATAAAAAATGGATTTGTAAAAATCCCGTCATGGCCATTGTATTATTCACTTTTAGCTAATGATGTCAGAAAAGGATTTGAAATAACCCTTGAAAAAAGTAATTTATTTCTACGAGATGCCCGACTCGCTATCGAACTATTGCCGGAAAATTTTTCTCATAAAGAATTTTTAGATTTTTTATTCTTGACAGTTGAGCATTATAATCAATTTTGGTTTAACAAATTACAAAAGGCAGATAAATGGTCAGAATTTGAATCTAAACTTCCAAGGTGATAAGTTTGATGTGGTCCGAGAAACATAGACCTCAGAATATCTCTGATATGATTGGAAATGAGGACTCTAGAGCAGCTATAATCGAGTGGTTTGCCAAATGGAAAAAAGGGACAAAACCTTTACTACTAATAGGGCCCCCGGGCATTGGCAAAACCACGATTGCATATCTTTCGGCTAAACAATTTAGATATGATATGATTGGTCTCAACGCAAGTGATGTTAGGAGCAAAACTCGAATTAATGAAATTCTTTCTCCTGTTTTAGGAAATATAACTATTCTAGGATCTCCAATGATTTTTGTCGATGAGGTTGATGGCATTCATGGTAGAGGAGACTATGGAGGTGCAGAAGCATTAATTCATATTTTAAAAGAACCAACTATCCCAATAATTTTAGCTGCAAACAGTGACTCAACCGATAAAATGAAAAGCATCAAAAAAGTTGTAAAGACAATTAATTTTCGTCCAATTCCCCCACGTCTACTGCGTATTTACCTTGAAAACATTCTGAAAAAAGAAGATGCTAAACTTAGTCCAGGTGTCCTGATAAAAATTATTGATAAATCCAGAGGTGACATTCGCTCCATGATAAACATGACTCAATCTCTTGTAACTGGATTTAATCCTCAAACAGAAAAATCATTTGAAAGTATTAATGTAGAGGATGGGATAAACTCCTTCTTTAAATCTAATTCAATTGATGAAGCACGAGGGGTTTTATATTCAATGCAAATCGATCCTAGAGAAAAAATTGATGCATTTTACTCTAGTATTATTATGAGTAGTTTGGACAAAAATTCTTTTGCAAAATATTTAGATATAATTTCAAGGGCTGATGTCTTGTATGGAAAAATTTTGAAAACTCAAAACTGGCGACTTTTACGATATCTAAATGAAATATTGATTGAACTTTATCAAAAAGACGACCGTATAAGATATACTAAATATAATTTATCTTGGCCACTTTTGAATAGGATAAGGTGGGATGGAAGAAAAATAAAATCATTATCCTCATTTATTGGACAAAAATTACATCTTTCTAGGAGTTCCTTTACCTCAATTGGTCTGCCTTTTGTTTTGTTTTGTATTAAGAACAAAAAATTAGATTTAGATTTAGAAGAAACTTTTGGAGAAATTATTGAAAAAGAAATGGAGTTAATTAAATGAGTTGGAGAAAAATCCCAATGAAGTTTCCTGGAACGTGCATTATCTGTAATGAAAAAATTGAAATAAATGAATTAGGTTTATGGGCAAAAGGAATTGGTGTTAAACATGAAAAATGTTCTCAAATTAAAGAACTCCGATGTGCAATTTGTGATGGACCCGCAGGATGTCAAAGTTGTGAATTTCAGGATAATTGTGATATTGAAAAGGTTTCTCCATTATGCATTTGTAAAAAATGCCTTGATCAGAAAAATCCTTATGATTTATACCAAAAATCCATTAAGAAAAAACTTCCTGCATTGAATCTAAATCCTAAAACTTAGCAAAATCATGTAATTTTCTTTGTGAGATCGAAAAAAATTCTAAAAGCTTAAAATTCTACTCAATTATTCTAATTTTTAATGTCTGAAGATAAAAAAAAAGAAGAGAGTAAAAACTCAAAAACTGTTCCGAAAGAAACAAAATCTTCAGAAAAGGAAAATCCGGAAAAACTCTCTAAAACCAAAGCAGTAAAGACAAAATCCCCCAAATCAGGTATTACTGCCTCAGAATTAGCAGCATTAGCGGAAGCAGAAGCTACAACAGCATTGGCTCGATCAAAAGCTGCAAAAGAAGCTGCAGAAAAAGCTTTGGAGGAGGAATACAAGCAAGCTGCAAAGGAAGCAGTTGCGACGAAGGTCAGTAATTCTTTTACCAATCAACGATTTCGAGATCAAATATTTAGGAGGGAAATGGGAGAACCTGAATTTTTCCTTCGTAAACACGAATTGGCACCCCCTAGACCTATTCTAACACCGGAGGAGGAAGAAGAGATTTCAAGACGAGTTGAAATCCCACGGGATCAAACCCCAAAATACACTCCTGAAAATATGCTAAGTCCAGAATTTCATGGCGAATCAAACTATGAATCTGGGATTTCATCCTTTAGAGATGAAATAGAGAAAAAACTAGCTAAATTACAAAAAGACCCAGACTCAAGTAAACAAGAAATTTTACAAGCAGAAGAAGATCTTAAAACTATAGATTATCTATTTGAAAATTATAATCTTGGAATGAATGTTTTCCGGACAGCAAAAGGAGGAAGGAACAAATTTGACAAATGAGGATGATGTGCAATGACAGAAGGAAACTTTAGAATAATCAACGCAAAATTTACTCATAATAATGTCCCAATTCATAAATTAGAAAAATTTTCTTTTGAAGACATTTCTGCTGCTGCTGAAGAGTTTAAAAAAATATCAGATGTTTCTGAATGTGTAATAGTTCAAACATCAAGCAGAGTTGAAATTTTTCTAATAATTAATCTTGAGACAGGAGATTCTCCTGATGCCAGAAGACCAGAAGCAAAAGGACTTGTATTAAATCAAATTCAAGATACATGGATATCCTTAACTGAACTTGATCAATGGGAAATTGATCACTTTGATCAAACCCTTGAAATTTATTCAGGAGTAGATGTTTACATGAATTTGCTTAGACTTGCATGCGGTCTAGAGTCTGTGGTGGTAGGTAAAAATGAAATTCTTGAAGAATTAAAAACATCAATTTCAAAAGCTAAGGAATACAAAACTTCGGGAAGAGTGTTGAATAAACTATTTGATACCTGTATTCGAGTAGCCACTCAGATTAGAAATACGACTGGTATTGGAGAAAATGTTAGTTCGCTTGGAGATATATCTGTAAAAATTGCTGAAGAAAATGTAGGGATTGACAAAAAGAAACACATTTTATTAATAGGTACGGGTGAGGCAGCTGCTAGGGTTGCTAAGACTCTGAGAAAAAAAGGATATGCATTTGATGTTACAAGTATGACTTTGGATCGAGCAACTGGTTTTTCAAAAATACTAGGAGGAACACCAATAGAATTCAAGGATATTTTTCAAGAATTTGATAAATTCGATATAGTTTTTGTTGCAACTACTGCAGATTATTTCCTTATAACAAATGAAAAAATAAAAAGAATAGTAGGGAATAAAAAAACAGGAGTTTTGATTTTAGATATTTCTGATCCAAGAGCAGTTGATGATAGAGTATCAACTATTCCTGGAGTAAAATTAATGTTTAAAGATCAGATTATTGAATTAGTTGAAGAGAATGAAACAATTAGGATGGGCAAAGTTCCCGAAGTTGAAAAATTGATAGCAAAAGAAGTTCCAGTAATTGAGGCTACCATGAAAAAGGTTGATGCTGAGCCGATAATAGTTGATGTACAGGCAAGTGTAGACGCAGTAAGGAAAAAGGAATTAGAAAAAGCCTTAGAAAAGTTGGGTGAAACCGATGAGAATAAAATAAAGATAATTGAGGAATTGACGAAAACCGTTGCCCAAAACATTGTTTCTTCCCCAACAAAAAAAATATCTGAGAAATCAGATTAATAACTAAATTCAAATCTTTATTCTTTGATCTAAATAGATGGAAAATAGCTGATTTGGATTTTTATTTGGAAACACACCTTAGTTTTTATTGTACACTGTTAATTCCCAAAATATGGCAAAACTAAGATGTTCAGATTATGGGTTTGAGTGTGATTTTGTAAGTGAGGGTGAAATTGAGGAAGTGATTGAAGTTTTTGGCAAGCATACCGATGAAGAGCATGGGATTGATTATTCCAAAGAAGCACTAATGCAGTTTATCCTACGCAAAAAATCCTAAATCAGGATTAACAAAAATTATAATTTACTAGTTTTTTAGAGCCTGAATTTATCCATATGATTCATACCTGATGTCAAAACCCCCATCATCTCTTTTCTTGTCTTTTGTTACAAATCCTCGCGCCTTAACATTATCGATAACCCCATCAATTGTTCCCTGATATCCACAGATGTAGATAGTGGTATTCTCTGGAGTACATTTTTCACCCGCTAATTCATCAAGTGGAGATAAACCATTTTTACCTTCTTTGAAGAATGATTCAACTCTACCTACTTGTCCACTCCAAGAACGATTAAAGAATTCTTTGGGTCTGCTAATTGCAGCTCTATATTTGAAATTCCATTCGTCTTTACCTCGTTTGATACTCTCATCCTCCAAGTCTGTAAGTAATCTCCTATAACTTAATTCATCTACATAGCTTGCTCCATGAAGTACAATCACTTCACGTTTATCTCCCACGTCGTGTAAATGATTAGGAAATGCAATGAAAGGCGCAAGGCCTGTACCTCCCCCCACACAAACTATTCTCCTCATGTCCTTTTCTCCGTTAGGGAGTTTTTCATTAATCAAAAGTGCATTTCCTGTTGGATATCCCAATTTTACTTCATCACCTTCACTTGCATGGAATAACATTGTTGTCACTCGTCCCGGTAATGGATTTCTTACCCACCTAATGACAAACTCAAAATAATCTCTATTTTCTGGATGTGATGCAATTGAATATGCCCTCCTAACTAGTTTATAATTTTCAGTAGGAACAATAACACCAATAGTGAGAAATTGACCAGTTACGTAATCTGGCATACCTTCATCTGGACGAATTCGAATAATTACAAGGTCTTCTTTAAGCAAATTGGTGTAAATCACCTTGGCTTTCATCTCAGCCACCATAAGGATCTTTTGTCTTTACTTTAGTTAAATGTATTTCTGTAAATCTAATTTAGATTTTTTTAAAAATAAGACAAAAATCTTGAAAATTATTAATTTAAAAATTATATTCCACAAAGGCAAAATGCACCTAAATTAATAAGTAGATGTTAACCTTAGAGATCAGGATGCACTCTGAAAAAATTGAAGAATTTTCGAAGAGGAAGAAGATTTCATTACAGGGAGGAGGACAAGATCGTATCAAAGACCAACACAATAAAGGAAAACTTACTGCCCGTGAGAGAATTGACCTTTTATTAGATGAAGGAACTTTTACCGAAATTGATCCACTAACTACACATCATTATCATGAGTACGATATGCAGAAAAAGAAATTCTTTACTGATGGTGTAGTCGGGGGATATGGATTAGTTAATGGAAGACAGATCTTTGTTTTTGCTTATGATTTTACTGTTCTTGGAGGGACCCTTAGTCAAATGGGAGCTAAAAAAATTACAAAATTAATGGATCATTCACTTCGAACTGGTTGCCCCATTGTTGGGATAATGGACTCAGGAGGTGCGAGGATTCAGGAAGGAATTATGAGTCTTGATGGATTTGCAGATATCTTTTACCATAATCAATTGGCTTCAGGTGTAATACCACAAATTACGGCAAGTATAGGTCCATCTGCTGGTGGCTCTGTATATTCTCCAGCAATGACTGATTTTGTTATTATGGTTGAAAAAGCAGGAACAATGTTTGTTACAGGTCCTGATGTTGTAAAGACTGTTTTGGGAGAAGATATTTCCTTTGATGATTTGGGTGGAGCAATGACTCACGGATCAAAAAGTGGTGTGGCACACTTTGTTGCACGTAATGAATACGAATGTATGGATTACATAAAAAAATTAATCTCATTTCTTCCACAAAACAATACCCAAGAACCTCCAAAACTGAAAACAGATGATGATCCAAACAGATTGGACCATAATCTAATCAACATTATTCCTGAAAATCCATTGCAACCTTACGACATGAAAGAAATCATAAACTCTGTTGTAGATAACCATGAATTCTTGGAGATTCATGAACTATTTGCACCAAACGTTATAGTAGGATATGGTCGATTGAATGGAAAAGTAGTCGGCATTGTTGCAAACCAACCAATACATCTTGCAGGCGCACTCGATATCGATTCATCAAACAAAGCAGCTCGATTCATTAGATTTTGTGATTCATTTAATATTCCAATAATTACACTTGTAGATACCCCAGGATATATGCCCGGGTCAAATCAAGAACATAATGGAATCATCCGACATGGAAGCAAGCTCCTTTATGCTTACTGTGAGGCAACTGTTCCTAGAATCACCTTAGTTATCGGCAAAGCTTATGGCGGAGCATACATTGCTATGGGAAGCAAAAATCTTAGAACTGATATTAATTATGCTTGGCCAACTGCTAGATGTGCGGTTCTTGGAGGTGAGGCTGCTGTAAAAATCATGTATAGAAAAGAACTTGCAAGTTCTAATGATGCAGATGCCCTCAAAAAACAACTGATTGGTGAATTTACAGAAAAATTTGAAAATCCATATGTTGCTGCATCACACGGAACAGTAGATAACGTAATTAATCCTGCTGAAACAAGACCCATGTTAATAAAAGCTCTAGAAATGCTTGCAAACAAAAGAGAAAAACAACTTCCAAGAAAACATGGTAACATCAATTTGTGAGTCCTATGATTGAAAAGGTACTTATTGCAAATAGAGGAGAGATTGCACTCCGTGTAATTAAAACATGCAAAGCTTTGGGTATCAAAACAGTTGCTGTTTACTCTGATGAGGATTATAACTCTCTTCATGTTAAAAAAGCAGATGATGCATATCATATTGGAGAAGCAGCTCCGGCAAAATCATATCTTAATCAACAAAAAATTCTTGATGTAATGTTATCTTCAGGTGCTGATGCAGTTCATCCAGGGTACGGATTCCTTTCAGAAAATGACGACTTTGCAAACCTTTGTGAAAAAAACAAAATAAATTTTATTGGCCCTTCTTCAAAATCGATGAATCTTTGTGGTGACAAAATGGAATGCAAAGATGCAATGCTCAAGGCTAAAGTTCCAACGGTTCCGGGAAGTCCAGGACTTGTAAAAGATGTAGAAGAAGCAATAAAAATTGCAAATGAAATAGGATATCCAGTATTACTAAAATCAGTGTTTGGTGGAGGAGGTCGTGGAATTAGACTGGTAACTAATGACAAAGAACTTACAGACGGTTTCAAATCAGTAACTGATGAATCAATCTCTGCTGTTGGAAAGTCAGCTATTATTGTAGAAAAATTTCTAGAAAAAACAAGACATATTGAATATCAAATGGCAAGAGACAAGCATGGAAATGCAGTTCACATCTTTGAGAGAGAATGTTCAATTCAACGACGAAATCAAAAACTAATTGAACAAACACCCTCGCCCATTGTAGATCAAGAAACTCGGGATAGAATTGGAGATTTAGTTGTCAAGGCTTCAGAGGCAGTAGATTACACCAATTTAGGTACAGCCGAATTCTTACGAGCTGATAACGGAGAATTTTATTTTATTGAAATTAATGCTCGATTACAGGTAGAACACCCAATCACTGAACTTGTTTCCGGCTTGGATCTTGTGAAATTACAAATTGATATTGCAAACGGAGAGCCACTTCCATTCAAACAATCTGATCTTAAAATGAATGGTTATGCCATTGAATGCAGAATTAATGCCGAGGATACCTTTTTGGATTTTGCTCCATCAACTGGACCTGTTCCCGAGGTAACCATTCCTGCAGGACCTAGTGTTAGATGTGATACCTACCTTTATTCTGGATGTACAGTGTCTCCATTTTATGATTCTTTGATGGCAAAACTTTGCACCTGGGGACAAACTTTTGAAGAATCAAGAACTCGGATGCTTAATGCCCTAAATGATTTTTACATTGAAGGCGTAGAAACATCAATTCCTTTGTACAAAACTATTCTTAAAAGTGAAGAATACAAAAGGGGTGAACTTACCACCGATTTTCTAAAGCGTTTTGATATGATTGAAAAATTAAAAAAAGACCTCAAAACCGAAAAAATTGAAAAAAGTGAAGCTGCTGTGGCCGCTGCTATTCTTCATTCTGAATACTTTCAAAGCCGTGTACAAAGTTCTACACAAGATAACTCTATCTGGAAAAATAAAATAATTTGATGAAATATGGATTATAAAATACAAGATATTGAAAATGTTTTCCTCGGGGAGATTACTGAAAATCTTGGAAACAATGAATACATAATTAAAATTAACGACAAAGATCACCAAATAAAAATTCTAACTATGAATTCAAAAGGAATTGAATTTGTACTTGATCAACAATATCATCGTGCAAAATATCTAGCGAATACCACAAATGAAATGAATCTTGTAATTGATAATGTTCCTATGACAATAAACAAGCATACAAATTTCGATGAAATTGTCTATAAAAATTCTGGAGGTGGAGGAGGAGGCAATGCTCAATTAGCATTAAAAAGTCAAATTCCAGGAAAAGTTGTTTCCATTGCAGTTCAAGAAGGTGATTCTGTAAAACAAGGTGATGTTGTGTGTACTTTAGAATCAATGAAAATGCAAGTTTCCGTAAAAGCTCACAAAGATGGTTCTATTACATCCATCAAAATAAAGGAAGGCAACACCGTTGCCAAAGGTGACTTGGTAGCTGAAATAGAATAAAAAAAGAAAATATATTTTTTACTTTAGGGATTCTTTAATCTCTTCATAGTTTGGTTCTTTTAGAGGATCTTCTGAAACCCATTTGTAACCAATTTTTCCATCCTCCAATATTACAAAAACGGAACGCTTTGCGGCATTGTAATCTTTGATGTGCAACAAATCTTTCATCAATACATCATAATCACGAATTGTTTTACTGTTGTAATCTCCTAATAAAGGAAATTTCAAATTATGTTTTTCTGCAAATGCTTTATTTGCAAAGGGACCATCATTACTTATTGCGATTACTTGAGCATTAAGTTTTGAAAATTCCGCCCAGGAGTCCCTAAATGTGCATAATTCATTTTCACACACTGGAGAACTTGCTGCTACAAAAAAAGACAAGACAATTTTCTTTCCTTTGAAATCATCCAAAGTCCGCATCTTGAGTTCTGTGTCTGGAAGTTCAAAATTTGGAGCAATATCTCCAATATTCAAAGACATGATCGGTTTCAGATGTTATCCTATAAAGTACTTTACAAAATTTGGCTTTTGAAAAATTAGATCAAAAAAAAGGTGCATACCTTTTTATACAAAAAAGTTGGGTTCAAAGCTGAATTGGTCGGGGAATTAGCGGGCAATTATAGTACCGTGGTGTTAATGTTCGGATTTGCTGTAGCGGCAATGGCTCCAGCCCTGGTTATTTCAAGGATGCTTTCTCCTCGAAAAAGAAGTAACCCTGTCAAGTTTTTACCCATGGAATGTGGGCAGGTACCAACTGGAGAAGGGCGAACTCAGTTTATGATGCAATATTACGCATACATTTTGATGTTTGTTGTTTTCGATGTGGTTGCAATTTTCCTTTATGCATGGGGAAGTACAATCTTGTATCTTCCAAAAGAGGCAACCCTTCCAATCATAGCTTTTTTGGGTATAATATTTGCTGCAATGGCTTTTGCTTTATCTCAGTCAGATAGGAGAAAAATTTGGTAGTTTTTTATACAAATCAAATTTACAATTGTGAGGGATTAAATTGCTAAAAGATCTGATAACTCCACAAAATGCAAATGTGTTTGTTGGAAAACTTGGAGATATTTTAGAAAAAGCGATTGACAAGCCATTAGGCTATGCAATCAATTGGGGTAGAATTTGGTCCTTATGGCCCGTACACATCGAAACAGCCTGTTGCAGTGTAGAGTTTGGCGCAGCATCCAGCCCAAGATATGACGTGGAACGATTTGGAATCATTGAAGCTTTTGGTTCACTTAGACAATGTGATCTTGTTGTGGTTCAGGGAACTATTACCAGAAAGATGGCACCACGTTTACGTTTAGTTTATGATCAAATGCCCGAACCAAAATATGTTATTGCAATGGGAGCTTGTGCCATTACTGGAGGATTGTATTTTGATTCATACAATGTACTTCCAGGTATTGATGGTGTCATTCCAGTCGACGTGTATGTTCCAGGTTGTCCACCTAGACCTGAAACTCTTATTCAAGGATGTATGTTACTACAAGAAAAAATCAAGAGAATGAAGGCTAGGAAGTTTGTATAATGAGTGCAGAGTCGGAAAAAGAAACGGTTGAAAAAAAAACAGAAAATCCTAAACCAACCGCTGATAAAAACCCGAAAAAACCTGATGTTGTCCCACCAACTGCAAAAAAAACCATTCCTCCTAAGGTAGCAACCAAGGAAGAACCTGAATTACCTGCCTTTGAAAAAGGAATAGGAGATAAAATAACAGAAAAATTTGGTGAAAAAACAACAATAACATTTGTAAAACCCGATAGAGTCGGGATTAAGGTTGGTAGAGAAAATATCCATGAAGTTGCTGAATTTGCACGAGATGTTCTAAATTATGATCATGTAGACTCTGTTGCAGGAGTAGACTATCCTGCGGACAAGGAAATTGAAGTTGTATATCATCTGAGTTCTTATACTGACCCCTCATTATCTAGACAAATCCTAGAAATAGCAACAAGGGCACAAAGGGAAGAAGATCCGATTCCTGGAAACGATGCAACAAAACTTCCTAGTCTTAGAGATATATTCTACAGTGTTGAATTTCATGAAAGAGAAGTTTTTGAAATGTTAGGTGTTTTCTTTGAAGGTCATCCAGATAACAGACGATTACTTTTACCAGAAGATTGGGCAGATCTCCCACCGTTAAGAAAGGACTTTAGGAATAAAGGGCGATAGAAATGAGTACACCAACACTTCCTCCTGGATTGGCAATTCAAAAAGCTGATGAGAGAATAATGACTCTCAATGTTGGGCCCCAACATCCAGGATCAGGACATATGAGAATTATTGTCCAAATTGATGGTGATTATATTGTTGCATGTGATCCTGATCCAGGTTATGTTCACCGTGGAGAGGAAAAGATGGCAGAATATAGAAATTATGTTCTCAACATTCCACATTTAGAAAGACCTGTCATTCATGACTCTTGTAATATTTTGTATCCTTATGTTTTGGGGGTCGAAGAACTTTTAGGCCTAGAAGTTTCAGAACGTGCGAAGTATGTTCGCGTAATAGCATCTGAATTGAATAGATGTGTTTATACGATGTATTGGCTTGCAATTTACGGTATCTTTTTAGGTCACTCTACAATGTTTATGTGGCCAGCAGGTGACCGTGAACTTCTAATTGATCTTTTAGAAAAAATGACTGGTGCTAGGGTTACTCACTCTTACTTTATTCCTGGAGGAATTCGAAATGACTTACCTGCAAACTTTGAAGATGTTTGTTTAAGGCAAGTTAATTATTTTGAAAAAAGGATTAAAGAATATGCAGATATTTTTTACGATAATCCAATTTTAATTTCTAGAACAGAAAAAACCGGAATACTGACACGAGAAAACGCAATAAGATTGGGAACTACAGGTTCTGTGCTTCGAGCTAGTGGAATAGATTA
The DNA here is from genome assembly GCA_024644385.1 of Nitrosopumilaceae archaeon. Lineage (GTDB taxonomy): Archaea > Thermoproteota > Nitrososphaeria > Nitrososphaerales > Nitrosopumilaceae > Nitrosomaritimum. The sequence goes on along the minus strand of JAHELB010000007.1, from coordinate 15,376 downwards.
TGATGTAAGAAAAAAAGAACCATATGATGTCTATGATGAATTAGATTTTCAAACTAATGTATTGAAGAGCGGCGATTCTTATGCCAGATCAAAAATCCCATGGCTTGACATGATGGAAAGTTGCAGAATAATTAGAGATGCATTACAAAAAATGCCAAAGTCAGGATCTGTTAGAGTAAAACTAAAACCAAATCCCAAAGGAGCAATTGGTTCAGTCTATAAGCGTGTTGAATCTGGAAGAGGTGCATTAGGGTGCTATATTGTGTCGGACAAAAAAGCAGAACCATATAGAGTAAAACTTAGTGTTCCTTCATTTAGAAATCTGATTGCATTGCCCCATCTCCTTATAGGAGAAAAGCTTGGAAATATGCCATCGGTATATTGGAGTCTTAATTATTGGCCCGTGGAGGCAGATAGGTAAATGTCAGTCATTGCACCAAATTTTAAACTCAGCGAATTTATCAAGTCCATCCTAGATAATGCGTTTTGGATTTTGTTAATTTTAGCATTAATAGGTATTCCAGCCGTCCAAGTCATTTTATTTTATATTGAAATGCCTGTAATCAACGGTGAACTCCTTACTCCATTCCTTGCATTGACCTGGATAGCTGATCCCTCAAGAACCCTACCTATTATCAAAGCCTTTATGACCACTGATTTGTTTAGAATTGCAGCATTTCCTGGCTTTGGTTTTGCAGCCTTGTTAGCTGCTGGAACAATCTTTGTAGAAAGAAAAATGTTGGCCAAACTTCAGTTACGCGTTGGGCCATTTTACTGTGGAAAAATAGAAGGAATTTTACAATTGATGGGTGATGGCTTGAAATTAATTTCAAAGGAAATTATTATTCCCGCAAAAGCAGACAAACCTATTTTCTGGGCTGCTCCAGTTTTGTTTGTTGCAACTGCAGCAGCATTCGTAGCATTAATTCCAGTTGCACCTGGATGGGTTGTAGCAGACTTGGATGTTGGACTTTTAGCAGTATTTGCAATTATAGGATTTTTCCCAATCATTACGATTCTCTCTGCATGGGCTGCAAACAGTAAATTTCCTTTCATCGGAGGCATTCGAGCCTTGTTCCAGATGGTTTCATTTGAAATTCCTTTGATTCTTTCTTTACTTGGCGCTGTTATTTTAACTGGAACTTTAAATCTCTCTGAGATTGCTGCAAGCCAATCAAGTTTTCCATGGATTATATTTTTGCCAATTGGTGCAATTGTCTTCTTTGTCACAATGTTAGCAGAATTAGAAAGAATTCCTTTTGATTTACCAGAAGCTGAAAGCGAGATTGTTGCCGGATGGTTAACCGAATTATCTGGAATGATGTATGGTTTGGTTCAGCTAGGAACTTACTTGAAACTTTATGCATTTGCAGCTCTTTTTGTTGTTATTTTCCTTGGAGGATTTAACGGACCAATGCTCTGGCCACCCTTCCCAGAAGAAATCATTACTGAGGGAATTGAATTAGGTCCAGTAACTGCTCAAATTCCAGGACTTCCGGTATTTTCTCAAGAAGTACTTAACGGAATTCTAATGTTTGTTCTAAAAACTGTTGGAGTAATTTTCTTCATACTTTTACCGCGAGGTGTTTTCCCACGTATTAGAGTTGATTTATTACTTGATCTAGGATGGAAGAAATTAATCGGGCTTGCGTTCGTTAACATCTTTATAGCACTTGGTTTGCTGTATGCTGGAATCTTGGGACCAGGAGGTATAATCTAATGGGAACTGCTACTGGGATAATCAAGGCTTTAAATTCTGGAATTAAGCACCTTGCAATAAAACGATTTACACTTCGATACCCTGAACAGAAATTAAAATTTGTTGGTGATGGTTATCAATTCGATCCATCCACAGGAGTAGGAATTGCAGGCCTCAAAGGACGTCATATGTTATTTCATGATCACTGTACTGGCTGTCAACTCTGCTCAATTGCATGTGAAGGTGTTGCAGAAGCAATTGGGATGGTAAAAGTTCCAGAGGAATGGAAACAAAATAAAAAATCCATAATGCCACAAATTGATTATGGTAAATGTGTTTTTTGCGGTCTATGTGTAGACGCTTGTCCTTTCTATGCATTGTATATGACAAACGACTATGAGCTTTCTTCTTTTAGCAAAGAAGGTTTGATTTACACTCCTGCTCAATTACAGGTAAAACCCGATGTTTCTCAAAATTCTGAAATACAAATTTCAGATAGAGGTGCGACACATGGCTGATGCTGCCTTTCTTGCTCTATCGGTAATAACAATTGGGAGCGCAATAGCAGCACTTGAATTAAGATCCTTAGTTTATGGTTCAATTGCTTTGATGGGCACACTCGGTGGAATTGCTGGATTCTTTTTACTTTTGGATTCCCCATTTGTAGCAATGTTCCAGCTGGCAGTTTATGTTGGTTCTATCGCGGTTTTAATTCTGTTTACTGTAATGCTTGTAAAAAGAGAACTAATCTTCAAAAAAGTTGAGGACAAACGAAGAAAATTTGTTGGTATTGCATTAATGTTAGTCTTGATGGTTTCCCTAGGCGCAGTAATTTTAGATTCTGGTATTAAACAAATCACTACTGATGAACCTGCAGTAGACTTTAGGGAGATTGGTGAGGACTTTGTAACATATTATTGGCCAGCGTTAATTTTGATGGGGTTGATTTTATCAGGTGCGGTAACTGGAGCACTTGTTTTGGCAAGAAGGGTGGATGAGGAGAATGGCCAACGAGTTAACTGAGTTTGTTTTGGTATCTGTTGCCCTTTTGGGTATTGGCATTTATGGTCTAGCAGTAAAAAGAAATTTTATTCGGATGTTATTTGCAGTTGAGATTGTTATTAATGCTGCAAATCTAAACATGGTAGCATTTGGTAGATTTTTGCCACATAGTGGCGGGCAAACTTTGGCCTTATTCTCAATTGCAATTGCAGCAGCCGAAGTTGCCGTCGGACTTTCTCTGATTATTGTGGCTTATCGTATGTATCATAATATCGATATCGCAGATTACCGGAGCCTGAAGGGATAATGGAGTACGCTCTATTACAGGCAGTTTTCTTGCCTCTATTGTTATCCCCAATTGCCTACATCCTTGGACGGAAAATGGGCCCAACTCCAGCAATGTGGTTTACCTTTGCGATTTTACTTTATACTACAATTCTTGTCATTCAGGCCGCCTTAGGTGGAACAACAGAAGAACATTATCCATGGACTGATATGTTTGGAGAATTTGGATTATTACTTGATGGTTTAGCTTCTCCATTTGCTATCATGATTTACGTGCTAAGTACAATTCTTGCACTTTATTCAAAACCCTACATGATTCACAAATTTCACGAGCAGTATGAAGAGGAACAAAAAACTATTCAATCAAGTACTGGGCAATCCGCAATCGTAGAGTCTACATCTCTTACAAATTATGTCAATGCAAAATCTGGTCTATACTTTGCTCTTTATCTTGTATTTGCTATGGGAATGCTTGGAACAGTTCTCGCTACAAATCTCATTGAATTTTATGTCTTCTTTGAGATAATGCTGATTCCAGGTTTCTTTTTAGTTGCTTTATGGGGTGATGGCCCAAGAAGAAAGATAGGCTTGATGTTCTTGTTCTGGACACATGCCGGAGCTGTTGTCTTGTTATTGGGATTTTTGATGATAGGTCTGACGATAGGAAGCTTTGACTTTGCAGACATTCAAGAATCAGAAATACCTCCAGATATCGTAATGGCATCAGCAATTGCAATAGCAATTGGCCTTGGAGTAAAACTTGCAGTGTTCATGTTCCATATTTGGCTGCCCTATGTTCACGGTTCTGCCCCCACTCCAATCAGTGCCTTGTTGTCACCTGCAATGATTGGCATTGGTGCATACGGTATTTTCAGATTAATAGTAGAGTTCTTACCGTCTACATTTGCGGAACTTTCTATTTGGTTCCACATTTGGGGTCTGGTGACAATGATTTATGGTGGAGCAATGGCGTTAATGCAAGATGATCTTAAACGGTTACTTGCATACTCAAGCATCAGCCAAATGGGGTATATTCTATTTGGAATAGGTTCAATGTCTGCCCTTGGAATGGCAGGAGCTGAGCTGATGTATGTTACACATGCGCTAGGAAAAGGCATCCTCTTCATGATGGCTGGAGTTATCATTGTTAGAGTCGGTACACGAAGCATTACTAAACTAGGTGGACTAGCAGGAAAGATGCCAATTACTGCTGTTTGTGCAGTTATTGGAGCTTTGACAATCATGGGAGTTCCACCAACAAGTGGATTTATGGGAGAGTGGATACTATTTTACGGTGCACTAGAGACTGCCATTGAAGAAGGCTCAACAGTTAGAGCCGTTACATTTGGTTTAGGATTAATTGCAACTGCCTTGACAATGTCCTATATTCTTTGGATGCTAAAACGTGTCTTCTTTGGTAAAACTCCTGAATCTCTTGAGAACGTTAAGGAAGGAAGTTGGTACATGACTGCTCCCATGATGGTACTTGCAGGATTTACAATTGTAGTTGGAATTTATCCAGATATTTTCTTGAATTCAATAATTCCATACATGAATGGAGTGTTGGGGATTTAATCCATGGCAACTGAGGCAGTAGGTTTACCATTTGAAGCAACCTCTGCTGCTGCATGGTTAGTATGGATTTTACCATTTGTAGCTGCTCTTATAATGCCAGCAGTTGGCAAAGCATCAAAAAATCTAACTGGTTATGTCGCAGTTGCATTTGCCTTAATGAGTACACTATCTGCAGCATCTCTTTTACCAGTTGCATTAGAGGCAAGTGAAATTCATCATCAAATTAATTGGATAGAATCTATTGGTCTTAAGGGTGGGGTTTTAGCTGATCCACTTTCTGTCATAATGGCAAACGTTGTAGGATGGATTTCATTTTTGATTATGATATACAGCACTGGATACATGAAAGGCGATAAAGACATTATTCGATTCTGGTTCTGGATGATGTTCTTTATTGGATCAATGCAACTTATCGTCTTATCTGATAACTTACTCCAAGTCTTCTTTGGATGGGAAGGTGTGGGGCTTGCATCTTATGCATTGATCAGCTTTTGGTATCGTGACAAAAAGAAGGATCATGTTGGTACTGAAGGAAAAACTGTTCTGGGTCTCTTAGATTACTATTCACCAACCCATGCAGGAATGAAGGCATTCATCATGACAAAAGTTGGGGATGTAATGATGATTGCCGGAATGTTGTTGATCTTTTTGTTTGCTGGAACCTTTGGATTTAAAGAATTAATGGGAGACTTTGCTTGGGCTGAGACCATGTCTGCACAAGGATTGTTGGTTCCTGCCTTTGTATTGATATTTGGAGGGGCTGTAGGAAAATCGGCACAATTTCCTCTCAATGAATGGCTTTTAGAGGCAATGACTGGCCCAACTGCAGTATCTGCATTAATTCATGCTGCAACAATGGTAAAGGCAGGAGTATTTCTTGTAGCCAGAATTGGACCTATAGTTTTTGCCTTGGGAGCAGCTGGAATACTTGCAGATCAATTCTTTGAAATCGTTGCATGGGTTGGCGCAATTACTGCATTATTACTTGCAACCCAAGGGATGGTAAATCCCGAAATTAAAAAGGTCCTCGCATATTCTACTGGTTCTCAAATCGGTTACATGATGATGGCATTAGGCGTTGCCGGGTTATCTGAACAATATGTTGACGGTTATACTGCTGGATTTTTCCATTTAATTTCTCATGCAATGTTTAAGGCATCTCTCTTTATGGCAGCAGGTTCGCTGTTACATGTTGTTGGTTCTAGATTTATGACTGATATGGGCGGACTAAGAAAACAAATGAAAAAAACATATGCATTCATGTGGGCTGCAGGGCTTGGTTTAATGGGGGCTCCATTTATCACGACAGGTTTCTGGAGTAAGGATGCAATCTTTGCTGCAGTCTTTGAGTCTGGAAGTGAATGGGCAATGCCACTTTATGCGATTGCTGTTTTAACAGCCGTAATAACTGCATTTTATACCACAAGGATGATAGGCTTAGTATTTTTTGGAAAGAAGAGCAAGCACATCGAAAAGATGGAAGCGGAAGGTCATCATATCCACGAGGCATCAATTTCCATGTGGGTTCCTTACGGAATTCTTGCAGTTCTAACTATAGGTATTGGCATTATTGGATTGTCTGCTGAAGAAGGAATACACCACATGTTTACAGATTACCTTGAGCACTCATTTGATATTCATACTGTTCATCATGAAACAGGAGAATCAATTTTACCAGAGTTCCTACAAGGACTAAACCCTGTTGCATTGGGTTCATCTTTGGTAGCCTTTGCAACCGGAATCGGGTTGGGTTACATCTTCTATATTGGAAGGTGGGTTGATGCCACAAAGTTTGTAAATTCAAATATTTTCTTTTATGCTATTCATAAAACCCTCCTAAACAGATGGTATCTAAACGCAATAATCTATTGGTGCTTTGTTGTAGCCCCACTTTGGCTTGCAAGGGGAGTATACAGATACTTTGAGAAGACAGCAATTGATTATGGAATGAATGACGGATTCCAAAAGGCTGTTGGCTGGAGTGCCAAGGTTGTTCAAGGAACTCAGACAGGTGTGTCTCAATCATACCTATTCGTATTTGGAGCAGGATTACTATTCGTAGTTCTGATATTGTTGATTTAGGAGTGTTATGAGATGATAGAAATTAGTTCAACTCCAATTGCAATAATAATAATTCTCGGAATAGCAGGTGTTGTTTTACCTGTAATTAATGTTATAAGAAAAGAAAAGGGCTCAAATTCATTTTATGCCGCAATTGCATTTGCAGCCTTAATTATTTCAATTGCATATGTGGGTTACCAATTCATTACCGAAAATATTCTACCATCTGCATTATTCTCAGAAGACGTAATCATTGATGATGCGTTTGGTGGATTCTTTGCAATAGCAATGTTAATTGTAGCCATCTTCACAACGGTTGGCTCTTTTAATTTCATGAGAAAGCAAAATTATCCTGCGATATACTACTCCTTAATTTTACTTTCAACGATAGGCATGGTGTTAATCGCATACTCTACAGATTTGATCATGTTATTTGTTGCATGGGAGTTAATGAGTATCCCAACATATGCTCTTGTCGGATTCATTAAGAAAAACCCTCAATCTAATGAGGCGGCCTTAAAGTACTTCTTGTTTGGCGCATTGTCATCTGCAATCATAGTTTATGGTATTTCAATTACCTATGGAATAACTGGATCAACTAACATCGGGGAAGTTATACAAGGATATTCAAACCTAGATCCAGGGCTTGTTCCACTTGCATTATTATCAATGGGTATGTTCATTGCAGGATTTGGTTTTAAGATGGGATTGGTACCTTTCCATCAATGGCTGCCTGATACCTATGAAGGTGCTCCTCCAACTATCACTACTTTATTAGCAGCCGGTACAAAGAAAGCTGGTTTTGCCGCCACCATTCGAATAGTAGTTCTTGGGATGGTTGTCCTTAATCTGGATTGGACTCTTGCGCTTGGCATCTTAGCCATTATGACTATGACTATCGGTAACATTGCAGCAATCATGCAAAAGAATCTTTCCAGAATGTTGGCCTATTCAAGTATTGCACATGCTGGATACATACTCATCGGGCTTGCAGTAGCTCCTCATAGCTCCCTCGGATTACAAGGGTCTCTATATCAAATTTTAAATCATGCTGTAATGAAAGGAATGGCCTTTATTGCTGTTGCAGGAATTGTTACTACTCTTGCAGTTACTAATCTAGATAAACTAAAAGGTTTAGGAAGAAGAATGCCAATTACCTCATTGGGATTGGTAATTTCATTACTGGCACTAGCTGGCGTTCCTCCCCTTGCTGGTTTTTGGAGTAAATTAATGTTATTTGGTGGCGCCTTGGATGCAACACCTGCTTTGTGGTGGGCTCCATGGCTTGCAATCGCTGGAGTTCTAAACAGTGCACTATCACTGGCATACTATGGTTGGATTATGAGACGAATGTACTTTGAAGGTGAAACAGAAAAGAGAGTATCAGAACCAAAATCCGTTATTGCAGTAATGATATTTTCTATCATCTTCTTGGTAGGATTTGGTGTATATCCAGATCCAGTTATCAAATTCGTAGAATTTGCAACTCCTGTAATTAGTAATGGCTTTATGCCTTAAACATTGTCAACTTTATTAATTTTTCAAGATTAACTTTTGCGTCATTGTCTGGAATTTTACGTAATCCGAGTCTTGCTTTTTCAGAGAAATCTTTTAAAAGATCTTCCATCTTGTCAAAGACATCCCTTGGATCAGAACTTTTTTTGATAAGAAAATTAAATAATTTATCCTCATTTTTCCAATCCAACAAATCATCTCTAATTTGATACGCGATTCCTATATTTTTTCCATATTCAGTTAAGGATTCTATCTGTTCTTCCGTTCCTTTGCTAATGATTGCTCCTATTCTGGAAGCTGCTTGAAATGCAACTGCCGTTTTGTATTCTATTACTTTTAGATAATCATCAAAGGTAACATCTTCACTTGTTTCAAGCCGATTTTCAATCATTTCACCTTCACTCATTAGCATGGCCGTGCTTGCCAATTCCTTTGTAATTCTTGCATTATCTAACCTTGAGGAAATTCCAAGAATCAATCCTAAAACAAAATCTCCAGTCAAGACACTCGTGTTGTATCCATATTTGATGTGAAATGGATCCTTTTGCCTTCTCAAGGTTTCATTGTCAATAATGTCATCGTGAATTATAGACTCCATATGTAAAAACTCTACAGCACATGATGCCACCAGTGTATTTTCATCAATTTTTCCTACGCTTTCAGCTGCCAAAACTAGGATAATTGGTCTAATTCTTTTGCCCCCATCTAAAGAATATTTTAGTGGTTCTATGAATTCTGATTCTGAATAAAGATCTAATTCTTTATCCAAAGAACGATTTATTTTATCAATATATTTGCCATAGTTTTCAAGTAAAGGATTAATCTCTAAATTTTTCCTGTCCAAGACTGCCTAGTCAAAAAGCTCTTTCATTACTAAATAAATCTTGGTGCTCCAGCCGGGATTTTCATCGTTAGATTTTGAACCCGGGATCACTGCCTTGAAAGGGCAGTATGCTTGACCGGTCTACACCACTGGAACCCAAACCAATTTCATATTTTGTCCATAAAATCTTTTGTAAACAACAAAGATTTTTTTATTGGCAAAAACGACAAAGAATATGAGTTTGATAAAACGTATTGATGAAATGATTGAAGAAAGAAGCTTGCTAAAACACCCATTCTACGAGATGTGGTCTGATGGAAAACTTACAATAGAATCTCTAGCGGGATATTCTAAAGAATACTTTCAACTTGTAAAGGCTGTACCATCCTTTATGACGCCTATAATTAGTAAAGCCCCAGAAGCTATAATTCCAAAATTAATCGAAAATCAGCAAGAAGAGGCAGATCACGTACAACCCTGGATAAAATTTGCAACCAATCTTGGAATATCAGAGGAAGAACTGATAGAATATAGCGGCTTGGAGAAAACCAAAAAAGCAGTATCAGATTTGTCTGATTTAATGAATTCCTATGAGGGAGGTTCTTGTGCAATGTATGCATTTGAAAAAGAAATTCCAAAAATCAGCCAAACAAAACTCGATGGACTATCAAAGTTTTATGGTATTTCAAACGAAGATGCAACTGAATATTTCAAACTGCATACAGAAGCAGACATCCGACATGCAGCTGTGTGGAGAAATATCATAGAGGTAGCATCAACTAGTACTAACGAATTGATACAAATTGCAGACAAATCCATCTCAGCACAAAACCTGTTGCTTGATAGCTGCTATGAAGCATACTGTTAAGCTCATAACATTTTAAACTGAAGATTTTTCTCTTTTTTGTAGGGCCCGTAACTCAGCTTGGTAGAGTAACCGGCTCATAACCGGTGAGCCAAGGGATCGAAGCCCTTCGGGCCCATACTCTAACTAATCCTTTATCATATCTCATACCCTTGACCTAAAATGAAAGGTTCCTTTGGAGGCTTTGAATTTGTTTTTTGGCAAGGATGAAAAAAATAAAAAAAGATCGCAGGTAGCAATAGGTAGTAATTCTTTAAATCCATTGAACCAATGGCCATTAATGGTCGGAACATTTCGAGTCCCTGATGAACAATCACGGCAAATTAAGATTATTAAAAATAACCCAATCAAGTATATCGCTAAACTTTTGATAATATTATTTCCTATGCTAATTGTTCCAATGGTAAGCTATGATTTTTTAATTTTTTATTTTAAACATTCTACTGTGATATTTTCAAGTATGATATTTGGTTTAATGGCAGGTATAAATTTATTATATTTTAGCGAAAAGATATCCACGAAAATTTTACGTAAATAACCCACTAGTTTAATTTAAATTATTTTTTCGGAAAGAATGAATTTAGTTAAAGGACAATTATTCCTTTTTCAACTAGAAATGTTATTCCTTTCAGGAAATCATCATCAGAAATCAATCCTTGTGTCCACCAACCTGCATTGTTCTTTATCCAGACTGGGACAAATGTTTCTGAATAATTTTCAACCTTTTCTGTTTTAGGAACAACCATTATTCCTTCTTTAATCAAAAATTGGATTCCTTGAATGAAGGTTTGGTCATCAATTCTGTCCTGAACCCACCACTCTGCATTTGTTTTTATCCAGGAGGGAATCGGAGTAGATTGGTAACTTTGTCTAGAACCAAATTCTAAATTTGGTATACCTACCTGATTTTGCAATCCTGATTTTGCTAATTCTGTTTTTTTATTTTTTAAAGGATCAACCAAATTTTCATTAATTTGGCTTAGAAAAACTATTTTCAAATTAGATTTTTGGATTTCGTTAATTAACAAATCAAGTTCATGAATTTGATTCGGGTCAATCTGATCAGAATAAGCTCCATTTTTAATAATCGAGAATTCCTGTGGATGCATAACCACAACTGAGAACCCAAAAATATTTTGGCTAGCTTGAATATCTTTTAAGGTTTCTTTATGTGAAAGACCCTCAAAAAGGTTTAGCTCCGAACTAATGGTACCAGTTGTAGCAGTCTCTGGGAAATGATACAAATCAGATTTTTTTAGAGGGTAAGGGGGTTGGCTATTAACAACACTAGAACTAAAATGAGTAAAATTATTTTCTTTCATTGCTTTTATTGTATCGTTATTAAAAACATTAAAAGGAGGAATGAAAATACTGGGAGTTTTTCCAGTTACTTCAAATATTTTTTTATTGGTTTTTTGCATTAATTGACTTTGGGTTTTTTTGTCTATAGTAGTAAAATCCTCATGTAGCCAACCATGATTTGCAATTTCTATTGTAGAATTAGCTTCATTGGTAATTTCTTTAACATAAGTTGCCATATATCCTCGTAATTCATTTCCCATTATTCCAATTGTGAGAGGAATATTTTGGCCTCTAAATTTCTGTATTATCTCAAGCTGAACAAAAGATAACCATCCATTTTGTACATCGTCAAATCTAAAAGCTATACAAGAACAACTATCATCTGGAACAATGTTTTCAAATTCCTGACTTGAATAATTTGCTCTTCCTTTGTTATCGTCAGAATAGGCATAGGAATAAATCTCAATAGATTCAAAATCACCCTCCAGATTTTGTAAATTTATAGTTCTCGCTAAATCTGCCGAACCCATAAGATTTGCCAAACCACCATAAATAAAAAAAACAGCAATAATTAAAACAAAAATTGAGGTAATCTTTGTTTTCATATTCATGTTATGGGATTTACCTCTACGTGATTTGTAGCTTTTTCAAATTGATGAACAAAAAGGACGAGTATTGAACTAATCTAGCAAACAATCTCCAAATTATTTGAGCGGTAACGTTTAGTTTTTTCTTTTATTATTTTTACCATTTTTTGCAATGGTGGCAACAAAGATTTTTCCCTTTTCACTAAGTTTGAAAGAACGTTGATTATCTCTAGACTTTACATCAACTACTAGACCCAAAGAAATCAGGGTTTCAAGATGTCTCTTTAGTTGAGTGTAGCTCAATTGTGTGTCGTACATTATGTGTGTTAAAATTTTTGGTTGTTTTATACTCAATAAAATGTCAGCCATTATGCTCATCTGATCCCTTCTGACCCTCTTACTACTCAACACAAAGACTAATTCCATAACACTGGTTTAATAAATCGAATGGACAAATCTATACTTTAAGGTGAATAAAAATTGTATGAAATTAATCAATTCAGAAACGGATATGTGGATAAAAATTATACCTGACCTATTTAATGGAACCCAAGAAACATAAGAGATTTATGATGATTATCTAAGAATCACGAAATAAGATATACGGTAAGGCAAGTTATTCATCAATGACTAGAGTATTTACACTGCAACTGATATTGATCCTACGATCAAAATAGCTATCAGTACAACTACGTTCCACATTCTCTCCATGCCCGATATAAAATAGCAAGAAATTACTTTTAAGGATACTCTATTGTCATATGGATTTATTACAATACTTTAGAATCAAAATTCATCCTTTGTAAAATACAAAATGATAAAACTCAAATTAAAACAAGAGTAAAGGAGCTCGAACTAAATCAGAAATTTTTAATTTTCATTACGCTAAATATTAAAAAGAATTTTTTATGCGTGTAGGCTATTAACATTAAAAATGTTATCTCGCTAGGTTAAAAAAATTGGTAGAAGGTTGATAATATTCATTATTTGTATGACAAGAATCATTGTGCCACTTGCTGCAAAAATTAATTTAATTTTATCTCCTCCCTTTGGTTTGGTGCTCTCAATATTTCGAACAAAGAAATAAAACGCAACAATTACGCTAAAAAAAAGAGCAAATGAAATTGTACTTGCAGTGGATAATTCAAGAAAATTGGCTAGAGGAATATTCATGATCTCGGAGGATTTTATATCAATTCCAAGTGCAACCTGTGTCATTACATAGCTCACTACATTTGCACCAAGTGCTACATGAAAAATTTTGAAAATATGTCCTTCCCCAACCTTCTCCTTGCGAGGTTTCTTAGGCAGAACCAGAATTAAGACCCAGACTCCAAAAATTGCCATCCCCAATGGTGATTTTAAAAATAGCGAAGTAAATCCTACATAGGGTATAATGAATTTTGCCCGCCCCAACACTTCATCATATGGTACTGCTTCTTCATCGTTTTTTGGATTGTTATCCCCCTTTGTAACAAACCCTTCATCTGTTTCCTCGACTATGCGGTGAACTACGTTAACATTATCCTCATTAACAAATGCTATAATGTCCCCAAGTAAGTACTGCTCATCTGGTTGAACTATTATCAGAGTACCACTTTCGATGTTTGGATACATACTGTTTCCTAAGAGCATTATGTAACTAGTATTACCATAAAGATGAGTTGGCCATAAAAAAAACAAAACAGGCAATATGGCAACAAGACCAATAATAGATTTCTTTTTTAATTTCAAATTTGGCACCTCTCAGAAAAAACCATCTTAGGCTGTTTGTTCAATAGAAATGTCGGTATCTTGAAGTGCTGAGTATTTAAGTTTCGAGTTAAAAGTTATGGTCGCCGAACCTACTGCACTTGATGAAATAGATCCAGTACTGGCACAATCTGAAGTTGTTCCAACTGTATCTGAGAGGTCTCCATTACTTTCTTTGGAGATTACACATATTTCATATGTATGAGCTATTGTATCTGTATTTTTAATATCAACAGTTGCGCCTTTTATATGGGCAGCGCCTTGTTGATCCCAGGTTACTTTAGTAACAAAGGTATCTGCTCCAGTGACCCCTACGTTATCATCACCTCCAAAGTTATCTAAAGTTGCAGAGGTACCAAGAGGGGCTCCAAAACCTAGAACCGTTGATGCCACTACTAGCAATGTTGTCAGGGGAATTATTTTTGCAAGCATTATCACATCATCCTCATCAAATTGTAATGCTAACACTTGTCATAGTAGGTCTCTCTGCTGCGGTAATAGTATCTGTCAGGGTAATTGTTACAACACTTGTTTGAGAGGAAAGAGTCTCTGAACCATTCCCAATCTCAGATCCAGATGAGTCTTTTAATGATATATCCACTGTTGTACCACTAGAAAGACTACCCTTGAAATTTAAAATAATAGAACTAATACTGTCGCCTGTTCCCATATCAATGCTATCTACAACTTCATCGTTTCCTGCCGTTGTTGTTAGTATCTCTAAAGATTTTATTTGATTAACCTCTGAAGCAGTTGCTATTGAAGCACCAAACCCATATGATGCAATTAGCAAGACTCCTACTATTGGCATTAGTATTATGGTTTTTTGGATGTCCAATTTTCAATCTCCTCTATCCTAAATTCATTAGAAGAATTTGGCTTGACTTTCTTCTTTAGGATTACAAAACCAATTGATGCCACTACTCCTAGCCCAACTATTATTCCGATGTTCAGTATAGAAAGCGAAGAGTCATCACTCCAATTGGCAGTTATTGTTTTTGGTCCATTCATTAAAGTAGTCCCTTTCATTCCAGGTGTTTCGGAGCTCCCATCCCAACCGTAAAACACTTGCTGGTTCCAGAATCCTACAGGTTCCCTAGGAATTTTTATTCCAAACGTGGCAATTTGACCCTCATCATACCAATCTGAACCATGGGGATTGCCATATTCTGAATTTACTGTTAGGAAGTATTGTTTATTCCAATTTGCTTCTATTGACTTTGGAGAATCCATGAATACCTTAACGTTCATGGATTGAGAATTTGCATCCCCAGTCCACCCATCAAATGCTACTCTAACTCCTGACTGACCTGTTTCCTGAATCTCAGAGTTGATGTAAGATGTGGCATATGTACCTGCATCATAGAATCCAGAACCGTTTACTTGTCCATAACCACTATTAACATCAAGATAATACTGCTCCTGCCAATCTGCCATAATCGAATATGGTTTCTCCATTGCAATGTTTGTTGAGGATAACGTAGAGTTTTGTATTATTGCAGCATTTGGGCCTGCACTTAACCATTCTTTGAATGTGTATATGGTTTTGTCCAGATTAGAATTGTTTATTGCTGTTAGGGTCGCAAGGGATCCTTTATCATGCCAACCTGAACCTAATAGGGTTACGTCTTGATTTGTATTTACAAAGTCTAAACGATATTGTTCTGTCCAATTTGCGGTAACCACTTTAGACTGGTTCATAATGATAGAGTTATTCAGCGAATTTGGAGTATTTCCATCATTCCAACCGCTAAAGGCATATCTTATACCGTCTTGATATTCATCATAAACATATTTTTCTGAAATAGTAAAATCAGCAGTTTTTTCCTTAATGTACCAACCACTACCAGTTGTGTTTCCATATGGAGATTTTATTGTCAAGTAACTAATGTTAGAACTATGATTTTCTG
>JAHELB010000069.1 GCA_024644385.1 Nitrosopumilaceae archaeon | reverse complement strand
GCTTCCTTCCAAATTTTTATCTGTTTTATGGGAATTTCCTTTAATCTGTAGGAAATTATTGGCTTGTATTTTCTTGCCATTCACTTGAATAATATTTAGATATACTATGTAATGTTTTGGTTAATCAAAAATTTTTTACATTTATTTTTTACTGGGATTTTTTCTCCCATTAACGCTGACAGTTTGAATATGATTTTTTGAAAAATTCTTGACTATTTTTATTTAACAATAAGAGAATTCTTGGAAAAATAATAGTTTTTAACTATTAAAGCCCATTTTTTTGTATGGACTTTATGCTAGAGGAAGAACTTATTGATTTAATGACTTTTTGCCTTCAAAATCCAGAATCTCCTGAGGTAAAGGAAAAAAAAGATCGTATTACTGAGATTGGAAAAGAACTTTTTGACGATGGAGGAATTGATGCATTAGAAAACTTCTTTTTTGTTTTAAAAAACAGAATAACTGAGGAAATAAAAAAAGACCCAACCCCATTTCGTTCCTTGTGGAATGGCCTATCTGAGAAGTGGAATTATTAAGATTAGCATCCATATTCATTTTAGTGTAATATTATGGTATGACGAAAGAAACCCTTTAAGTAATTTCTTGCCAAATTATTATTGGCGATAGAAGTGATGAATTCAGAAAATAATCCTATCCTGATAAACAAAATCAACACAGCGATAAAAAACGCTGTGAGTGATGGCCGTGATCATCTAAGTGATGCAGAATCAATTTACGTACTAAAAATCACTGATGAACTAATAAAAGAATATCAAAAAGTTTTATTTGAAAACCAATAATTCCTCAAAATGAAAACTAATATTTTTATCAAAATTATTTTTTAAAAACCAATATCAATATCAAATCCCCCGTCATCAACGTCAGATCCTCCATCCATTTCATTACCATCCATTCCCTCTGGAATACTTTCTTGAGGTACATAGTCTGACATCATCATTCCCATCATACTAAACATCATTGAAAACATCATCATATCCATAATTCCAAAAAACATCATTGTGGGAAGAAACGATTTGTTATCATCCATGTATTGTTTTAATTTTTGCTTGTCTCCAGTTTTGTAAATAAGAGACATCTGATTCCATTTTTCTTGCAATTCATGAACTCTTTCATCTACCTCTTTAGAGCCTTTTTCAGTGATGATGATTTCTATTTTAGTACCAAGCCATCCTTTTTTTTCTTGAACCGTAATGAAACCTCGTTCCTCAAGTTTCTCCAGAATAGAATTTAGCTCTTCACCTTCAATCTGTGTGGTTTTCTCTATTTTATCAAAATTTTTAAATCCATTTTTTATTGCTCCCAGGACTATCAAGTCTTTTGGTTCAGGTTCCATAGTCTTACTTTTTTTAAGAGATTAAAATAGTCACTGTTTCAGATATTTTTGATAATTTTATTAATTTGATATCACTTTTGGGTCTTGTTAATCCAAAATAATCTCAAGAAAACCTCTTCATTTTCAAACATTATATTTCTCAAAGATTTTGCTTTTTTATGGAAAAAGACAATTACACTGACGATGAAATTAAAGAAATTCTTTCTTTAAAAAAAGTAGCCGTAATAGGAATGTCCCAACATCAAAATAAAGCGGCACACTATGTACCAAAATATTTATCTGAAAACAATTATGAAATACTTCCAATAAATCCTAGTGCAAATGAAATTTTAGGTAAAAAATGCTTTGAATCAATTTCTCATATAAAAGAAAAAATAGACATTGTAGATGTCTTTAGACCCTCAGAAAAAGTACTTCCTTTTGTAAAAGAAGCAATATTGAAAAATCCAAAGGTAATATGGTTGCAGGAGGGAATCCACAACGAAGAAGCAGAAGAACTAGCCAGAAAAGCCGGAATTAAAATTGTTTTTAACAGGTGTATGTTAGCTGAACACCAAAGGTTATGCAAATAATGACCTTTGAGGATTTTTACAATGAATTGGAAACCCTTGCCACAAAGCATGAAAAAAACAACACCTTGATAAAAATTGAAAAAGATCTTGATAACAACATTATCAAAATTTTTGGAGAAAAAATATCTGAATTGGCAAGGGCAAAAAATGGATTAAACGATGTTACAGAATTGGCCTATACAACAGCTGAACATCATCCCTACTGGAATATTCTCTATAATAGTTGTGAAATTACAAATACTGTTTTAGAAAAATGGAGAGATAAAATCTCAAATGAAGATAAAGAGGACATTAAATGGGCAATTAAAGAAATTGATCAAACATTGGAAAAAATTAAAGACAAAGTTCAAACACATTCTCGGCAGAGATAAATATTCTAAAACAATAAAGAACTTGTGCCATTAAGAATTGGATTAATAGGAAAAACTAATACTGGGAAAACCACTTTTTTTAATGCCGCAACATTATCATCTGAAGAAATTTCATCATATCCATTTACTACGAAAAAACCAATCTCTGGAATTTCTCATGCGATTACTTTGTGTGTTCATCCTGAATTCAAAGTACAGGATAATCCCAACAATTCAAAATGTGTTGATGGTTGGAGATACATTCCAATCGAATTAATTGATTTGCCAGGGCTTATCAAAGATGCGTGGAAAGGAAAAGGTCTTGGAAATCAATTTCTCTCTATTGCTGCCCAATCTGATGCGTTGTTGCATATCGTTGATGCTTCAGGTGGAATAGATTCAACAGGGCAAATTAGTGAAGTGGGAACTGGTGATCCGATATCGGATTTTGCAGATATTGAAGAAGAACTTGTAATGTGGTATCAAAAAATTTTAGAAGGAAATAGAGAAAAAGTTTCAAAATCTATTCGAACAGGATCTGATGTAATAGAGGCAATGACTGATTTGTATCGAGGGATCGGTGTAACCAATTTGCACGTAAAGGATACTTTACGTTCCACTGGTTTGACTGACAAAGCTTTTGATGATTTTGATATATCTGATAGTAAAAAATTTGCTGCTCATTTGCGGAGGATTTCAAAACCCACCTTGATAGTGGCAAATAAAATTGACGTAGTAGGGGCTGACAAGAATTTTGATCGACTAAGAGAACGTTACAATGACACAATTGTAATTCCTGCAAGTGGCGATAGTGAGCTTAGTTTAAGACGAGCCGAACAAAAAGGATTGATAAAGTATTCGCCAGGCTCAGAGGAGTTTACTATTGTAAAATCCGAAGAGCTGAATAAAAAACAGACTATAGCTCTAGATTTTATTAAGAAAGGAATAATGGGTGAATTTATGCGAACTGGGGTCCAATTTGCCCTAAACATTGCTGTCTTTAAATTACTAAAAATGAATTCAATTTATCCTGTGGCTGATGACAAGAATTTATCAGATAGAAAAGGTCGGGTACTTCCGGATCTAATTTTGTTAAAAGATGGAGCCACAGTAAACGATTTAGCTAGGGAAATTCACACAGATCTTACCAAAGGACTTCTCTATGCAAAAGATTTGAGATATAATCTAAGGTTGCCCATAGATTATCAGTTGAGGGACAGAGATGTGATTTCGTTGGTTAGCGCTTCAAAAAAATAATTAATTTTTTTTTAACCTCCACCTCATAATATTTAGTGATTGGTTTAGTTCAAATACCTATTGTAACAAAATTTTGTGACAACAAATATTCTTAATACCTTGAAAAACGGAAGATCCATGGGGGATAGCAGGTAATGAAAGGCCATTTAGCTTTAATTTTATTTTCGGTTTTTGTATTTTCAATTGGTTCATTTGCAGGGTTGGAACAAATCGCAAATGCAGATAAAGCCCCCAACTTTTTCATCTGCCATAGACCTCACAATAACCCTGACCACGTAGTTCCAATTGTTGTTGACATTAGCTCAGTGGATACACACATCGGTCACGGTGATACCTTTGCGTGTGAGCTTCCACCTACTGATGATGATATAGATGATGATGGAATTACCGATGATTTGGACAATTGCCCACATGTTTACAATCCAGGTCAAGAAGATTCAGATGGTGACGGAGTAGGAGATGCATGTGATCCAACTGTATGTCCACCAGGCGAGATACTAGTTGATGGTATTTGTGTAGATGATGGTTGTCCAGCAGGTGAGATACTAGTTGATGGTATTTGTGTAGATGATGGCTGTCCAACCGGAGAAATTCTCGAAGGCGGAATTTGTGTTCCTATTGAGTGTCCTACAGGTGAAATTTTAGAAGGTGATATTTGTGTAGATGATGGCTGTCCA
>JAHELB010000006.1 GCA_024644385.1 Nitrosopumilaceae archaeon | reverse complement strand
ATTTCAGTAGGGGTAGAATTTTTACCGAGTAATTCAAATAAAATACTTAATCTTTGAGGGCTGGCAAGATCTAAAACATAATTGGCAGTCTCATCAATAAGATCAGTCATGAGTAATCATCTTTGAATTTACCATTTAAAAACCAGATGAAAATTAGCTGGTTCTAACTGTTTTGTTTCTTTATTCAATTACCTCGATTAATTCTTTGAGCTTTCTTCTAGATTTTGGAGGTTTTTTCTTGTCTGGATATCCAATACACAGTATTGAGGATGGTCTCAATTCGGTTCCTAGAATGGTTTGTACCATTTTCTCATCAAACATTCCAATCCAAATAGAACTCAAACCAAGACCCGAAGCTGCAATCTGTGAATAGGCTGCCGCGAGAGTTGCGTCTTGCAGGGAAAACTTTTCCAGAATTTCTTTAGGAAATTTTAGATTTACTCTAGATGGGTCCATACAAAATACCAACACAACAGGTGCATTCACATATGGTTGCTTATTGGCAGCCTCTACAAGAGCTCCTTTGGTTTTGGAGTTTTTAATTAAAAATATTTTCAGCCCTTGAAAGTTTCCTGCAGTAGGTGCAGTATCTGCGGCAGCTAAAATTTTGTCAACCTTCCATTCCTCCACTTGGGATTTGGAAAATTTTCTTGTAGAACGTCTTGTCGCAAATATTCTAAAAATATCAGATTCATCTAATTCTTGATCGCTCTTTACAGGTTTTGAAAATAAAATCGCATGCAAAAGCGATTCTTTTGAGGAGCTTTGCTTTTTCAAATCTACTTTCGCTTCCTTTTTTGGTTCTTCTTTTCTAATCCATACTGAGGGGTAGAATTCTTTTGAACTAATGTGAACGTATTGAGGATCATGAGGAACTTTTGCAAATTCTAGGATTTGTTTTTGAAGCTCAAAGGTATCTGCCTCAAGTTGTCTGTGATCCTGAAAAGTAAATTGTGTAACATCAGAATTTACCAAAATTGAACTTGTTTGGTCTTCAAGGGGAATGGTTCCAGTAACATCCTTTTTTAAAATTTCGACTAGGGATTCTAACTCTTCTTTGTTTAGGATTACGGTATCAGAATCATCTTCATCCTTTCCCTCCCATACTAATCTACATCCATGTTTTGAAGTATATGCTGGTTCGACACGGGAAAACTTCATCATTATCCTAATAATTTAGTATAATAAAAAATTAGTTAGGGAGTTTTAGACTCCTGTAACTAAAAAGGCACCTATGCCCATTCCCATTACGATACCTAGTCCCATACAAATCAAGTCAAACTTGACTACTTTTTTGAATGGTGCATGGACCATGGTATCCCACGTACTTGTGGGCTTTGTTTGAGTTGTTTGTGTTTTCATGATTATTCTATGAATAAACTTGCTCATAGGTGGTGGTAAAATACGGAAATGACTGGTCAGCTCGAGTGTTGACCGTATTTAATATCCTATTTTTAATGATATCATTTATGAGAAACGATTCATGCAGAAAATGTGGAACTGAATTGAAAATAAAAGAAAAGTGTACTACTTGCGATGAGCCAATAAAATTTACTTGTAATAAATGTCATTTTGACACTGATGAGCAAATCCACCAGAGATGTGCCTTACAAGGAATAATATGTGCTTGAGCCATGGCTTATTTAGAACCTAACCAAGTGGATTTATAGCTATTATTTTTTTTACTTTAAAATATTTTTTTGAAAGGATAAAATTTGAAAAAAGATTAATCCTCTGTTCTAGGAAGTTTACCCTTTTTATCAAATTTGTCTTGAATAGTTTGATTAGCAAAACCATGCTTTACGTTTAACATCTCATTATATTCTACTAGTTCTTCATGAGAAACAGCTGCCGTGTCTTGAAACACTTTCGTTGCCTGCTGAGATGTTTGACCTTGCTTTAAGGCTTCAACCTTTGCCTGATAGGCTTGATCATGGATGTTTTGAGTAAATTCAAACTGATCCCAGAATAATGCCCTTAGGGACAGATCAATTTTTTCTATAAAACTTGCAAAAGCGTTTCTGGGGGAATTTGCCTCATATTTTTTCTCAAAACCAATTAGATCATTTTGTAAATCCTGTTCAGCAACCTGACGTTGCTGTTCTATGACTTGCTGGGATTTATTTTTTTTAATAATAACATTTTGATTTTCTTCCACTTGCTTTTTTTGAGTTTCCATTTGCTGGTCTAATGGATCAATTGAAAATCTGCTAGGTTCGACTGCAACCATGGAATCATTAACTGACTTTGCAATTCTGGGATTTTCCTTTACTTTGTAGGTCACAAAGACACTTTCTTCTAGCGTGTCTTTTTTTGCGGTAACTTTTATGGTATGTTCACCTGCAGGACTAGGATTAGTTGGGTTTAAGAGAAATTTTCCATCATTAAATGTAGTAAAACCGATTATGGTAGTTGAATAAGATGAGTTACCATCGGTATCTGCTGTTACCCCTGTTTTCACATATGGAAATGATGCAAATACCTGGACTCTGGACAAAGGATTTCCATCCAAATCTGTTACAATGCCTGAAATAGCAGGGATTTGATTATACCTGTATTCCAAAAAGTTTGTTTCTGCAGATAATACTAAACCTTCAGCGTAGGCATTTGATGCCAAACCCAAAGTTGAGGTAAGGAGAACTGAACAAATTATCATATATTCAATATTTTTCATTCGTTCATGATTTAGAAAACTAGAGATAAACCAAAGAATCTATTTTGTTGATCCAATTTTTCGAAATTTGTTGACCTTAATTTTACCTGGGCATTCATACAGGTTCATCCATCAAAGGAACCAAAAACCCGTATGTTTGTATTTAAATTAAAACAAGATTTCTTAATGTTTAAATCTCCGTGACGGGTAGACAAATAGATTAGAGCTCGATCTTAGATGGAATATTCTAATAACATTGACGATGAATCTTATGAGGAATCAATTGAGACAAGATTTTTGAAACTATATCCAGAGTATGATTATTCAAACGAATCATCTTCAAAAGAAAAGGATATGAGAAAAAAGAAAAAGATGAATACAATGTATTAATGGCAAAATCCAAAGATTTTTTGGATTATTACTTTAAACTGAGCGTTCAAACCCTGCTTACCCCATTTTGCCCAAATTATTATGAGCGTGACCTTATGTACTTTTATAATCCCTTTAAGGAGTTTTAAAAATTTTATTAAGAAGAATTTCTATACAAAATGTGAATAATAATGGGAAAAATTAGAATTAGAAGTGGAAGAGGAACCAAGATTATTGAAGTAGATGATTCGGGGCAAAAATGGTCCGGAGAGGATTTCAAAAAAGTTCAAGCAGATAGAAAAGAAGGATCTAAAGACAAGTATATCTCAGTAGGCCGGGGAACAAGTAAAATCAAATTCGGTGACATTCCAAGTACCCCACAAAAATCAACAAAAGGTATGTGGGTAAGCTCTGGAAGAGGAACTGGAAGAAGAAAACTCAAAAAGTAAATAATCAAACGAAATTCACGTCCAAAAATCTTCAGAACAAGACCTTGGGGTAATGGGAATTTAACAAAAAATAAAAAATTTTTAATTCGTACGGCTATCTGAAAGATCGTACCTTACGAATCACTTTGTTGTGATCTAGCGTTGCCGAGGTAGTTACGTACAAGAGGTGATTTCTTCCCGCAGGAATTACTATTCTCTTGACCTTATCGTATTCTGCAACGACATATTTGCATGCTCCAAGTGATCTTAATAGCTTTTTTCTCTGCTTCCAATCATATGCTGCAGCCTTTAGTGATCCCAAACTTTGTTTCTTTGAGACCAAAATATTCACTTTCTTTGATCGTGCAGAAAAAATCAATTTACCCTTGAGATCGCACACACTTACTACTCGAACTGAGGGGCTTACCTTCAGAATTTTTTCAGCAGCGTCTTGAATTTCCATAAATTTTACTGGATATTCTAGATGATAAGATTTTCTATGTACATCCTATGAAATAAAATGAATAGCTAAATTAGAAAAATCTTAGAAATAAAGCTAACCAGATGTAATATAAAAAAATCACACAAAAAACTTTATGATAGAATCATGTGATTCCAATTTCAAATCAAGTTCCTCAAATATTAACGCTCATCAAGAAGTGAAATACGGACTAATTATTGAAGAAAACTCTAGAAATAACTCCAAATGTTCTGTTTGTCTACAGGAAATTGACGAATCCATTTATCGACGAGTAATTTTCCAAAATAAAGAAAAAAATCTAACAGTAAAGAGTTTTCATTTTTTCTTTCCTTGTTGGGATTTGGAATATATTTTTCAAAAATATTTAGATTTTAAAATAGTTAACCTAGGGTTCTCGTGTGAAAAAACTATTTTAAAAAATTACCAACAGGTTAGAAATATGCAAAGAAATCTTTCTTTATGGGTCTAAATTCATTAAACAAATTTTGTAATTCCCTTTAATTTTATCATTAAATTCTTTAATTTATGAAGGTGCCCTGAAATATTTGTTTTTTACCAAACTTTTCTTGCTAAATAATTTCTGAATTTATTGCATTTTGAAATGGTTCCGCAATTTACAAATATTGAAAATTTTATTTTTTATCTAAAGAAATATTTTTAAGCATATATTGAATATCAAACTACTCCTCTGGATAAAATGATTTACACATGGAGCAAACAAAACCTTTTTCCTCTTTTTTCAGTGGCATCATTAATCCTTGGTTTGCACATCTAGGGCAATCAGTAAAGCTCATGAATTGAAAACTGGAATAGCTGATTTAATTTAGTGTAAGTAATATTTTTTTCAGACAGGCTCAACTTTTTCTTTATAAATTCTAGAAAAATTACTAAAGATGAAATTTAGATACTAGTCCAATCTCATCTTTGAAAAAAAGCTATTGACTTCATGAATTTTTCCAAATCCTTGTCAATAGTAACTTTCATTTTCTCTAGCCTTTTGTCCATGACATAAATACACATGGTATGATCTAATTGTTATTAAAAAAAAATATTGACCTTAAGATCATAAAATATTATTTTTGAGCCTAGATTTTTTTTATTCGTATAAAATATGGAAATTAAATTTATCCAATTATGGACTTCTTAAAATATTAAAAATAAAAACCATCTTTGTTTTTGTAAATAATTGAGCCTAATTATTACTAGGTTCAGTATTCACTAAATGAGTTTTTTTTAGATCTACCCATGTATCTATGTTAATTTTGAAAAAAATTATGGTCCGATTAAATACATGAAAAATTCATTTAATTCGTGTCAAGTGTAATTGCGGTAAAAAAAACTGTAATATTAATAATCTTTGGACTTTTTTCCTTAATTTTTGTTGGAGGAATCTTTGGAATTACAAATGAAACTGCAATTGGTGCTGGCCAAGAACTATCATATCCTTCTTGGCTGATTATCTCTTACCTTGCAGGACTCTCAATGATAATTTTACCTTGTACGCTTCCGCTTGTCTTCATAATAATTCCCCTAAGTATGGGAAAGGGTGGGAACAAAGGGCTTTTAATGGCTGGCTTGTTTGGCGCGGGTCTAACCATAACAATAATGTTCTATGGTTTGGGGATTGGAGTTTTGGGCCAAACAGCAGATTTGGACCAAATTTCTATCTACATGTTTTTGATTGCTGGAATTGCAGCGTTTCTCTTTGGTCTATCGCAACTAAAATTACTAGAATTAAGATTACCGACTTATTCAGGGACTCCAAGATTTATTCAAAATCGTGGGGACTATTCAAAATCATTTTTTATGGGTTTGCTGCTAGGAAATGCTGGGGTTGGATGTCCAAACCCCTTGTTTTATTGGCTTTTAATTTATGTTGCAAGTACTGGAAGTGCAGAAGTTGGAGCAAGCCTTGGTATAGTTCATGGGGTAGGAAGGGCCATTCCTCTAATACTACTCTCTGTTCTTGCAATTATTGGAGTAAATGCCACAAAAGGAATAACCTCCAGCAGGGAAAATATTGAAAAAATTACGGGATGGATGTTAATACTAATTGGGGCTTTTCTAATAATTCAAGGAATTCCTGGAGGACATGAATGGTATGAATCCACTATAATTCACATAACCTGGAATAACTTGGTATCTATGACACCCATTCCACCGGAATTTCATATTGGAGGACATGTTCACGATTTTGATACACGAATTCCCCAGGAATTGGCTCCAATATTGTTTTTAGGATTAATTGTCTTTCCGATAATATGGTATTTTACTAACAAAAAGAGAATGGTACTATGAAGGATCCTGTTTGTGGCATGGAGGTTGACAAAGGAGAACCCCTTTTACATAATGGAAAGGAATATCGATTTTGTTGTGCATCATGTAGATGGGCCTTTGAGAAAAACCCTGATCAATTTATAGAATCATGAAATTTGAAGTTTTAACCACTCCTGGTTGTTCGAATTGTAAAGTACTTGAAAATATGCTTGAAAACCTTGGTTTATCATATGATTTGATAGATGTCACCGAAAATCCCGAATACTTGGCAAAATACCCAATTTTTGTAGCTCCAGGTTTGGTAATTGATGGAAAATTAGTTTTTTCTGGGGTTCCAAAGATAAAAGATCTCAAGAAAATTATCCCATAAGAGATAATGTTTTTTACATTGAAATGACGGGAATTTACAAATGGAAGATTATTCTATGGATGAAAAAATGATACTTGTTCAATATGCAATAAAAAAATATGAAAAAGAAGAAATCCTTTTTGAGAAATTAAAACAAATTCTTTCTGAAAAAGATATTCAAAGAAATATTGACACCTTAATTGGCACACAAAGAGTTCGGCGTATTGGACCTGAAATTCTTCAAAATAATGAAAGTCATACAGAATTACCGGAATTACCTGATAAACTAAAAATAGTCATCGAGACACTATAGTAGAAAATATTAAATCGCCAATTCAAAACCTCCTCTATATGGACAATCCAAAATTCTTGGCTTTAGCAATTCTAAGCGGAATTATTATTCTCTCATCATCATCCATTGTTTTTGCGCATCCTCATTCCGGCCAGACTTTTATTAGTGAACACTCACATCTCCCACAAACTGAGTACATTCCAATAAACGGGTTTATTGGATTAGAGAAAACTACACTTATTTTCAATACTCCTGAAAAGGACTCTTTACCTTGGGGATTTGTCGAAGGTAAAATAGCAAATCATGTTGAGGGATACCCGGTAATCATTCAAATCTTCAAGGGTGATGACGCATCTCATTTTGCTCAAACTGATGTAAATGAAAATGGAAACTACGAGTACAAGTTCAGAGTATTAAACGTGGAAGATGGAAAAACAACTAAAATTTTTGATGGAGAATACTATGTTACGATTTTCAAGGTTGTGTATC
This sequence comes from Nitrosopumilaceae archaeon, assembly GCA_024644385.1. Taxonomy (GTDB): domain Archaea; phylum Thermoproteota; class Nitrososphaeria; order Nitrososphaerales; family Nitrosopumilaceae; genus Nitrosomaritimum. The sequence goes on along the minus strand of JAHELB010000006.1, from coordinate 49,794 downwards.
TCGACCAAAGGAATTTGATTTAAAATCCTCTTAATCCTTGGGGCCTTACCACTTCAGGATGTTCCTTCATCCATTTTAGTTGGTCCAACATTTTTTGTTTGTCTTGAGGAAATGTACCCTTGATTGTATATGCATTAGAACCATGATTTGCTCGGAAAATAATTTCATCACTAGTCTCAATGTTACTTAGTAATTCTTCTAATTCATTCAAAGCTTCATCATCATTTAGTTGTACAAATTCTCCATTATATTTTTGCAAAAACTCCTCCTTAATTCCATTTTCTAGATATAGAGTTAATGCACCCACATACTGTGGAGAACATGCGCTAATTACCTTTGCAGTCCCATGAATGTGATCCCTGGAATATTTTTTACCTCCTAGACCCAGTATAACCATACAAGACATGGTATATCCTGCCTCCTTTGCTTTATTCACTGACTTGATAATAGTTTTTGAAGTGGCCCCTTTTGTTACTTTTTTTAGTACTATATCTGAACCACTTTCTATCCCCAAATAAAACATGGTCAACCCAGCGTCATACATTTTTTTTAACTCTTCTGGTGTTTTCTTTAAGATATTCATTGGCATTGCATAGCAAGAAATTCTTTCCAATTTTGGAAATTTTTCAAAAATATATTTAACAATTTTTACCATATAATCTGCATCAAGATTTAATGCATCACCATCAGCCAAAAAAACTCTTGAGGTATCTGGCAATTGTTTTGCCATCATATCAATTTCTAATTTAATTTCATCCCATGGTCTTTCTGAATATTGTTTTGACCTATACATATCACAAAATGAACATTCGTTAAAAGAACATCCTAAGGTTACTTGAAAAATTAAGGATTTAGCTTCTGAAGGTGGTCTATACAAGGGAGCATCGTAGTTTAACATCATATTTCTAAATCAATTAAATTAGTCCAATTATGTATTTTATAGTTTCTAGGTCACCCTAAATTTACCGCACAATACCTTTTAGTGAAAAACATTTGAAATTAGATATTAATGGCAAATGATCCAGATGCAAAAAGACTCCTTTGGTTTATTTTTGCAGGCTCACGTGGAGGATTAAATCGTCTAAGGATTATTTTTTCTATAAAAAAACAACCATTAAACACAAACCAGTTAGCAAAAGAACTTGGGTTGGATTATAAGGCAATTCAGCATCATATTAAGATTCTTGAAAAAAATAACTTGATTACAAAGATTGGAGAAAAATATGGAGTTACATACTTTATCTCAAATTTTTTAGAAGTAAATATGGAGACATTTAATGAAATTGCAGAAAAATTGGATAAAAGTAAATAAGCGCTCAGGAGGTTTCTTTCTCTAAATGGAACCTACCTCTCTAGTGTTATCTATTGTTTCAATCGCAAATATGGGGGTACTGGGTATTTTGATTGTAATTTTTGGAAAAATGTATGGGAAAACAAAGGCTCAACTTCCACTTGGAATGATTGTTGTAACAAGTATGTTGTTTCTTCATAATATTATTGGGGGTCTTGCCTATTTCTCAATGGATCAACTCTTCTCTCACGAAATATTCCCATATATGTTGGGAGTAGGGATTGCTGAACTCGCAGGATTGCTAATCTTTTTAAAAATCACCTTAGATTAATCGCAATTTAATTGAATAAGAAAAAAGTAAATTGTAGTGTAAAAATTATGAGTGTGTACAATGGCAATTAGCGTATATGTAGACGGTTCTGGGGGTGAAAATAGTGGGTATGGATTTTTTGTTAAGGAAACAGGTGAATCATTTTATGAAAAAAAACCCAATATTACAAATAACCAAGCAGAGTACATGGCAATAATTTCGGCATTAAAAAAATTTGTAGATTCAAATGAACCCATCACAATCTTTAGTGACTCAAAAAATACAATTTCACAATTAAATCATGACTTTGCAATAAATAATGAGCAACTAAGGATATTGGCTCAAGAAGCATGGAGTTTAATTGGAAAATTTCCCAATCTTACCTTGACATGGGTTCCCAGAAGAGAAAATCTTGCAGGGAAAATGTTGGGAAGCTAAAATAATAGGGATCAGAATTTCCTATGAATAGCTTTATTATACAAAATCTTCAACTCCAAGAAAGTGGCTGAATCTGTTTTTCTTTCACCAAAATCTATAGCAATTATTGGAGCATCTGACAAAAGAGGAAGTGTTGGAAGCACCATTACATCAAATATTATGAACGGGTTTACAGGAACTGTTTACCCAATTAGCCCTAGTAGAGACACTGTATTTTACAAAAAAGCGTACAAGAGTGTTTTGGATATTCCAAAACCAGTAGATCTCGCAGTTATTGTTATCAAAAATACGTTGGTAGCCAATGTGTTAGAAGAGTGCGGAAAGAAAAAAATCAGAGGAGTAATAATCATAACTGCAGGATTTAAAGAAGTAGATGAAGAAGGAGCAAAAAGAGAACAAGAACTAAAAGATATAGCAAAAAAATACAAAATCCAAATAATTGGACCAAACTGTCTTGGCGTAATGAACCTTGACCCAAAGACAATGATGAACTCTACCTTTTTGAAAATTACTCCAAAATCAGGTCAAATAGCTCTTGTATCTCAAAGTGGGGCCATTTGTGCAGCTCTGGTAGAAGATGCGAGTGCACAAGGTATTGGTTTTTCGGCAGTAATCAGTATGGGCAACAAGGCCGTAATGAGTGAGGTTGATGTTCTAAAAATGCTAGCATCACATAATCAAACTAAGGTAATTGTAATGTACCTTGAAGATATGGGAGATGGGCAAGAGTTTCTTAAAGTTTGTAAAAATATTACTCGTAAACTCAAAAAACCAGTTTTAGTTTTAAAATCAGGACGAAGTCCAGAAGGAGCAAAAGCTGCAATGTCTCATACAGGTGCTTTGATGGGTTCTGATGAAATTTATGATGCATTACTAAAACAATCTGGTGCAATTAGGGTCGATACCATGGAGGAATTATTTGATTATGCTACTGCTTTTTCAAAACAACCACTTCCCACAGGAGGAGATTTAGTTATTGTTTCAAACGCCGGAGGACCTGCAATAATTTCAACTGACGCATGTTCAAAACTAGGTGTCAAAATGGCAAAAATTGATAGTATTCGCCCAAAAATCGATGCCGTAATTCCCCCTTGGGGAAGTTCTCGAAACCCTGTTGATATCGTAGGTGATGCAGATTTTAACCGATTTCATAATGTTTTAGATAGAGTTCTCAAACACCCCAAGGTTGGTTCAGTAATTACAATGTGTACTCCTTCAGGGACACTGAATTATGATAAGCTAGCAGAAGTAATTGTTACAATGTCAAAAAAATACCGTAAAACAATGCTTGCAAGTTTAATGGGTTTAGATGAAGGAATTACCAACAGAGAAATTTTAGCTGACGGTGATGTCCCTTATTACACATATGCAGAGGGAGCAATAAGAACACTGGCTGCAATGATAAAATTTTCTAATTGGATTAAAGAACCAGATGGAAAAATTACTAAATTCAAAGTTAACAAGGCAAAGGCAAAAAAAATTTTTGATAAGGTTAGAAAAGAAAAGAGACCAAATCTACTTGAAGAAGAAGGACAAGAAGTTCTCAAATCCTATGGACTACCGTTACCCGCAAGCGCTCTAGCTAAAACTGAGACCGAAGCAATTAAGATTGCAAAAAAAATTGGTTATCCAGTTGTAATGAAAATTGCATCTCCACAAATAATTCACAAATCTGATGCAGGTGGAGTTAAAGTAAATCTTTCAAACGAAAAAGAAATCAAAGAGGCTTTCCAAACAATTATCAAAAATGCTAAAAAATACAACAAAAAGGCGGAGATCAAAGGAGTTCTGATAGTTGAGATGGTAAAGGGTGGAAAGGAGATGATTATCGGTTCAAAGTTAGAACCAGGGTTTGGCCCAGTGATTATGCTTGGAATGGGAGGAATTTATGTTGAGGTCTTAAAAGATGTAACATTCAAGCTAGCACCTGTTACTAGCAAAGAAGCAGATGATATGATATCAGAAATAAAGACCCAGAAACTTTTACAGGGTGTAAGAGGAGAAAAACCATCAGATATTGCCAAATTATCCGAATGTATTCAAAGACTTTCTCAACTGGTCACCGATTTCAAAGAAATTAAAGAATTAGACATGAATCCTGTCCTAGTAATGGATAAAGGAAGAGGCTGCAGAATTCTTGATGTCCGAATAGGCCTCTAATCGGTTTTAACCTTGGTTTTTTAAATACTGATCTAGAATTTTTATAGAAGTTCAGAGGAATGTGAATATGGCAAATGTAGAACGCCTAAAGACAATTAGAACAGGAGATGAATACATTGAAAGTCTGAGAGGACGAGATCTAAAAATTTACCTTTTCGGAGAACTAGTCAAAGAACCTGTAGACCACCCAATGATTAGACCTTCAATTAACGCAGTAGCTGAAACATATGATCTTGCTGTACGAGAAGAAGAACTTGCTTCAGCCAATTCTTCAATAACTGGATTAAAAATAAACAGATTTTTACATATTGCAGAAAGCGCAGAGGATTTAGTTTTACAAAATAAAATGCAGAGAACCCTAGGACAAAACACCGGAACATGTTTCCAGAGATGCGTTGGCATGGATGCCTTAAATTCTTTACACTCTGTAACTTTTGAAATTGATGAAAAACATGGAACAAATTATCATCAAAGATTTTTAGAATTTGTAAAGATGGTTCAAAAAGAAAATCTTGTAATTGGCGGTGCCATGACAGATCCTAAAGGCGATAGAGGAAAAGGTCCAGCTGAGCAAGAGGATCCTGATTTGTTTACTAGGGTTGTGGATAAAGATGAAAATGGTATCTATGTTTCTGGAGCGAAGGCGCACCAAACTGGATGTATTAACTCTCATTGGATTATTTTAATGCCTACAGTTAGGTTAACGGAAAGTGATAAAGACTGGGCAATAGTTGGGGCAATTCCAGCCGATGTCAAGGGACTTACTTACATCTATGGCAGACAATCTTGTGACACTAGGAGTATGGAAGGAGGGGATATCGATGATGGAAATGCAAAATTTGGCGGACAAGAGGCATTAATGATTTTAGATAGAGTGTTTATTCCATGGGACAAAGTCTTCATGCATGGAGAATTTGAATTTGCATCCATGCTTATAGAGCGATTTACTTGTTACCATAGACGTAGCTATGTCTGCAAAACAGGACTTGGTGATGTTCTAATTGGTGCTGCAGCTACCATTGCAGACTATAATGGAGTACCAAAAGTATCACATATCAAGGATAAAATTGTTGAAATGACTCATCTAAATGAAACCATATTCGCTGCTGGAATTGCATCATCTCACCTAGGACACAGGATGAAATCTGGTGTATATCTAAATGAAGATATGCTTGCCCAAGTCTGCAAACATAACGTTACTAGATTCCCATATGAAATTAGTAGGCTTGCACAAGACATTGCAGGGGGATTGGTGGTAACACTCCCTTCTGAAAAAGACTTTAGACACCCAGTAGCTGGTCCATTACTTAAAAAATTCCTTGTAGGAAGAAAGGGTGTTAATGTTGAAAATAGAATGAGAATTCTTAGGCTAATTGAAAATATGACGCTTGGTAGAAATGCTGTGGGTTATCTTACAGAATCAATGCATGGAGCTGGTTCCCCACAAGCACAAAGAATTCAAATTCAAAGACAGATGCAAATTGGTTACAAAAAGAATCTAGCAAAGAATCTAGCAGGTATCACTAATGATATCGAAAAACCCTCAGAACAATCTGGTTACTTTAACCGAATTTTCAAAACCAAGGATTCTCTTATTTAGAATTTTTTTCAAATATTTTAAACAAATGTTAACTTACAACTAGACATTCTTTTTATTTCACGATTTACAATTAAACAAAGGTAGTTTACCCAAAAAAATTCAATTTCAGAAAAAATTGAAGGCAAGACGTCAATGGATTGATTGCATGGTTTGGGAACTACCTAACTTTCTAATCCTTAGATGGACCAAATTTTTTTTCACCCTCCTTGTTAGATTTCTTTGGAGATTCTTTATCTGAAACTTTGGATCCATAGTGCTCCGAATATGCAGAATCTTTTTCTAAGGCTTCTAAATCTGAATGGTCTTGTAAAATATTTGGATCTTTAGATTTCAGAGGATCATTTAAAGAAATTTCTTTTACGTTTTTTCTTTTTACAATTTCTTTAATTATCATCACTCCAATCACTAAAACAATCAGGATATAGTTAGTGGGAGGTTTTAAAACTTGGGTAACATAACCAATTTGAGGGATTTTAAATTCCACCTTACCAATGTATTCCTTTTCTGTAATTGGATAATCAGTTCCAGCAATGGAAGCTATATTGTTATCTCCTTTTGTCCTTAGAGTAACGGGGTTATCATCAATAATTGAAACAACTCTGTGAACTATTACTCTGTCATGTCCTGATGGGCGGTCAAATACAATAATATCTCCTACTTGAATATCCTTAATTGGAATATGGCCTTGTACTATTAACACATCATATACTTGTAATTCTGGAATCATACTTCCACTAGCTACAACATAGAATGGATTCTCGGTCCCAAAAGCAACTTGTAAACCAATCCATATTACAACCACTCCCAAAACTACAATAATAATATCCTTGATTACACTTTTTGAAACAATTCGTTTATCCAATCACTTTCACATCTTTTTCCATTGAACCAATTTCCTTTAAAAATTATTGTAGCTTTGTTCCGCACTCTTCACAAAATTTTGAGTTTTCATTATTTTCAAATCCACAATTAGAACATTTTCCCGGTAAATTTACTTGAGTAGTAGTTGCATTTCCTAGCAAAATAATATCTCCCACCTTTCCAATACTGCTCCAAAGAACACTCCCTTCAACACCATCATTTTTGATAATAGTTAACACCATTTTTTGATTGGAATCAATTCCAACTTGTCTAGCAGTCCCAATTTTCTTTGCATTTTCATCATATACCGCTAATCCTTCCAGTGAACTTATTGATCCTGTTGGGGTTGGTTCTGTTACTACTGGTTCAGTAGTATGAGTGGATGTTTGCGCTTGCATTTCAGGAATTATTTGGGATTCCTCTTGAATTGTTGGTTCAGGTGCTACATCTGGTTCAATTTCTAATGGTTTTGCAGCTCCTACCTCCTGAACTTCATCCTGTTTTTTAAATTCCCTATATTCTGCAAGGGTTGAATTACAGGTATTACAGATGTATTGTCCTTTTTCTGCAAGGATTAAATTTTCTGCAACCTCTTCATTTGGATTTTCATATTCAATTTTTGGTGGTCCTTCATATTCTTTTTCACAGGTATTGCAAAAATGTTTAGTAATAATTTCTGAATCTAATCTCCCAATTGGTGCTAAAAATAAATCTGGTCCACCAAGATTTCCTTTCATTTGTTGTTCATCATTTATGGTTGCCATTACATAGCCTCCGGACCCTCTTAATTTTTTAAGTCTAAGTTCAGAGCTCATAAATCAGATTTCCCAAAACGTCATTTAAGTATATATCAAAATTCATTTTGTCACACTCCTTAAACACAAAGCAAAATTACCTCAATTTTGGTGAACGTTTTTAGGTGTCTTAAATTTAATATAATTAGAATGGGAGTAACACAAGTTTCTGATGCGAAATCGTGGGAAATAGATGTAATTAATTCTGATATTCCTGTCTTCGTTGACTTTTGGGCTGAATGGTGTGGTCCATGTAGGATGGTTAGCCCTGTAGTCGAAGAATTGGCAAGTGACTATGAGGGAAAGGTAAAATTTGTCAAGGTCAATGTAGATGAAGCTAATGAATTGGCCTCAAAATACAATGTCTTTAGTATTCCAACTCTAATTCTTCTTAACAAAGGTGAAATTGTTAGCCAACAAGTTGGAGCCGCATCAAAAGAATCCTACAAAAATATGATTGATAGGGCACTTCAATCCTAAACACACGTATTTTTCTTTTTTGTTTTTTAAAATGTATCAAAATTAACAGAACATAGATTAAGCCTTATTAATAATTTGAACCAATAAAATTGAATGGGCGGTAGGGGTAGAGTGATACATAATCTCAAATTAATAGCGTTTAGCGTCGCCATTTGGGTAAATATTTCCTTGGCTTTAATGTTGGCAAGGTTAGTAGATTTTTAGTTTTATGTCCTAAATTTAATCGCCCACTACCTTGATTTACTCATAGGCATAATTTAGGATAATTCCAACGTAAAATTGTCTTTTTCGATCCTAAAGTAATTAATATTCCAAGAGAAAACTTTGGATATGTCATTTGGTGAAGTAGATACTCTTAACATGCTTTTTGACAAATTGGAAAGCTTGTTTGATGAATCTCAGGGTTACTATGAATCATTTCTTGACACAAATAACATGTACAAACAAGGTAAGATAGATGACAGACAATTCTTTCAAAGATTAGGAGATTATGTAGTTGCATATTCTGCATTAGAATTTTTAGCAATCAAAGTTATTTTTGAAATTAGAAAATCACTAAAAACAGGATCCTCAAATACCCAATCTCCTGGATTGATGCCAGGGATGGGACAGCCTGGAATGATGGGTGGTTCTGGAATGATTCCACCAAGAGCAGGTACTGCAGATAACCCGGTCGGCGGACCTCCAGGAATTATTTCCGCAAAAGAAACATTTGGAGATCCTGGAACACTACCGTCCCCTGATCCTTCCCTTTTGCCTAGACAAACAGTTAGCAGTAATGGGTGCCCTTCATGCGGGTCTCAACTAAGACCAAATGCAAAGTTTTGCACAAAGTGTGGAAATAAACTATAGTACTAGTTTTAGGTTCTATGAATTAATTATTGGGTTGTCCCACATTCCGGGCAAAACTTTGCACTAGACGATAGTTTGGTTCCACATTCAGAACAAAACTTTCCACTTGAAATATTTTCTTGATTTGGATTTCCATACAAATTTCCAGAATTTTTTACAGCACCCGTTGGAACATAAGTCTCATCATCGATTAGTACAGGAGCGAAATCTTGTTCTGTCATAAATGTTAGCATTCTTGGGATAGAATTTTCTTTGTTTTTAGGATCTGGTACAGTATCCCCTAACCAAAATGCAAATCTCATTAGAGTCAACTCGGGAGTTGAAAAAGCCAATGTATGTTTTGACATGTACTCTTGAGCGGCTTTTTTTCCATCAAATACTTCCATAATATCCATATTTTTTATTATTGTATAATAGTTTCTGGAAAAATGGACCGGGGGGGAATCGAACCCCCGACATTCGCGTTGCGAACGCGACATTATACCCCTAAACCACCGGCCCTGATCCTACTTTTTTAGGTGTATTTTTATTCATTTGCAAGATAAGTACCAAGGTTTTCATCGAAAAAAGACAAGTTGAAAATAAAATAATAATTTATTATCTAGAAATCTTTGTTGGATTTGAACAAACATTTTCCTATATACGACAGCCTAATGTAAAATTTATGAAAGTACTCATAGTTGATGATAACCAAGATATTACAGGTCTACTTTCAAAATTCCTCAAGGCCAAGGGTTTTGATAATGTAGTAACCAATGATCCAAGGGATGGCCTGGAAAGAATTAAAGGAGAAAAATATGACGTTGTTCTCTTAGATATTTCCATGCCTGAATTTAGTGGAATTGATATTATTCAAACATTAGAGAGAGAACAAATTCTAAAGAATCAGAAAATTGTTATATTTTCTGCAACTGCCTTTACTACCAGTCAAATTAATGAATTATTAAAAAAAGATGGTATTCAAGGTTGTTTGAAAAAGCCAATACAGCTAAATGAGCTATTAACTGCGATTACTAGTTGAGGACTTTTTCGAAATTTCTTGATTCCAATTGACCACTTCTGCGATTCACTCTAATAATTTTAAACCACTAAATACTTACAATAGTCAAATTACATTATCCAAAATTTTATTAAAAAAAAAATACTTCCCAATTTCCAAAAATTATAAAATCACTGAACGAAAACTAAACGTCTTACGACCACTAAAAAATAAAGGGCTATTGAAATGAATTTAAACAAGAAGCTGGTAATTCTATTTTTATGCATTGCACTGATTCCAATAATAATTTTGGAAGGAATAAGTATTACAGAAATCTCAGATGATCTTCTTATTCAAAAAGAATTAGCCCTTGATTCATCTTTAGTTTCGAAAATTGCAGATATTGAACATTATATGGACACAAGGCAAGTACAATCAAAATTATTTGCTTCTACATTTTTACCATTACAACTTGATTCTAATAAAATTAAAGATCCCACTTTCCTGGACAGAATTCAAATTCAATTAGACTCTATGCTTGTGGAATCTAGATCTAATGCTATTGGGAATTTAGGTGAAATAGATTCAAGATCAACTATTGAATCCATTTACGTCTCAGATCTTAATTCCAAAATAATAGCAAGCACTCAGCGAGAATTGATTGGTCATAAAATTCCAGATGAATTTTACATGCAAATGAGTAAAAATGAGCCTTATTTTGCAGGATTTCAAAAAAATCAGATACTAAGTAACAACTATGTAACCTTTTCAAACAATTTGACAGATTCTGAAGGTAGAGTATTTGGAATCATTTCAATACAAACGTCACTTAATGCAATTGAACCTGAGGGTTTAAGTTATGGATTTGAAAATAATCAGGAAATATTTTTAGTAGATAGTGCATCTCGTCAAATTACAACTGATTCAAAGGTAAAATATTCTACACAAAATTGGAATATGGAACATCAATTCATTGATAGATGTTTTTCAGGGCAATTAATTTCTCAACAATACATTAACAAAGATGGTAAGGAAGTTCTTGGGGTCATGAAATTAATTGGAGATGAGAATTTATGTATTATAGGAGAAATAGAGTTAGAGAAGGTATTTTTACCTATTTACAATTTACAATTTAAGTTATTAACCGTATTTTCAATTTTACTTGCAGGAATTATCTTACTTGCCATTCTTTTTTCAAGGACAATTTCCCATCCAATTAAGAAATTAAGTACAACCATGAATGAAATTCGAAATGGAAATTTTAATGTACATCTAGATAAAAAATCAGATTCTTCTAGTAATGAACTGGATCAACTAACAAACGGATTTGAAAAACTACTCCAGTATGTGAAATCTACTCAAGACAATTTAAAGAGCTTAGTTAAAGTTCAAACCAGAAAACTAGAAGACTCAAACAAAGCACTTCGAGAAAATATGAACGTAATTAAAAAACAACAAGAAAATTTATCCAACTTTAAGGAAGCACTGGACAAATCTGCAAATGTATTAATCACTGATGTTGACGGGAATATTGTATATGTCAATGATGATTTTTGCAAGGTATCACAATATACACGCGAGGAACTCTTAGGACAAAACCCACGTATAGTTAACTCTCACTATCATGATAAAGCATTTTTCAAAACTATGTGGGAAACTATTTTAGATGGAAAAACTTGGAAGGGGGATCTCAAAAACAGAGCAAAAGACGGCAATTATTATTGGTCCAAAGCCACAATTTCACCTTTACTAGGAGGGAACGGAAAACCGGAACAATTCATAGCCATTCTTACGGATATTACAAACCAAAAAATCTTGGAAGAAAAATTGTCAGAAGCTTTGAAAAATGTTCAAGAATCCGAACTTCAAAAAGAAGAATTTTCATCCATGATGACCCATGAACTAAATACTCCATTGGTCCCAATCAAGGGTTATTGTGAAATGCTAAAAGATTGTGATACCTTCGGTTCACTAAATAATGATCAAATTGATTTCATTAGCAAGATTGAATCCAATGCCACATTACTCGAACGACTAATTAGCGATTTACTGGATGTTCAAAAATTAGATATGAAGAAAATGTCATTTTTGATTACTGAATTTAGTCTCGCGGAATTTATGAATGAATTAAAGGAAAATAATCAACATCTGATGAAAACTAAAAATATTGAATTTACTGTAACAAGTCCTCCAAAACTATTTTTGAATACAGACAAACAAAGATTGAGGCAAATTTTAGATAATTTGATAAGAAATTCAGTCGACTTCGTCCCTTCAAAAGATGGAAAGATATTGGTTGAAGCAAAATTAAAGGAGAAAAATATTATATTTTCTGTTAAAGATAATGGCCCTGGAATTCCTAAAGAAAAACAGTCAAACATTTTCAAAAAATTCTACCAAATTGACACCTCCGCAACAAGAAAGCATGGTGGTACAGGTTTAGGTCTTGTTATTTGTAAGGGAATTGCCGAGGGACTAAAGGGAAAGATTTGGCTTGAAAGTGAATTTGGAAAAGGAACCTCATTTTTTATTTGTCTGCCAGCTCCTGAAAAGAAAATTGTTTTACCCAACTCCACCCAATAATTTCCACCTTCCTTGAATTCCAAAATTTTTCCAAACCAAAAACAAACATAACTTATTGAATTTTTAAATCCGGAGTCCTAACTCAACGAATAATAGACTGCAAAATAAAAAAAAATCGATGACCTTTGATACCTTAATCACAGATTCTCGAGTAGTACTCCCTCAGGGTATTGTTGAAAAAAATATCATAATTGATGATGGGAAAATTGTAGGAATTACTCATGAAACACCTTCGTGTGACCATAAAATTAATGGGAATGGACTCATTTCAATTCCTGGACCAATTGATCCACATGTTCATTATGGGGTTTACTCGTCAATTGACAAGGCTGCTAAATCAGAATCTCACGCTGCCGCAATTGGGGGTATCACAACTATGATGAGGATGCTTCGTTTAGGGAGTTCCTTTAAAACTTCATTAGAAAAACAATTAGAAGCTTCTTCAAAAAATCATTATGTTGATTATACAATTCATGCCTCAATTTTTTCCAAACACCAAATTGACGAAATGAAATATTGTGTGGAAAATGGAATTACATCCTTTAAAATTTACATGAATCTTGGTGGAGATATAGGCCATGTCTATATGGATATGCAACCATATACATCAAAACTCGATTCTGCAAATGTTGAAATCAATAATCAAATTGTTAAAGAAACCGTTAAAGAGGCAGCTTCTCTGGGATGTCCAGTTTTAGTTCATGCTGAAGATTACGAATCTTGTGCATGTGGAATTAAAACTGCAAAGGAAAAAAATCGGGATGGACTCCCTGCATGGTCCGAAAGCAGATCTCCTGAATATGAAGCAAAAGCCATTCAAACAGTTTGTAAGTTTGGCCGTGATTATGGCTGCGCTATTTACTTTGTTCATATTGGATCCGAACGAGCCTTACAACAAATAAACCAAGAAAAACAAAAAGGAACAAAAATTTTTGTGGAAACCTGCCCTCACTATCTTACATTATCACACGAAAAACAACACGGATATCTAGCCAAGGTAATGCCTCCAATAAGAACAAAAAAAGACCAAGAAGCTATATGGAATGCATTGTCAGATAATAAAATTGATACCATAGGAACTGATCATGTTGCAAACCAACTAGATCTAAAGTTGCAAGGAGAAAACGTCTGGGATGCCTTGGCAGGATTTCCTGGAATAGGTACGATAGTTCCAATTTTGTTAAGTGAAGGGGTCAATAAAGGCAAAATATCACTTCAACAATTTGTTAGGTTTACCAGCCAAAACGCTGCCCAAATTTTTGGAATGTATCCAAAAAAAGGAATTTTGGAAAAGGGATCTGACGCTGATATTACTATGATTGATTTGAAAAAAGAAAATACCGTTTCCTCTGATTTATTCGGAGGTTTTTCTGATTATATAGTCTATGAAGGGATGAAATTAAAGGGCTGGCCAGTCAAAACAATTGTCCGAGGGGAAATTGTTTCTGATGACTTTGAGGTTATCGGAAAACTAGGACATGGAAAACTGGTTGAGCGTCATATCAAATAACCTCAAATTTTCCACCAGGTTTTGCTTTATAGATAATGTCTGGTTTTCTAAGAAATATTCCTGATTCCAATACACCTGGTATCTGTTTAATTTTTTTGGATAATTCTTTAGGATTTTTAATGGTTCCAAAATCGCTATCAAGAATAATGTTTCCATTTTCAGTAAAAAATGGATATCCTCTATCAAGAATACGTAAGGAAGGTTTTCCTCCTAATTTTTGAATTGTTTTGTAAACTGAATTTCTTGCAAGCGGATGAATTTCTATGGGGACAGATCTTGTAAAGTATTTTACAAATTTTGTTTTATCTGCAATTACTATGATCTTTTTGGCTAAACTAAACAAAATATTTTCCCTTAACAATGCACCTCCTCCACCTTTGATTATGAATTTCTGAGAATCTATTTGATCTGCTCCGTCAAAAACAATGTCAATATGGTCCACTTGATCAGATTCTATAATTGGAATTCCTTCTTTTTGGGCGATCAATTTTATTTGAAGCGATGTTGGAACTCCTTTAATTTCATATTTTTTAACTTTGATTAATGATGCAAGCGATTTTACAAGTATAGAAGCTGCTCTACCACTCCCAAGACCTACAACATATTTGTCCTTTACAAATTTCAAGGCATCATCTGATAATGCCGATATGGCACTATCGTAAGACAACTATTCTACCTCTGCTTGGTCTAGCTTTGAGAGAACATTCATTATCTCAACTTTAATTTTGTCTAAATCATCTGAATCCTCATCAAACTCATCTTCAATTTCTATTATCGGTTTAGATTTTTCCTTTTGGGGTTCTGGGAGAGCCTTGAATTGAGTAATCTTCTCTACTTCTTTTGTAAGGTTGGGTTTTGTTTCAAATGTCACTCTTGATTTTGGAGAAGAAATTTTTTGTACACTTTCTAATTTTTCTGGTGTTTTAGGTTTTGGTTGAACAACTTCATTAATTATTTCTTCTTTTAATTCAATTTGTTTTTCAATTACAGGAAACTTTGATTCCTTTTTTGAAATTTTAGTTAATGTGGTGAGCTCAATTGACTGTTGTGCTTTGGCAGGAGAGACAATTTCCGGTTCAGATTTTACAGGATTTGAATTTTTAAAACTAAAGAAATTTTGTTTTGGTTTGATCTCCATCTTATGTTCTGGTTTAGATGTCTTTCCTTCATTTTCTTCAATTTTCTCTTTTTTAATTTCAGGAATTTGGACTGTTGAAGTAATTTTTGATGACAGTTCATACAATCTTTCATCTAATTTAGATAATTTTTGGTCCATCAAAGTTATTAAGCCATCACCTATTGGACCCAAATCTGGATGCTTACTTGCTTGGTCAAGTTTTTCTAGTTTTGCTAAAATAATTCCTAATTGATGTTGATACCTTAACAGCAGTTTATCACGCTGAATCTTTGTCAAGTCCGAATCTGACTGATATAATCTGGCGATTGTTTTTGTAAGAATGTCTTTCTCAATTTTTAGTGTATTAATCTGATTTTTTATTTGCGAGCTTGCCCCCATGCTCAAAAGTCTTGTTTTAGTTCTTGGGGTTCTTCTTACAGCAGCTGCAGTTGCAACACCTGCTAATGAACTAAGAATAATAGCAATTTCCTGCATCTAGGTATACCATTTAATCCATGAATATTTTCTTCGTTTGGCCTCTGGAAAACCACAACTTGCACATTCATGATGGCGTTTATGTAATGAATTTTTACCACATCTTCTACACCTAATGTGAACTTTTTTCTTTGTAAAGCCACCCATAGAAGTAGTGCCTTTTACCATCTCAAATCACCTAAATTGCCGGTGGGGGAGAGATCATAACAACATTATCTCCTCTAACGACTATGGTTCCAAGGGTCTTTGAATCGCCCTCAGCAGGAATTTCCTCTGAGGAATCGAGTAGCAGATTCATGTGTTGGTCAAAGCCAAGCAAATTCCCTCTTAGGGTTTTGCCACCTTTGAGTTTTATCAATACTACTTGATTGATACTCTCATCCAATACTTTAACTGCCATATCAACGGACATCTATTTCACTTATTGGCATTGATATTAGAGGATTATATTAAAATTTCATTGGTGAAACTTTGAACCATGCCCAGTAAGGCAAGTTTGACACTTTTTTGCTAAATTCGCTGTAATTTCAGAAAATATTTTACCTCCCTCTTTTTTTGTAGCTTTTGTAGGATCCCCCCAAACTCCGTTTATTGTAACTTGTGGAAAAGCAACTGATGCTTTTTTTCCCAATTTTTTTATTTCTTGTGTACTCAATCCATCAGTGATAAGACCTTTTTTTGCTAATTTCATTTTTACCCCTTTCGAGATAGCAAGCATCAATGACGTTTCTACAAATCCAGCATGATCAAAATCTCTTTTCATGTAATGCCAATAAGAAAATGTAAAAACTTTGATTTGATTTTTTAATGTTTTGTTAACTTTTACATTTATATTTTTTATTGCACTTTGATTTCCGTGATGCCCATTAATGATAAAAATTGTTTTAATTTTATTTTCATATAGAGATAAACACAAATCTAAAAGGACTTTTTGGAGAGTATTTTTTTTTAAACTTAGATTAAAAAAGGGAGAATGTTCATGTGATATACCATAATTTAATGTTGGCAGCAATAGGTAAGAATTTTTTTGACATATTTTTTTTGATATTTCAGTCACAATATCAGAATCTGTCGAGATGGGAAGATGAGGGCCATGTTGTTCAATCGATCCCACAGGTAAAACTGCAACTTGATTTTTACGGTTAATTTTCTTTCTTAGCTCAGGATCAAACTGTGATTGTATTTCTACCATCTGATTCACTTGGATTTGATGTGAACTTTCCTCCAACGAACCTCTAGTTTATTCTCCAAATGCATTTTGGTGGCTTTTAGAAGTGTGCTGGCTTCAAGTTTTTGTCCCTTTGATTTTATTTTCTCCAGGGAATCATTTGGATTAACTTCAAAAGAATCTTGAAAAATTATAGGTCCTTGGTCCAAGTTTTCAGTTACATAATGAGAAGTCACGCCGATAATCTTTGTACCTCTTTCATAAGCTTGGGCATACGCCAATGCCCCTGCAAAGGCTGGAAGTAAAGAAGGATGTATATTGATAATTCGATTAGGAAACCGCCAAACAAAGTTTGGTGTAAGAATTCTCATGTATCTGGCAAGTACTATTAAATCAACATTGTATTTTTTACATACTTCTATAATTCGTTCTTCAGCTTTTTCTTGGTTTTTTTCATCAATTATGACAAATGGAATTTTTGAATTTTTTGCTAAAGGTTGAAGAGTTTTTTCAGTTCCTATTATAACTGAGATATTTCCTTTCAATGATTTCTTTTTTGCAGCAGAAAGAATGGTTTGAAGACAAAGAGGTTCTTTTGTTACAAATATTGCAATATTTTTTTGAATATTGGTTTCATGATGTGTATTTACATCCATTTTTTCTTTTTTTGCAAGTTTTTGAATACTAGAATCAAATTTTTTTACATTAATGTTTTTTGTAAACGAAGCTTCTAAATACATGCCAAAAAGACCTTTGATAACATTTTGATTCACCTTTTCAATGTTTCCGCCTTGTGAAAATACAAAATTAGTAAAAGTAGCAACAATACCTTCCCTATCTTCACCTACAACTGTGATTCCAACAACCGTTTTCTTCAAGACTTTCTTGGTGTGTATTTTCTCATTATTAATCATTCACAGAAAATTATGATTGAGTGCGGGAGGT
The DNA here is from genome assembly GCA_024644385.1 of Nitrosopumilaceae archaeon. Lineage (GTDB taxonomy): Archaea > Thermoproteota > Nitrososphaeria > Nitrososphaerales > Nitrosopumilaceae > Nitrosomaritimum. The sequence continues at coordinate 32,211 of JAHELB010000006.1, read as the reverse complement.
GGGATTCGAACCCACGAACTCCTAAGAGATAGGGTCCTAAGCCCTACGCCTTTGGCCAGGCTGGGCGACTCCCGCAACGAATTTGCCACTAGACACAAATTTATCTATTATTGCACAAGAGTATGGCAAAATTTTTTGGAACAAATGGAATACGTGGAATTTTCAAGGAAGATTTTACTTTGGAATTCATTCACGATATGGTATTGGCTATTGCAGCTTATTTTAAAGAGGGACCAATTCTTGTGGGATATGATGGAAGAGATTCAAGTCCCATCATTGCAAAGACCATTTGTTCAACTTTAAACTATTGTGGATTAGATTGTAGCAATACGGGATTAGTTCCAACTCCATGTCTTGAATATGCCGTAAAAAAATTAGGTTACAAAGGGGGAATAATGATTACAGCCTCACATAATCCATCTCAATACAATGGGATTAAACCGGCAGCAAAAGACGGAGTAGAAATTTCACGAGAGGATGAATTAATAATTGAAGAAAATTATCTTAAAAAAAATTGGATAAAAAATAGTCCTAAATGGGGAGTTACAAATACTGAGAATCGAGCGATCGAAGTTTATGTACAGGGAATTTTATCTCATATTAATTCAGCGAAGATCAAATCTAAAAAATTTAAAGTTGTATTAGATCTAGGAAATGGCGCACAAGCCGTTACTGCACCTATTTTTTGTAAAAACCTCGAATGTCAAGTATTTTTAGTAAATGAAAAAATCGATGGTTCATTTCCAGGTAGAGGTTCTGAACCAACCCCTCAAAATCTACATGACCTTTCAAAGGTTGTTCAGGAAAAAAATGCTGATTTTGGAATTGCTTTTGATGGAGATGGTGATAGAAGTATCTTTTGTGATGACACAGGAAAAATACTTACAGGGGACAAATCTGCACTTATTTTGGCAAAACATATCCTGAAAAAATTTCCCAACTCCACTGTAATTACTTGCTTGAATTCTGGTTCCGCAATTGAAAAAATTGTAAATGATTCTAATTCTAAAGTAATTCGTACCAAAGTTGGAAGCGTTGAAGTATCTCGTAAGATGATACCTACAAAAGCTCTAATTGGATATGAGGAGAATGGTGGGTTCATGTATGGACCTCATAATCAAGTAAGGGACGGGTGTATGACTCTTGGGCTAATGTTAGATTTTTTATCTTCCCAAGATGAACCACTTTCTCAAAAAATAAAGGCTCTCCCAGTATCGTTTACCACAAAAGATAAAATCCATTGCACCTCTGAAGACGCAAAAAAATTGATTAAATTCCTTGCAGAAGAGTTTCCAAACTCTGATACTACAGATGGAATAAAAATAACCAAAACCCAAAAAAATTGGGTTATGATTCGCCCAAGTGGTACAGAACCAATAATTAGAATCTATGGAGAAGCTGAAACTAAAGAAAATCTTGACTCACTAATGTCAGAATATCTCCAAAAAGCTAAGTCCATCATTTCCAGATAACACTTTTAAAACCAATCCCTCGCATGATGGGAATGGAGAATGATCCCTAAGGGTGACTATGTATGGGCAAAGCTTACTATGTAAAATTTGAGACTCCAGAAGATCTGGTAAATCCTATTTTAGAGGCCGTAAGAGTTGCTTCTAGTAGTGGTAAAGTAAAAAGAGGAACAAACGAGGCCACAAAAGCAATTGAAAGGGGTACAAGTAAACTAATTGTTATCGCCGAAGATGTAGAACCACCTGAGGTGGTAGCACATCTTCCAATCTTATGTGAGGAACAAGGCGCTGCATATGCATTTGTTCCAAACAAGCAAGAACTAGGTAAATCTTTAGGAATTGACATTACATCTGCGGCTGCTGCAATTTTGGATGCTGGTGATGCTCAACACATTGTAGATCAAGTGGTATCATCAATTGCTAAAATTAAAGGTGGTAAGACAGAACAATGAGTGCTACAACTGACGAAGTAGTTCAATCTGAAATCATTCAAATTGTTGGTAGAACCGGGATTGCCGGAGAAGTTATTCAAGTTAGAGTTAAAGTCCTCGAGGGCAGAGATCGTGGTAGAATTCTTACAAGAAATGTAAAAGGCTCAGTTAGATTAGGAGAAATTTTAATGCTACGAGAAACAGAACGAGAAGCAAAGAAGATCAAATAGGAGAAATAAATGAGCCTTTTAGTAAAACCATGTAATTTCTGTGATAGAACAGTTGCCAAAGGATCAGGTACAATGTTTGCAAAAAACGATGGAACAGTTTTATGGTTTTGTTCTGCTAAATGTAAAAAAAATGCGCTCGAATTAAAACGTGATCCACGAAAATTAAAATGGACAAAAAAATACGTTAAAGGCGGAATTAAACAAAAGAAGCATTGACTGAACAAACCCTCTTCATTGTTAAACCTGATGCGGTAGCAAGACATCTTACAGGCGAGATAATTGCAAGATTTGAAAGAAAAGGATTTACACTCGTTAAACTAAAATTATTTAAATTTACCAAAGAACAAGCAGAAAAATTTTACGGCGTACACCAAGACAAACCATTTTTTGGAGAACTAACATCATTTATCACTTCGGGCCCTGTAGTGGTGGCAATTATTGAAGGAAATAATGCCATTGCAACAACAAGAATAATGATTGGATCTACAAAATCTTTTGAAGCAGCACCTGGTTCCATACGAGGAGATTTTGGTTTAGGATTTACCGATAACATCATTCATGCATCTGATTCTCAGGAAAGTTTTGATCATGAATCGAGGGTAGCATTTGAGTGATCTGATTTGCAAATTCGTCAGCCCATTGTGGCAGTTTTAGGTCACGTAGATTCTGGTAAAACATCTCTTCTTGATAGAATTAGAGGAACTGGAGTTCAAGGTAGAGAAGCTGGGGGAATTACTCAACACATAGGAGCAAGTTTTCTACCAACTGAAACAATCAAGGAAACTTGTGGACCATTGTATGATAAATTAGAGAAATCTGAGACTAAAGTCCCAGGAATTTTAGTTATTGATACTCCTGGACACGAGGTATTTACAAACCTTAGAGCAAGGGGGGGATCCGCGGCAGACATTGCAATCCTAGTTGTAGATGTAAACCGTGGTTTTCAACCCCAAACAAATGAGAGCTTGAAAATTTTACAGAGCCGAAAAGTTCCATTCGTGGTTGCGTTAAACAAATGTGATCAACTATCAGGATGGAGAAAATCTGACACCCAATTTATTACAAAAGCCATAAAGGAACAGGATCAATCTATTCAAAATGATCTGGATCAAAAAATTTACGATGTTGTGGGAACTCTTTCCATTTTAGGGTATCAATCCGAGGCATTTTATCGGATTAAAGATTTTAAATCAGAAATTGCCATAGTCCCAATCTCAGCAAGATCTGGAGTAGGAATACCAGAACTACTTGCCGTCTTAATTGGTTTAACGCAGCAATATTTACAGAAGAGATTGAATCAGGAAGAAAAAGAACCACGAGGAATAGTACTTGAAGTAAATGATGAGGTGGGTCTAGGACAAACAGCAAATATAATTTTGATCGATGGTAGTATAAAAAAAAGTGATAGTATTGTTGTTGCCAAACGTGATTCAGTAGTTGTTACAAAACCTAAAGCAATTCTTTTACCCAAACCTCTAGATGAGATGAGAGATCCACGAGATAAATTCAAACCTGTAGACCACGTCGATGCTGCGGCGGGTCTAAAAATAGCGTCTCCTGACCTTGAAGGTGTCTTACCTGGAAGTACACTCTATGTGGCATCCAATAATAACGATGTAAAAAAATACGTTCAATTAATCGAATCAGAGATGAAATCTGTTTTTGTTGATACAGAAACAAACGGAATTATTCTAAAATGCGACACAATAGGATCTCTTGAAGCGGTAATTGAGATGCTAAGACGCTCTCAAGTTCCAATTGCCAAAGCCGATATTGGATCTGTAAATCGACGTGATATTATGGAATCAAAGGCAATAAAGGAAAATGATAGACACCTTGGGGTAATTTTAGCATTTAACGTAAAGGTATTGCCAGATGCTAAAGAGGAATCTGAGAATAGTCATATCAGAATATTTGAAGACAAAATAATTTACAGTTTAATTGATAACTATAATGCTTGGGTTGAAGAAGATACAGCACATGAAGAGGATGCAATTTTTGCAGAGATTACACCAATATCTAAATTTAGATTTCTAAAAGGTTATTCCTTTCGAAACAGCAATCCTGCAGTTTTTGGAATTCAGATTGATGTAGGGGAACTACGACATAAAATTCCCTTTATGAACAAAGAGGGAAAAAGTATTGGCAAAGTTCATCAATTACAACACGAAGGAAAAACTGTAACTTCAGCAAAAACTGGACAAGAAGTAGCTTGCTCTGTTCAAGATATTACGATTGGAAGACAAATATTTGAAGAAGATATTTTTTACTCTTTTCCGCCTTCACACGAAGCAAAACAGCTTTTGGGTAAATTTTCACACAAACTGGGTCCTGAAGAAACTAAAGTGTTAAATGAAATAGTGGAGATTCAAAGGAAACGTGATGCTGCTTACGCGTACTAATTTTTTTGGAAGGGTAAATTTTAGTTAAAAAATTAAGCTATTTTGTATAAAACAAAGATCTCACCGTGATAATTATTTTTTTTAGAAAACTAAACTGTATGAAAGTTCTCCATATCGATGATTCGCCACAAATACGTGAATTGTATAAGGACATGTTTGCAGCCGATAAACACTCAATCAAAAGCGTTTATTCTGGAATAGAGGGTCTAGAAATCTTGATGCAAAACGATTATGATTTAATTCTACTTGACTTGTACATGCCAGAATACAACGGAATACAATTTATTCGGGATTTACAAAATGCAAAGCCATCAGAGTTAAAAAAAGTGGTTGTTATTAGTTCCCACAGGATGGATGAGGAGCATCTCAAAGAGTTTTTGAATTTTGGAATCCGCCTAGTTGAATCAGACCCTACTAGCCTTGATAATATTGTTAACATGCAAGACAATTTGCTAGTTAATGAAGAAATTAGTTGTTAAAACAAAAGAAGATTAAACTTTGTAAAGGATTTAGTTTCCCTGCTGTTCATCAGGCTGGTTTGCCTTTTCACGCACACTTTTGAAAACACAAAACTTTGCTAGTGTTTTTCTAAAACCCATATCACTATTTACCTATCCTTGTATTTATTCATAATATGAAAAGGATCTAATTTCCGGTTAAAAATGAAAAATTGTCTTGGGAATTTCAATTTTAAGTGAAGTTGAATCAATTATTAATAGTAAAATTATTACTTAAAATGAAATGAATTTGAAAAAACTTTGTAGCGACTTTGTAAACTCTGATAATAAAATAAGATTTGTGGGCGTTTTAAATTCTAAGGGAATTTTGGTTGAGCAAAAAAATAGGGAAAATTCCAATTCCCTACTAACTGATGACGAACTAAAGATGCTTGTATATTATACCTTTGATAGATGGAATCGCCTTCTAAATCTACAACACAAACTGGGTAAGGTAAAGGAGACTATAACCAAATTCGAAAATGCTAATACCATAATTTTGTTTTTGGATGATAATCTTTTCTTGGTAAGCACAGATCCAAATTCAAACAATTCCAAAATCACTTCCAATTTATGGAAAATTATTGAAAAGAGACCAGTAAAGAAAGGTACCTCAAAAAAGAGACCAGTAAAGAAAGGTACCTCAAAAAAGAGACCAGTAAAGAAAGGTACCTCAAAAAAGAGACCAGTAAAGAAAGGTACCTCAAAAAAGAGACCAGTAAAGAAAAAACGATAATAATTTCAACGCATTAACTTGGACCATATTGATCACGTTGATACCTTTAGTGGTTTGTGGATCTTAATCTTTTTTTAAAAATTTTCCGGCAAACAAACCCTAGTCATAAACCAAAATCTAACCTACTCTTCACCCCAGTTTGAGGTTCTATCATTTAGAAGCCTGGTTTAAAATATTGAAGAGTTGTAATTTGATCATATTAATTTCATTTCTAAGATCTATTATCTTTTGAGTAATGACTAGTGCTTGATTATTGAAATCATCCGGTCTTGGCTCAAAGTGTGTCAAATCCTTTAGTAGTTGTTTTTCAGTCTGAAGGAATTTAGTTAATTCGGTTAGCTTGGCCTCTAAATCTGAGGCAGTTACAGAGTTTTGAGCAGTATCAGCAACGCTTACCTCGATGGATTCAGGAGCATTTGCCTTGATTTTTGCTCCTGTTACTTGGCAAGTCTCTGGAATTATCTTATCAGCTAATCTTACATTTTTTGTCTCAGAATCTGACTTTACCATAACTACTGGAATCCTAACTAGCTGTTTCCCAGAACACATTTCAAATACTACATCATAACTTCCCTCAGTTTGAATTTGTTTTGAGACTCCAAGCTTGTTAACAAGAATACCTTCCAAAGGTGTTCCCGCAAAGGATTTTTTCACATCAAGTTCTGTTGTTTTTATTTTTGGAGTCAAGTTTAGGGCAAACAGATACCTGTTTAATTCTTCTCTTGCTTGATTTAGCTCTGAACGCATCCCAACTATCTGGGAAATTCTTGTACTTGTTGCATCATCAACTTCTTTGGTATCTTTTACTTTAACTCCCAATTGGGCTTTCTCAGCTGCTAGCTTTTCTTGCAAATCCTTTACCTTATTTTCAAGCTGGTTTATTTTTGCAGTTACTCCTCCTTTATTTGCAATATTCATTTTTATAGAATTTGGATTTGAAGCTTTGATTTGAACAGAATTTGTTTCACATGAATTTGGTAACAATCTTTCTACCAATTTTACATACCGAGTTTCACTATCAGAAGTTACAATTACTTCTGGTGCCCTAATTCCTTGGTCTTCTGCACATGCCTCAAACACAACATGATACCCAGAACTAACCTTCAAGGAAACTAGTTTTTTAATTGTCCCGATAGGACTTTTATTCATTATTTGCTCTACAAATCTATCCACATTTTGGGTATCAGTTAGTACCGTGATTCCCCTCATCATCATCTTTTTTGCAGTATCAGGACTAACGCAAAATGGTTTGTTACTTGCTTTTAAAATAACCTTGTAAAGATTTTCTTTACAGAATACGTTTTGTGTGGAAATACCTGCGTTTGTTTGTTTTTTAGGACTACTCACATCTGCAAAGGCATCAAAAGCAGAAAAGACAGAAACCGTTAGGAGAACAGCAATTATTGATAAAGTAAGAATTTTTAGTCTCAATCTAGAATTTTTGTATATCTAATGCTATATTTATCCTAATCATGCCAAGGGGAGACTATTTTTAGCCATAGCCGATAAATTCCCAAACACAATAAAATAATTTCAGAATTTAATCAATCACATATCTTGGGCTTTCCAATTATTTGGAATACTTTTTACAAATCATATGAATACCAGGGGCGCCTACGGCTCCCATCATTTTATCTACAATTTGACCCGATTTGAACATGATAAAAGTGGGTATAGACTGTACGTCGAATCTCATGGCAATGTTTTGATTTAAATCAACATTTACTCGTGCAAATTTTATCTGAGGATATTTCTTTGATAGACTTTCAAATACTGGATGCATCATTTTACATGGACCACACCACTCTGCCCAAAAATCTACCAGAGTACAATTCTCAGCAAATACCACTTGATCAAAATTAGAACCATCAAGATCTACAATTCCTGGCTCTACTTGGGGCTGATTTTTTTGTCGAAGCATTTCCTCTAACTTTCTTTGTTTAATCTTTTCAATTTCAGGATCGTCAGACACTTCTATAACTACAATATTTCTACTAAAAAATCTATTTCTCACTATTTAAAATAACGACAATTTAATAATTTTATTACTTTGAAGATCCTACAACTAGTTTTTCATATCTTTTTGATTTACAAATGGGGCATTCATCAATATATTTTTCAAAGCTTACCGAAGTGTAAACGATTCCACAACCTCCACATATTCGAAGGTTCCTACTCAGTTTCCCCATGTTTCTTCCTAAAATTATTAAGATTAAAACCTAACTAGCTTTGCTTTTTTTATTCCGTAAACCAACATTGCAGGTGCTGCCACATACATCCCAATATTCAATATTATCAAACTAATTCCATATGCCAGAATTTCATTTTCAGACTCAGCATGGTCTAAAATAGCCAAACTTGACATCATTGGTGTCAAGCCAATCTTTACAGCTTCTTTAAACATTGGATTCTCTCTTTCATAGTCTGCAATGGTAGGTGAAAATGAATAGTAAAACTGGTTGAATCCGGACATAAATGAGGCACCTGCCTCTGTGCTCATCACCTTATTGTCACGAATTTCTCTCAGGTATTGGACCTGTGGGGCCATTTCTGAACCATATGCTGCAGTAGCAATTAGACATCCTCCGCCTTTTGCTGGAATTACAGTACAAACTCCATCAACTAGCTTTGTTCCCTGTCCACATTCTCCCATTTTTGGGACCATGGTTTCAGGCTCATCTAATCCTACTGCCTCATAAATTGAATTATACTCCGGAAAGTTTTCATCAAACCATTTCTTGTATGTAGGCTCATCGTTGTATCTTTCTACATAATACTGCGGGTCTTGTTTGGGGTCTACAAATACTGCAATTCCTTTTGGCACCTTTATTCCAACTGCTTGTTGGATTGAATCATACTGGGGATAATTATCATCAAACCATTTCTTGTAGCTTGGCTCATTGTTGTATCTGTCAACATAACTTTGAGGATCTTTCGATGTATCTACAAATGATGCAATACCAAGTTCCGTTGGTTCCTTAGGCTCTGCCTTTGGTTCTTCCTTAGGTTCATCTGGTATAGAATCTGGGACATCATTTACCGTAATTGTAATAGACTCTCTATCTTCCATGGAATTTGCTGATGCAATAACATCAAAGGTATAGGTTCCACTTTGGGTTTTACCTGGGGTCCAAGTAAATGATCCGGAACTTGAACTAATAGAAGCTCCACTTGGAGCATTATTTGCCAAACTAAACCTTACATCACCAATTGAACTATCAGTTAATCCAACTATGAAGGATAATCTTTTTCCTTCATCTGTTGATAATTTTCCTAAAGGCTTTATCTCGAGTACTGGATCAGGGATATCAGTTGGTATACCGGAACTCTCGTTTGAGGGACTACCTACACCTATTCCATTAATACCAGAAACTTTGTAAGTATATTTTGTATTTGGTGTTAAATTGGTGTGAGAATATTTAGTTGATGTCTCCTTTGTATTTTCCACTAGGATTGAATATGAGCCAGAATTCTCTTTAACTTCGATTTTATACCCACTAATTGGAGAACCACCATCCGCTGGCTTACTCCATGATAAACCAAGTTGGGTTTCTGAAATTACTTCCACATTCAGGTTGGGTGCTGATGGGGATGTAATTGATGAAGAAGCTGTCGGTTCTACGGAGTCCTCAGTAGGAGTAGCAGAGGCGGTGTTTGATCTTGGACTACCTGACCCATTACCAAATTTTGCCTTTACCACAAAGGTATATGCCTTATCTGTTTCCAAATTACTCACTGTTATGGTTCTCGTCCCACTTCCAACATTGTCAACCTCGGTGTAAACTCCAGAGGTTACTTGGCGTTCTACAATATACCCGCTAATGGACTGCCCAAATGTCGATGTTGGAGGAAACCAGGAAAGCTTGATCTGGGAGGGAGAAATTGCAGTAGCGGTAAATGCTGCAGGCGCTAAAGAATCTGAAGGTTTTTCATTTACCGTCGAGGATGCACTACTGGTTCCTTCATCATTTATTGCATAAATTCTGTAACTGTAGGTTTCACTAGAACTTAGGCCTCCATGTACAAATGAATTGGAATTGCTTCCGGTGTTTGTGACAATTGTTGTAAAGCTTTCATTTCCTTCTTTTGATTCTATTTTGTATCCTATTACACCATCATCAGGATCTGCTACATCCCATGAAAGGAAAATAGAACTTGTAGAAATTGGATATGCCTTAAGAGATGTTGGTCTACCCGGAGCTTTTCCTGAACTAGATCCGGAACCAGAGGAACCTCCTGAAAGTTCAAAAATCTGAATTCGATTATTATTAGTATCTGCAACATACAATAAATCATCAGATGTGTTTAAAACTAGAGCAGAAGGAAAATCAAACTCTCCATCATCATCTCCCTGTTTTCCGAATTCTTCCTTAAAACATACATCATCAGTTAATTCCTCACTACCTGAGCAAGTACTATCCATCTCTATTATCTGGATTCTTTCATTATCCGTATCTGCTACATATAACAAGTCATTAGCAACATCTATTGCTAAAGCAGAGGGCGATTTGAACTCCCCCTCGTCGTCACCAACATTACCAAATTCATCTACAAAACAAATGTTATCTGCCAGTTTAATAGCTCCAGAACAATTACCATCCACATCAATAATCTGAATTTGATTATTATCAGTGTCCGAAACATACAACATGTCATTACCTGTATGCAAAGCCAAACCTGAAGGCAAATCAAATTTACCTTTTCCACTACCTTTTCCTCCAAATTCATCTACAAAACATATGTCATTTGCAAGATATTCATCATCGTTACTATCACAATTACCATCCACATCTATTATCTGAATTCTATTATTGTTAGTGTCAGCAACATAGAGATAACTTGCACCAGTATCCAAAACTAGTCCTGAAGGGGAATCAAATTCTCCTTGGCCATTACCGCTTTCTCCAAATTCATCTACAAAGCATATGTCATTTGCAAGCTCTTCATTACCACAATTACCATCCACATCTATTATCTGGATTCTATCATTTCCAGAATCTATGATGTACAACAAATCTCTTTTAGTATCTAATACCATGGCAGTAGGAAATTCAAATTCTCCCTCCCCAGTTCCTTTTTCACCAAATTCATCTACAAAACATATATCGTCTGCAAGCTCCTCACTTCCTGAACAATTACCATCAAGGTCTATAATCTGAATTCTATGATTATTTGTATCTGCTACATACAACAAGTTATTCCCTGTATCAAGTGCCAATCCAGATGGGGATTTGAATTTTCCATCACCTGTTCCAAATGATCCAAATTCTAAAGAAAATGAAGCCTCTGCTACCGCTATTTGTGATGATGCAAAACTACCAAAAAATAACAAAGAACCAATGAATAAACAAAATCCTAATTGGGCCCTCATCTAGTCATCTCCACGAATACTGTTTTAATAAATAAGTTAATCAATTTGACTACTTATTTGATCAACTCACATTAACCATAAATTGAACAAAAATTCGATCTAGATTAAATTTTTATAAATTTTTTAGTTTTGAACACTATAATTGCAGGTGCTGCCACATACATCCCAATATTCAATATTATCAAACTAATTCCATATGCCAGAATTTCATTTTCAGACTCAGCATGGTCTAAAATAGCCAAACTTGACATCATTGGTGTCAAGCCAATCTTTACAGCTTCTTTAAACATTGGATTCTCTCTTTCATAGTCTGCAATGGTAGGTGAAAATGAATAGTAAAACTGGTTGAATCCGGACATAAATGAGGCACCTGCCTCTGTGCTCATCACCTTATTGTCACGAATTTCTCTCAGGTATTGGACCTGTGGGGCCATTTCTGAACCATATGCTGCAGTAGCAATTAGACATCCTCCGCCTTTTGCTGGAATTACAGTACAAACTCCATCAACTAGCTTTGTTCCCTGTCCACATTCTCCCATTTTTGGGACCATGGTTTCAGGCTCATCTAATCCTACTGCCTCATAAATTGAATCATACTCTGGAAAGTTTTCATCAAACCATTTCTTGTATGTAGGCTCATCGTTGTATCTGTCTACATAATACTGCGGGTCTTGTTTGGGGTCTACAAATACTGCAATTCCTTTTGGTACCTTTATTCCAACTGCTTGTTGAATTGAATCATACTGGGGATAATTATCATCAAACCATTTCTTGTAGCTTGGCTCATTGTTGTATCTGTCAACATAACTTTGAGGGTCCTTTGAGGGATCCACAAATGGAGCTAATTCAACATCTTTGGATGCATCTTCAGGCTTATCCAATCCTACTGCCTGCTTTATGGAATCATACTGGGGATAATTATCATCAAACCATTTCTTGTAGCTTGGCTCATTGTTGTATCTGTCAACATAACTTTGAGGATCTTTTGATGTATCTACAAATGATGCAATACCAAGTTCCTTTTGTTCCTTAGGCTCTGCCTTTGGTTCTTCCTTTGGCTCGTCCTTTGGAGTACTTGTTCCAGGTTCTGTCACAGTGATTGTAATAGATTCACGATCTTCTTGTATGCCTCTTACTACAACGATATCAAAGTTGTATTGAATTCCTGCTGGATTTCCTTGAGCAGCCGAGGGTGTCCAAGTAAACTCCCCGGTCTCTGAATCTATTGAAGCCCCACTTGGTGGATTTTTATCCAAGCTAAAAATTAATTTATCCAAAGAACTATCGGTAACCCCTGCGGTAAATGAAAGAGTATTTCTTTCAGTTATTGTTTTATCGGAAATTGTCTTTAGCGTTAATACAAAATCATCAAATTCAGCTATTCTATTTCCATCGTATTCTAATTTAATTGATATACCTTCGTTTTCATTTTGGTCATCAGTAAATGCAGTTGCGTTATAGATTCCACTACTAGTGAAAAAAGTTTCTACTGTCCTTGGAATTGTTGAAAAGGAACCATCAACATCAGAGGATGGATCTGAAAACATTCCGATATATTCTCCGCTAGGATCTCGAATTATTATGAAGACCGATTTTTTACCCTCTTTTTCAACTCCTACAAACACTAAATCCTCTTCATTTGTGTAAAATCCCCTTTCCAAAGAAAAGGATTCTACTGCTGCATAAGCTGGGAAGATCATCAACACTATAAGTGCAAAAACCGAAAATACCAACAAATTTTTGAGCATACTTTCAGTTTAATTGTTTCATTTTTAAAAAATACGTATAACTTGTTCCATTGAATTGATAAGAAAAGTTCACAAAGTCACAAATCCAACAAAAATCTCATAAAGACACCATTATTCTGCTCTATTTTCATCTCATGAAAGGTCGGAGCTTTGATTTCTACCTTAAAATTATGTTTTTTAAAATCCAGTGGTTCCCCAAATGCTATTGCATGAATGGTAAATCCATTATCTTCCTCTATACTAAATTTAATTCTCCTAATCGCAAAACCTTCAGTAATTAATACAAAAGTAATCTCCTCAAGCCAGCTGAAAAGTAAGTATCTAAGGTCTTTTCCAAAAGCTGAAAATTCTTTTTGACCCCTCTCTTCCACTTTTTCTTGATCAATTGTAATATTGATTACAACATCTGCCGTTACAGAAAAAGCTTCTTTGAGATCTTTTGCATTTACCTCCACAAAAGCATCGGTTGCATGATCCAAAAATTTGTAGCTCAATTACCTTTTTTTCAAAACTTGTGATTAATAATTTAAATGTCTTATTCTCCTAGATTTGGGTTATTTTTTCTAGATTAAATTATAGTGACATGAAGAGAAATCAGTGATTTATTCCATAAAAGCGAAATTTATTTCAGAAAAAATGGAGGATTTTTTTAAAAGTCTAACTGATGGAACAATTGAAAATCAAAAACCAGATGGGCAAGAGATCCTAAATTCAATGAAATGTGCTAAAATCACAGGACCACAGATTATTTGCTGGTCTGAGATGTGTTTTTGTCCTACCCCGCTTAAACATGAACGACAAACGGTATATGACAAATTTTTCTCAGAGATGGAAATCAAGCTAGTCAATGAATATGTCCAGTTTGAAGGCGAATCTTTTTTTGATTATTTAAAAAAACTTGATTAGCACGGGTTCATTCATTTTTGTAAAGTAATTTAGTTGGGTTTTATCTGTAGATCTTATTGGAACCGTTTGATTCATTTCTAGTTTGGATTGGTGAATTTCTCTCACAACATCTCTATGAAGGAGTTTTTTTGGCAGCTCTAATTGAGACCATCATCCCACCTATTCCCACTCTTGCAGTTTTCCCTACTGCAGGTTTTTTGGCATCCCAACAAGGGTTGTCAATAATTTCAATAATTCCTCTGATAATACTAGGTGCAACAGGTGCCACTCTAGGAACTACAGGAATTTATTTAATTGCCCTAAAACTTGGCAGGACAATTTTGTTACGATATCTTAGGTTTGTAAAGATTTCCGAGAAGAAACTTGAACGTGTTGAGATTTGGTTTGAAAAATATGGTGACAAGGCAGTATTCTTAGGCCGAATGGTTCCTGTAATGCGAGAAATGATATCAGTTCCTGCGGGATTGCTTAAAATGAAAATTCCAAAGTTTATCCTGTATACCTTTGCAGGATCTCTAGTTTGGTCAGCAGGTACAATCCTTGCTGGTTATTACTTTGGTGCAGGTTTGGATTGGATAAAATAAAATTTAATCTAATTTGATTATATCTTGCTGTACCAAAAACTTGATGGCGTTTAGCACTTCATCCTCTGAAACTAGATCCTGTGCAAACCAAATGAAGATATTTTTTACCCATTCAGGTATTTTTTTATTTGAAATCTCTACTTCCTCCACAAAAATTTTTCCATTAGAACTACATTGTCTTGGATAGGATTCCATCACTGGATTTCCAGCATTAACACAACCTTGAAAACTATTAATTTCATTTAACGGGACTATTCGAAGGATCCTATCATCGTTATTTTCTGGAGAACCCCTACCATCTCTATTACTTGTCAAAACATATAGGTAGCCATCAGGACCTGTGGCAACATCCCTAAGCCGTCCAAAATCCCCACTAAACAATTTCTGATCTGATAAAATTTTATTATTTTTTAAATCAAAGTCGATTAAATGTAAATGATTCCCACGAAGTGTAGCTACAAAATACTTTCCCGTCCATTGTGGAATTTTATCCCCCTCATAAAATTCTGCTCCGGAGGGAGCCCATGTATCGTTTCCCGTACTCATAATCGGTGTTGTGAGGCCCTTTTTTGTTTCAGAACCAATGATATCAGGCCATCCGTAATTTTCTCCAGGTCTGATTACATTAATTTCATCATTTCCAACCCCACGAAAACCTGAAGGTCCATGCTCGGTAGAAACGAGATTTCCTGATTTATCCCAGTCCAAACCCTGTGGATTTCTGTGACCATATGAGAAAATTGGAGAATTTGAAAATGGATTATCCTCTGGTATGGTTCCATCGGAATTAATTCGAAGGATTTTTCCTGCTAGGGAATTTTTATCTTGAGCTAAACTCCCATTTCCTGCATCTCCTGTAGTAATGTATAATTTTCCATCAGGGCCGAACTTTATTCTTCCACCGTCATGGTATGGTCCTCCTGGAATGTTGTCAACCAGAATCTTATCCTCAGTTAAATTTAGATTTGATTCAACATAACGAACTACTTTGTTTTGAGTTGATAAAAAATCATTGTAGGTATAATACAAATAGATGTAATGGTTATCTGAATAGTTTGGATCTAGTGCAATACCTAGCAAACCTCCTTCTTCTCCACCGACCTCTAGTGAAAGGATTGGTTTTTCTGAAACTATTCCATTTTGAATAATTCTAACATCCCCACCACGTTCTGTAAAAAATATTGTCCAATCAGGGGCCCATGCAATTGACCAGGGTATTTTTAGATTCTCCGCGACAGTCTCAACCTTTACACCCAGATCAGGATATTCTTGAGCGTAAATAAACGGAATTAAAGAAAAAATAGTAATTACAAAAAGAACTTCTTTCACTAGGATAGACAAGTATTGGTTTTAAAATAAATGGTTTTCTACTTTGTTAGGCGTTTGGCTTTCTGGAAAACTGCAGACCATTGACTCCAAGTTAGCCTACCTGTCTGAGTATTCTGTTTTGATGGATGATAAGAAGTTAAAATTTTGATAGAATTATACTTAAATAATTTATTGTGGCCAAACTTTTCTGGTTTTATTTTAATTAATTTGCAGGTAGTATCATATGCGATTTTCCCAAGACACAAAATTAACTTGACATTTTTTAGGATTAAATATTCTTGTTTTAAATAATTAAAACAATTTTCCATCTCTTGTTTTGTAGGCTTGTTTTGAGGTGGTGCACATCTAACTGCTGCTGTAACGTAAGCATTTTGAAGTACCATCCCATCATCTAAAGTTTGGCTAGTAGGAATTGATGAAAATCCATATCTATACATTATTTTTGCTAACCAATCACCTGAAGAATCTCCTGTGAACATTCTCCCCGTTCTATTGCCTCCATGCGCTGCTGGTGCAAGTCCAACGATAAGTAATTTTGCCTTTATGTCTCCAAACCCTGAAAGCGGTTTTCCATAGTACACTTGATTTGAAAATCTTTTAACTTTATTTTTTGCAATATCTCTGATATACTTGGCTAGTCTTGGACATTTTGTACAATTTTCAATTTTTTTGTTTAACGAAGAAATTGATTCCATCAAAAAATAATAAATCACTGTAAATAAAAAAGATATTTACAGTTTTGATGAGGAGTAAGTACTAGAAATTATAAAAATTTCTTATCTTACTTTTTTTACCTATCTCTCTAGATTAACTCCAATTACCTTAGCCCATGCTGCCAAGACTTCTACAAAGTCCTCGTGTTGTGTACTATACATACTGTATAATACAAATTTGAAATAAAAGCAATTGCTAACAAGTGGTTCATGCAAATTGTTCATTTCCTATGGAATTTATCCCTATAGAAATGGCATAAAGAACAAAAAATTTTTTCTTGAAAGTAACACATTTTTGTGATGGTTCTCAATTATACCATTTTTTAATTTTAAACTATTAAACTAATTTTTTTAAACATTAGAGAATTATTCTTCCTTCGCCTAGATCATAAATTCTATTGTTTATTTTTTCCAGTAAATCTTTTTTTGATTTGGCAATATGGATTTCATTTGTATAGACTTTCTCGTTTACCAATTGATATAGACGGTTTAATTGTTCACTGGACAACATTTTAAGTCCGGTTTTGGTACTAGCTACGATTTCCAACAACTCTATACGTTCTATATCTTTCTGGGAAATTTCAGGCATGATTGCACGAATCCATTTCATTATTATTAATTATTGTGTATTATTGTTCCAATAGGCTTTATAGCCTATATTATGGAAATTTATTAATGAAAAAAATACAACTTCTTAGTGTTGTTTTTTCACTGATAATATTCACCGGGATAACCGCGGGAACTGTAATAGCATTTGCAGAATCAGATGATGACGACCACGACTTTGACGACAGACTAGAGTATTTTTGTAAAATGACTGGAGAAGAAAAAAAACAATTATTCATGGATCATCCAAGACTGGAACAATTTGAAGAACGATTAGCAAATCTTTGTGAATTAGATGAAATGGAACGGGAAGATCTAATTGATGAATTTATTGACGAACATTTTCCAAATTATGTAGAGAAAGATGATTGGGATATGGACGATATGTGGGATAAATATTGTGAAATGTCTGATGAAGATAAAGAAACCTTCCTAGAAAAACATCCGATGACATTTGATCATCAAGAAAAAATGGAAGAGTATTGTTTACTGGATGAATCAGAAAAAGATGCTTACTTTGAAGAACACATGGATGCATACCTAAAACACGAATATGACATGAGAGAAAAATTGGATGAATACTGTGAAATGTCTGATGAAGATAAAGAAACCTTCCTAGAAAAACATCCGATGACATCTGATCATCAAGAAAAAATGGAAGAGTATTGTTTACTGGATGATTTAGAAAGAGATGCTTACATTGAAGAAAATAAGGATGAATTTATGCGAGATCATGATTCCAAGAAATTTGACTATAACAAAAGAGAGAAGATGGATGAATTTTGTGAAATGTCTGAACAAGAGAAATTAGAGTTTATTGAAGAACATCAGAAAAAAGTAGATCATCTTTTAGAAATGGAAAAATATTGCTCTCTAGATGACTCTGGAAGGGACATGTTCATTGAGGAGCATATGATGTACATGAAAAGCCAAATGTCTGACCATAAAGACTCTATGAAAAGCCAAATGTCTGACCATAAAGACTCTATGAAAAGCCAAATGTCTGACCATAAAGACTCTATGAAAAGCCAAATGTCTGACCATAAAGACTCTATGATTTCTGACCGTAAATCTCACATGATTCTAAGAGCAAGTACTTTGACTGATGAGCAAAAAATTGAGATCAAGACACTTCATGGAGAACTACGAGATTTCAAGCATTCATTGCGAGATAAATCAATGAGTGATTTAGAAAAACAAGAAATGAGAGATCATTTCATGGAAAAGGCAAGAGAATTTTCAATGAGCTGGATTTCCCCTAGGCATCAAGTTGCAGCAGGAATTGATGCAACCATGGTAGAATGTCGTGAAGGTTTTACACTTGTAATGAAAACATCCAATGCAACACCAATTTGTGTCAAAGAAACAACAGCAGAAAAACTAATTGAACGAGGAATTGTAATTTCTTCGATCTAATTTTTCTTTTTTACTAAACAATATTTTTTTAAATCTATCTAAAATTAATATTTAAATTTTTAAATAATGTCATAAAAAAAAATTACATGTAGCCAACTTTATAAAAATGAATTTTATAATTTTGTGGGCTTGAGGTGGAGATGTTTTGCAATTATTTAATTTAATAATTTGGAAAATGGTTAACGCAAACCAGAAACATTGGAGATTGTAAATTGATTAGTAAAAAAGATCTAAAACACATGCCTGTTACTTTTTTTATCGCTCCAGTAGTTTTAATTTCCTTAATCTATGTAATCCTACTAACTTCTAATGAGATGATCGAGGAAAAAGAATTTATCTTTAGTCTATCATGTCCAGAATTAAGAGAATATACTGAAAGTCAAATAATTGAATCAAAACTCTACTTTGGGCATGATGTGTACCTTAGTTATGCAGAAGAGCGGTATTACGAATCCTGCTAAAACCCAAAAATACTATAAATTTGGGCACAAATTACACGATTTTTGCTTAATTATATCACTATTCTAAAAAAAGGAGTGGATTTTTTATCCACGTCCAATTGCAGCGTATTTTCCTTGACGGCCTCTAATAAAAAATGTTGCAGCAACTCCGCCAAATATTCCGGTAGACAAAATTAAAGCACCTACAACCCCATCTGCTGCAAACATTGGTGTTCCAGATCCAGCTTTTGGATTGTCATGTGCAATTGTAACCTTATCATGAGCAAGTTGCAAGTAGTCATCGAGTCCAGTTTTTCCATCAGTTACAATGTACTGTGCAAATGCAAGGTTACTAACAGAAGGTAATATCAAAAGACTAAACATTACTCCTGTTATGATTGCCGTTGTTTTTCTAGTCATTGATTTTATTACGTGAAAATCGAATAAAGGCTTTGATGAAATTTCATTTTCACTAAAAATTGTTTAGAACTAGATTATGCCAGTCGTTTTTGTTTCGACTGTTTGAGGGATTTGATGAAAAAGAATGCAGCCAATCCACCCAAAATTATTGCGATTATGGTAAAGGTAATTGCTAAATCCCCAAAATCAAAAAGAGGAGTACCAGATCCTATAGAAGGATTTGCCTCAGCTGCATCAATACTTCGTTGTTGAAGCTCTAAAGCTTCTTCTAATCTATTTTCCTTTAAAACCTCCGGTGTAGATTCTACAGAGGGTGTAGTGGAAATGGCAGCATCTCCTGATTTTGCAGCTACGTCTTCACCCGATTCTTCTATTGCTGCTTGAAAACTCCCCTCCATATCTTGAAGACTAGTCTCTTGAATTTCTTTATCTGGTTCAATAGATACATTATTTTTTTGTTGTAACATTGAAAATGACAAAAGGCCTGAAATCCCTGCAGCTAGTCCTAAACCTGAAATTTTGTAAATATGCCTAAATGAACGAACCAGGAGCTTGCTTTCCTTTGTTTTTTCAGAGTATATGGGAGGAACAATAACCATGCTAAATTTAGAAGCAGAATAATACTTCATATCCTGAGATTTGGAATTTTTTTCGGTTTTAGTCACCTTCACCACGCCTAGATCCTGTAATTTGATGATGTGATATTTTACTAATTGAAGAGAAATTCCAGTTTTATCTGCAATCTGAAGTGCGGTGAGTTCTTCATTAAATAGCAATTGTAGGATTGCTCTGCTTGAATCATTAGTTAACAACTCACCGAATGATTTTATTCTCTCATCATCCGTAGCCATGATTTTAATTTTTTCGGTAATCTCTTGTTCCTTTTCTTCTCCTGACATTGGAATTCTTTTATTTACACTATAGTATATGTAAATTGTTTGGTAAAATTACAATTTCACTTAACCTTTTAAGCTTAATGAATATACTATAGTAACCGTCAAAAGGTAGTTAAAAAAATAAAGAAAAAAAGATGAAAAATATGAGTTCCAAAATTATTATTCCAATCGTGGTAGCAATATCCGTTATTGCAACCTTAGGGATTATGTTTGCCGTTGGTTTTGATCAACAACCTGAAGTTACTCAAAACCCAAATCCTCCACAAGTAGTTTATGTGGATAGAACCGTTTCAGATTTGATTCAAGGTACACAAGAAATCAGAAAAATTTCCTCAGCAACTGAGTTAAAGGAAATTTTAGGTGCCTCAAATATGTTTGAAGGCGGATTTTATGATGATCGAAGTTTTCGAGCAGATGGTTTTATGGCATTTGAGGAAACAATGGAATTATCCTTACGTGCTCCAATGGCAGAACCCATGGTAGGTTTTGACATGGATGCATCTAAAGCACAATTAGGAACAGGTGGTGTTGACTATTCAACAACCAATATTCAAGTAGAAAATGTTGATGAGCCAGATTATTTGAAAAATGATTCAAAATATGTTTACATTGTTTCTCAAAATACACTATCTATTATTGATGCTTATCCTGCTGAATCAGCAAAACTTGTACTAAAAATTGCATTGGATATTGAATCACAATATATTCAAAACATGTTCCTAAACGGTAACCGATTGGTGATATTTTACAATGGGCAAAGCCAAGATGAAATAATTCCACAATTTGATTTTATTCCTCGACCTTCATACAATCCTGTTACTCATGCTTTGGTAGTAGATGTTTCAAATAAGGAAAAACCAGAAATTATCAAAGATTATACCATTGATGGCCACTTTAGAGATGCACGAATGATTGGAGATTTTGTCTACTTTGTAACAAACAGCAATATCGACTACCAATATCCCCGGTTGCCAATTATTATGGAAAAATCAGAGCCATTAATGGTTCCCGATGCATTTTATTTTGATAATATGGAGAGATTTTCCAATTTTAATACTCTAACTGCGATTGATGTATTTAGCGATACAATAAACTCTGAAACATTTCTAATGGGGTATACTGGCACCATCTATGTTTCTGAAGACAACTTTTACCTAACTTACCAACAAAATCTTCCTTATAGATTCTATGAAGACTCTAACCGAGATAGGTTCTTTGACGTTGTAGTACCATTACTTCCGGCAGAGATTCGCGATAAAATCAAATCAATTCAAAATGATTCATCCTTGAATTCTGCAAGACAGTGGAGCGAAATTGCTGAGTTAATGCAAGATTCTTACAATCAGATGAGTAAAAACCAAAAGGAAAAACTATTTGATAAAATCCGTGAAGCACTTTCAGAATATGACAGAAGAATACAAGAAGAATCCCTAAAGACAATAATTCACAAAATTTCTATTGATGAGGAAAAATTAGAGTATGTTGCAAAGGGATCAGTTCCAGGACGATTACTAAATCAATTTTCAATGGATGAAAATGATGATAGATTCCGAGTTGCAACTACAGTAGAATACTATTCACAATACAAGGGAACAATACGCTCAAATGCAGTCTATGTTTTAGATGAGAATCTTAAAATTGTTGGAGGACTTGATGAGATAGCTCCTGATGAGAGTATATTTTCAGCCCGATTCATGGGAGATAGATTATACTTGGTTACTTTCCAACAAATCGATCCTTTCTTTGTAATCGACTTATCTTCAGATACACCAAAGATTTTAGGGGAGCTAAAAATTCCTGGATTCTCAAATTACCTGCATCCATATGATGGTGATTATGTAATTGGTGTAGGAAGAGACACCAAAGAAGTTGGAAGTGGAAGGGTTCAACAACTTGGGGTCAAAGTAGCACTCTTTGATGTATCAGATGTTAGAAAACCCATAGTACTTGATGATTTTGTAATAGGAGACTCATCTACACATTCTGAGGTATTAAACAACCACAAGGCTTTTTTCTTTGACAAGAAAAAAGATATTTTGTCTATCCCAATTAGTAGCGATCTTAAATCTTTGGATGGAATATCTGATAAAAGAATTATTGCGCCTGATTTTAACAGATGGAATGGATTTTATATATTTGAGTTAAATCCCAAGGACGGAATCAATCTCAAAGGAACAATAACTCACACCGAAAATGATTCTGGTTACTATGGAATGGGAAATTCAAGGACATTCTACATCGAAGAGGTTTTGTATACTGCATCCGATAGACATCTGAAGATGAATTTTATCAATAATCTGGAGGAGATCAACTCTATTAAACTGGAAAACACTGGTAAATTCATTGGATATTTAGAAGACTAGATCTATTTTAAAAACTTTGAATCAGATTTACAAAAAGGACAATTTGATGCTTGTGTTCTTCTACCACAAGTTTGGCACCTGATTGGCTCTCCAAAATAGCTGGTCTTACTAGTATTTCGAAAGAGCTTAAACATAACAACTGCAACAATTCCAATTACAACAATTGCAATGTAAATTCCAAGTGCCATAATACAATATGGTATTCGTCCCTATTGAAACCTTTGTTAATTTTAAAAATATAGAATTAAAACTCAGGTCAAACTCAGCTATTGGGCAATAGTGGGCAGACCTGAGTCTAGGGCCTAATTACCATTTTAATAATTTAAAGACAATGTTGTGTAACGCTATTGTTTTACGGTTTTCGAGCCTACCAAAATTGTTTGTTTTTCAGGGAGTCATACACATTGTTATATTAAAATTTTTTTAAGAAATACCATGTCACGTTGTAAATGTAACTTTTGTATCTCCATAAATCAGCTCATTTTGGAGAGAAAATCTATGGAGGATGAATACTAGTGTCCGAAGAAAAAGATAGACCAGAATGAGAATGGATTAAAAGAAAAAAATTTACTTAAATTAAATTTATAAAATAAAAAAAATTGAAAAGAGGAAATTATCCTACTTTTTCAATTTCAATGCCATTTTTACAGCTAGACCCCAAGATCCAAGAGTTAACAGTACTGGAAATACTCCACTTGTGAGTATTTGTGGTACTTGCTCGAAGGATGCACTTCCTGCGGAGTACATTGCTGCAACAATAGGTAAGGCTAACAAACCTATTATTCCGAGTTTTCTTTTGTTGTCGGAAACTTCAATTTGTACGTTGATTGTACTCATGTTTGTCAAAGCTTAAGAAATTTTTGAGCTATTTAGAATGGATCCAACTTTTACGTTGTATTTTGTTCAGAAACTGAATCTAAAAATTAACAACACAGTTCAATAAATGAACTGTCGAGCCTATTTACTCAAGTACAGATTAACTAGGAAATTTCAAAAGAACACTTGTCCGAACAGATTCGTCTTTCGAATACATCCTCATATTCCTTACCACAATGAACACAATTTCTTAAAGCCATGATTATAGTATACTATCTTTTTATTTAAAAGAGTGAATTTAGTAATTATTTTGGATTAGAATTACCCTCTGGATTGTTGATGCTAGAGCCAGAATCTTCCTTTTTAGTCATGCTCTGAATAAATCTATTAAAATCATCCTCATCGAAAAGCTGCCAACCCATTTTGTGAATATCAAGGTCGTAGGATCTATAATCTTCCATTATATCCCCAAACCAAGCTCGATACAGATCCTCTTCTTTTTGGGCTTGTTCATGGTTGTTAAAAAATTTTAGTTCAATCCAGTCAATATTCCCGTTCGTTCTAGCCGAAAAATCACAATAGGGTGCACCAGTCAAATATTGTTTCATTTCATCTAACCTCGCAACAAAATCTTTTGGAGATGTAAATTTCACCGTAATCAGTCGTAAAATGGGCATATTTACCTGAATTAGATCAACCATCGTCGTATAGCCACGAATTATTCCAAGTTTTTCTAAACGTGAAATTCTTTTTCCTACCCCTCTCTCTGACATTTCAGTACCCATACCTTCGAGTTTCTTAACTATGGTTCTTGTGGAATCTCGTGCATTTGAAATAAGCAAGTTTAGAATTTGTCTATCTATTGCATCGATTTTAATCTCTTTTTTTTGCTCAATTACAGGCTCGGCCATAGTCATTTTAAATCAAATTGTTTTTCCTAATGCAAAGATAGTCTCCATTGTTCAAATATTGAACTAAACGGGTAAAAAAAATTCAAATTCTGAACAGGAATCAATCAAAAAGTAAGGCAGATACTAAATAATTCTATTCCCTGGTTTCTTTGAGAAAAAATGAGGGCAAAAGAATTACAGGACCAGGAAACTCTAAAAGAATATTATTCGTTTCTTTATGATCTTGCTTCAAAGAAAAACTATCTTCACGCATCACAGTTAACAGAAGAAGAAAAACAATATTGTGATAGACTCTTATCAAAATGCAAAACAAAACCAACATCAAATGAATTGTATTTGCCATTGATGAAAAGCATATTACGCAATCATTATAATTCCACGAGTGGTTGAGAAAATTTTTTAATTTAATTGGAACTTAAGACCAAAACCGATGCGTGGAATTTTGGTGACAGTTCCAATTGTTTCTAGTATAACAATTTAATATATAGGCACTGCTGAGAATTCTGATGAACGAATTGTACGTGGTGTTTTTATTATACAATTACAAAAAAAATTCACTTAGATAGGTAGATGTATTCCCCGACCAAATACATCATACCATCTAATTTACAAAATACAAAAAATAAGGATCCTCTTGATATTTTGGTAATAATACAATTTGTCAAAAAGTAGGATTAAAAATTAATTTTTATAAAAAAATGAGTGACAATTTTGAGGATCATATAAATACAATTTAATTTTTAATTGAATGTTGAGACAGATAGTCATTCCATTAATCTTGATTTTAACATTGAGTTTGCCCCTTGGCCTAGACATAAGGCCAAGTAATGCACAAAACGATACAATTGTTTTAGGTCAACAAAACACACTATCAGGAGATTTGTTAAACAATCCTCTTGCTTTAGATATTTTAGAAAAGATTGAACAAACAAAAAAATGGATTGAAGATTTGGAAAAAAGAGAGTATGAACGAACAAAAGCTCAGCTAGAACTAGAAGAAAAACGAAAAATTGCACTTGAAAGACTCAATCAAGATCTTTTAGAATGGGAAAATCTCTGGTCAAACTATACGTCTCGTGCTGCCTTCGAGAGATTTGTAGAAGATAAACCACCCCAAATAAAGGGAGTATTTTGGGATCAATTTGAATTCAAGGAAATGAAGGTAAATGCTGGCAGGGAAGCACTAAAAAAAGTAATAGCAAATGGTGGGAGTCTAAGTGAGGCAAGGGCTGCCTACCATAAGGCAGCTGAAACTAAAAGAATAGAATTAATCGAAATGAACGCTCAGTTTAATGTAAAACATAATTTAGCAATTTACAAACAACAATTACTTTTTAATTCTACCGGACAATTACCTCAAAATCCCTTTACCCAATCTCAACTAGCTGACTATTACACTGATTATAGATCAGATCCCGAATATCTTTTAGCAAACCCTAATGACAAGCATGCTTATGAATCTCTAGCAACCAATCCTGACACTCAATGTCGCAAAGGATATGTTGTAGTGCATAGATTGCATACAAATGATTATGCATGTATCACAAATTCTACTGCTGAAATTTGGCAAATGCGTGGAATGGGAAAAATTGTAGACTCTACCGTATTAATTTTTGATGACAATTCACTTACACCAACAATTAGAACAACTCCTGGAACTCAATGCATAGAAGGGCATATTGTTGCATATCACATTGAGGCTAGAGATTATGGATGTATTTTAGAATCCACTGCTGATACTTGGATTGAAGGAGGGATAGGGGAGATACATGAGCTTACGCAATTTATACTGGATAAAGACCAAGAAAAAAAAATTGAAAATCAAATATTTGAATTAAATCAAGAGATTAACGACCTTTATGATTTACATACTCTTGATCAAATTCAATTAAAGAAAAACTATGATCAAATGTACAAAGAAGCTGAAAATTTTGCAAAACAGGAGGAAAAAGATCTACTCGATAAATTTTATTCCAAAGATGGAATGACCAAAGATGAACTTGCTATTCAAATTATGGAATTGCGAAAAAACCATGAATCAAACATGGAACAAATCCTAGATGAAAAATCACAGGCATTGGAGGATATTAACATAGACACTCATAAACAAATTCAAAAAATGTCAAATGACTTTAAAAACAATCTAGATATTAAGATAATTTGGAACTCTGATGATTCAAGGTTTCTAGCAATTAAAAGATAATATGATTTTGAAACAGAAAAATTGTTACAATTTTAAATAAAAATAGAAAATTTACGCCTAGTTTTTCCTAGCCGTAAATGATGAAACCCAAGACTGCAATATCCTTCGATTCAAATCTGCAAATTCTTGTGATCGTCTATTCCATTCTTTTATGTTTTCTTTGGTAGTGTCAATGGATGTCAAAAATATTTTGTCCCTCACAGTTCGAGCTCTAATAGCTGCTTCAGTTGTATCTGAAACAAATTTACTAGCAATACTTGATTGTTTGGAATCCAATCCAGTTTTACTACTAAATTCCTTTTGAACGGCTATGCTAGCATTAAACATATTTTCCCAGGCTTGAAGAAACTCTTGTTGTAATTCAGATAATGTTTGATAGTATTTTGGAATAGATTGTTCCATTTGATCAAAGTATTTCTCTACATTTTGTTTGTATGTAAGGAAAAATTCTTGTGATGTCTCTGATCTAATTTCTGGCTTAGGGGTTGATTCACTTTTAATTTGTTGGGATACAATTTGCTTTGTTTTAACTTGTTGCTTGGAAACTGATCCTGTCTGGTCCTGATGTCTGACATTTTTATCCGTTTTGTTCATGCATCTAAGTAGTCATAACTTGTTTATATTTGAATCCTAAAATCTTATAATAGTAGGCAAATCAATTTATGCAAATCGTTCTTATCATATTTTTAATAATCTCAATAAATAATTTACAAATATTTGATTTTAGGGTAAAAAAAAGTTTTTCCTATTAAACCGGTAAGAAGTAACTATAACAAATAATTTTAGATTAATTTAACGAAAACTTTTGGCACAAGAATTTTTTTAACCTTTCAAACAATAAATCATGGTTTGTTTAAACCAAAACTAGGGAGATGACTTATGAAAATACACTCTGAACAGCTTTTTAACTATCTTCAGTCTCGTGGATTCGAAATTACAACAGAAGATAAGGCCAACATTATTGAAATTATTCTCTTTGGGAAAAACGATAAAGGAAAATATTCTCAACAAAGAGAAAAAAGTTTTGGCGGTTAAGAATTCAGATCTTTTAGATATAAATCCAAAAACGTGGTTAAGGCTAAACAGGCATAAATCCTACTCATTTGCCTACATGTTAAACTAGTAATTCAGCAGCTAGGTACAAGACAAATCGTGGCGAATTGTTTTTGGAAAATCGTAATGTCTAAAAAATGCCAGTGTCTTACCAGGTATGAGACAACAGTTCATAAAATTGAGAAAATTATTTGTAATTGTGCGTTAGCTACAAGCTTTATCATAAAAATGATCATTTTACAACAAATTCACTGAGAAATCATTCATTCTCCTTTTATTATAATTCTAATTACGGTAAATATGGTGAATTACAGAACCAGTATGCAAATTGTTGGGGATCTTCTTTCTGCAACAAGAGAATCTGGAGAAGAAGGAATAAAGACTACGAGGTTGCTTGCAAAAGCCAATCTTTCACATACTAGATTATCAAAATTCCTCGAAAATTTAACAGGCTCAGAATTGATCAACAAAATAGAGTATGATGGTAAAAACACCTTTGTAATTACTCCAAAAGGAAGTCAATACTTGGAATCCTACATGAAATTTTCAAATGTTGCAGGATCATTTGGTTTGGATCTGTAACTTTTTTCGACAAGGTTTGTAATAATAATGAGAAATTGATTTAATTATCCTGGGCTGACTAATACATTATGACTTCGCTTCTTGAGGATGCCAAAAGAATGTTGGAGATAGGATATGGGGATATTCCCAGACTAAAGCACATCAAAGAAACCCTCGAGAAAAATAAAATGTTGAATATTTCAGATAGAAAATACCTCCATAAATTGACCCAAGATCATTCGGGGCAAGTCAAAAAAAAGACTAGTACATATGGTTTAGAGAAACCAGTCGGTTATTCTACGAATGATGAGTTAGGCATTGAAGATTTGGAAGAAAAAATAAGGGTAGACCAAGAACCATCTTGAATGTATAATGAAAACAATTGCAATAATTTCGTGTTTGTTAACAGTTACAGGTGCTTTCGCATATGGAGATCTTCATATTCCTGGTTGGGTAAAAGAGGATGTAACACAGCTGTATTTTGAGAATAGACTTGATGCTAAAGCAGTCAAGTCGATACTTGAAAAACTTTCCGATCAAAAATTAATTAAAAACTCACATGGTATTCAACAAATATACACCATCCCTGGAATTGGTGAGACAGATTTTATCAAAATTTCAGGACGAATAAACGAATACGGTAGGACTGCAAATGTAAATTTACAGATTACCTCCCCTGACGGCAGAACGGAGATTATCAAATCACCCCTCCTTGAGACCGGTCAGTACTTTACTGTATATCCAATTACCTGGAAATCCCAAACAGGAACTTACATGGTGGAATCGGAATTTGCAGGCGAGAAAAAGTCTACTTCTTTTTTTCATTTGACCAAAACACGCTTGCCCACAAATGACTTTCCTCCCTGGCTGGTTAAATCCTTTGAATGGTTAGCAGAAGACAAAATTACTGTTTCTGAGATGATTTTTTCGATTCAACACTTGGCAAACTTGGGATTGATTGTAAATGACAAAACTGCATCTCCCAAACTCCAAGTTGTAATTAATGGTGAAGAGTTGGTAAGGCGGGGGACAACACATACAATCAATGTCCGTGTTTCTGACGGATACCATCCAATCGAGGGCGCAAAAGTCAGTTTAACCATAGAAAACTACGGTGAGAATATAATTCGAGAGTTTGATGGTTTTACAAATCAAAATGGTTATTTTATTTTTTCATGGGAGATTCCAAAAAGCTTTGACGATTTAGAGACGCTTTTAGCATACATTAGTGTCTCAGGTAACGGGTCTTCCCAAACTCATTTGTGGAAGTTTCAAGTGTATTGCTTACCTGGAACCTCAAATTGCAATATTGATGGAAATTAAAACAAAATGATTTTTGATATTTCTTTAATTGGATTTTTGGAGTCAAAATTCAAATATTAATTATTGTCAAAAGCTGATCAAGGTCTATTGGTTTTTTCAAAAAACCATTTACCCCATCTCTCCTCAACAAATTTTTTAATTGAATGTTTGGAATATCTTCCTCAGAAAAAATTAAAATATTTTGATCTTTCAGAATGTTATCCGATGCTAACAATTCGATTACCCCAATTCCGGAGACCACTGGTGTACTAACGTTCAAAAGAATCACATCAAATTTTTCCTGTTGAATATTTTGAAGACCTACCATTGGATCATTTGAAATAATGATGGAAAACCCTTTTTCCTCAAAGAATTTTGAAAGTCTTGATGTGTTTTCTTTATTATCATCAATTACCAGGATTTTCATATCTAACTTAAAAAACCCAAAATAGAAAAAGTTTGTTTTGTTTTCTAAATTTATGACTAAATCCACAAACCCATTTACCTTAACATAGTTTAATTCCTCTTTACTCATTTTTAAATACGAAAAAATCTAATATCCAAAGAAGTATTACCAATTTTACAGGAATGTTTCCCAAAGTAACCTTACGCGTACGAATTAGCACCAGTGATGTTCATTATGCAGGAGATCTGGTAGACGGTGCTCATATTATGGAGCTTTTTGGGGATGTAGCAACAGAATTAACCATTCGTCATGACGGAGATGAGGGGCTTTTACGGGCATATGAAAAAGTTGAATTTCTTGAGCCAGTACATGGTGGAGATTTTTTAGAAATTGTTGGAAAAATTGTTTCAGTTGGAAATACTAGCAGGAAAATAATTTTTGAGGCATTTAAAATAATTTCTTCATCAAAAAATCTAAACCAAGAATCTGCTTGTGATGTATTAGAACCTCCAATTTTAGTAGCAAAAGCTATTGGGACTGCAGTCGTTGTAAAGGAAAAACAGAGAACTAACATACAACACATTGAATCAAATGATTCTGAGGTTATCAATGACTTTAATAAAATTAAGAGTGGTGAGCCCTCCAGAATGGCTCAAAGGAAATAAGATTTAGTTTAAAATGGTTTTTTTTGCCTTTAATTAACTTGCAGTTTCTAAATCAAACTGCGTATTCCATTGCTTTGACCATTTTCTAATGATGTACACGGCTACTCCAAACACTATAGCTTGATAAATTATGGTTGTGGCAATGGTTAAAGAAGGATTTTCCCCTAAAATTGCATACTCCCAATTAATTTCTTGATTTTCTAAAAATAATTTTCCTTCATCAAAAGTCTCAGGCATTGGATTTACTACTGAGGAAATTATACTCAATGGAATTCCAATAACCAGCATTATGAGAAGATACCATCTTAATTTTTTTATGTGATACGCTGCATAAAGATCCATTATTGGTATAAAGCAATAGATTGTCTGACGCAACAAACTCACTTTTCCTTTTGCAGGCATAAAATTTTTGTAATTTTAGGTCTAATTAATATTATTGAACTTTGATTTTTAACTTCAATCCAATTTTATAAATTAAAATAAAAAATAAACTCAGAGATTTTGAAATTTAGATTCTTGTTTTTAGTACTATCTTCTTGTAATCCACACAAGAATAGATAATCCTAATGTTTGAATCACGTTAATTGCAAACAAGTAATGTGCTACCATATCAGCTGACATCATTAATGCCTTATCATCCATGTAAAGGGTAAACCAAAATATTACAATCACGATATTTTGAATCATTAGCAAAGCTGCGACTAGAACTAGCCCGGAGGTATAGTATGATCTAATCACCGTCATGTTTTGAACATACGTAATAATTGTAACTAGCAACAATCCAATGTTAAGAAATGCAGCCACTACTGCAGCTAACATAAAATCTACCATCAAAAACTACTCCTGCAAAATTTTAAATTACTTTGTTCCAATTTTCCTTATAATCTCCTCTAATGCATTTTGATTTTTCTTCATTATCTGGGATAGCTGGTACTCTGCACCATAGTCTTTTTGGGCCTTTTCAATTAAATCATTTTTGGAAAGTATTTTAACATGATGTGCTATTGTCTTGTGATCCAGGTTCAATTCCTTTGCAATCTGATTTGCGTTCCTCGGTTTGTCTCGGATTACATTTAGAATTTTTGCTCTATTTGCACCACCTCTTGTACCTGCAATAATGAGCCAAAGTATCATTTTGAATCTAGGATTGGGCTGCGAGGATTCACTATCAGTTCCCGAAAACGAAAACAAAGAATTTGGTATTAAATATGAAAATGAAAAAACTGGGAAAACAATCAATGTCCTAAGCATTGAATGCTCAGGATTGGTATCAGATATAAAAAATTCCTTTTGTGATCTTCCAAAAAAATTATTGAACCGATAATTCAGCACTTCCAAATAAAACTCCGAAAGCTTTACACCAAATCAAAACCTTGTTGTATTTGTCAAGATCAACATCACTTGGAATGTCGTAATTTTGATTCCCACTGCTAGCTTTTAAATCTCCTAAATTGATAAAATCCGATGCATTCCTATCTGCTGAGA
Source organism: Nitrosopumilaceae archaeon (assembly GCA_024644385.1). Lineage (GTDB taxonomy): Archaea > Thermoproteota > Nitrososphaeria > Nitrososphaerales > Nitrosopumilaceae > Nitrosomaritimum. Next base: position 252 of record JAHELB010000006.1, on the reverse strand, counting down.
GGTACACGAACAAATCCGGACCGTTAGTTGCCTTGAAATTCTCTAATCTTAGTACTGTATTTCCATTTTCCAATGGTACCGTAAAAGCAACCCCCTGAGCATCATGGATTCCATCACCTACACCGACAAAATTTCCTGCGTATGGAGTCCTATTAGTTTCCTCCATCATAGTTTCCTCCATCATAGTTTCCTCCATCATAGTTTCCTCCATCATAGTTTCCTCCATCATAGTTTCCTCCATCATAGTTTCCT
>JAHELB010000068.1 GCA_024644385.1 Nitrosopumilaceae archaeon | reverse complement strand
TAAAATGTCATAATCAAGGGGACTTTTCTCCTCAAATGATTTTAGAAAACATTCTGCGATCTGAAATTCTTTTTCATTATTGGTACGCATATCTCCAGGTTTGCCTTGAATGGCATAAGTAGCTCTAGTCAAAATTATTAGCGATCAGAATTAAAAGTGCTTATAATAAACTTCAAAAATTACAAAGGAAATCACTCCGTAGTTTAACTCTAATTGTGACTTCATGGTGCAATGTAACCCTCCTCTAATCTTACCAGTCTTATTAATTACTAGAAAAGTATTGTATCAAAGAATACAATACGTATTATTGTGATTTATGCGGCAATACTTGGTCTTAATTTGGATGTAATGAAAAATTCTAGGCTGGAGGTTTTCCTAATTGATAGGACAAAAGAATTTAGCTTTATGTGATCTTACTTTGCCCTAATTTTTTTAATATTATTTTTACATTTATCAAACATTGAGTCAGAGACATCTCACGGTGTTAGCTGGAATAAAAGCTCACATAAACTAGTTAACCAATTACATTTGCCTCCACTTTTGAGGAGGCATCTTAGTAAAAAAATAAAAAATCTAAAAAATTAGATTTCTTTTATGACTGATTTTATTTTTGCAACAAGTTCTGGAGTTACCTCCATACCTTTATGATCTTCCTTGGCATGATTAGCAACTTTACTCATTAACTCCTCTTCTGTTTCTGCAGTTGCTGACCACGAGCAATCCGCCCCTGCATCTGCGCAGCTAATACTTTTTGTCATATTAGGGGTTTACCACAAAGAATTTATCTATTTTACCATATCCTGATAAAATTTTTTGAACTAACATTTAGAAACATGAGCCTCTAGATGAATAGTAATGTCCGATACCTTCAACATTGGTCTTGGAAATAACAATCCGGAGGTCCGAAAGCGATCTAAAACTGACTTTATCACTTTTTGGGAAGACCAGGCAAAAAACCTCAGTTGGTTCTCCCCTTGGAGTAATCCGCTTAATTGGAATCCTCCATTTGCAAAATGGTTTGAGGGAGGTTTGATTAATGCCTCATTCAATGCTTTGGATATCCATCAACAAAAAAATTCTGAAAAACCAGCAATTATTTGGGAAGCCGAATCTGGAGAATCTCGAAATTTAACTTATAGGGATTTGTGGATAGAAGTTCAGAAATTTTCAAACGCCCTAAAATCTTTAGGAATCAAAAAAGGAGATAGAATTACAATTTACCTCCCAATGGTTCCAGAACTTCCAATTTCTATGTTAGCATGTGCGAGAATCGGTGTTACTCACACTGTAGTTTTCTCAGGTTTTAGTTCTGCATCATTGAGAGAACGTATTGAAGATTCAAAATCTAAAATTGTAATAACATCTGATGGAGGGTATAGGCGAGGGAAAATTGTAAAGCTAAAAGAAGTCGTTGATGAGGCAATTCAGAACTTTGATTTTGTAAAAAATGTAATTGTAATGGAGAGAACAAAAGAACCCATTCAGTTGAATTCTAAAGATATACTATGGAAAGATTTGATAAAAAATGCTTCAAGTGAATGTGCGCCAGAAAAATTGAATAGTCTTCACCCCCTTTTCATTTTGTATACCTCTGGTACCACAGGAAAACCAAAAGGAGTACTACATGGAACAGGAGGATATCTTACACACATACATTCTACATTTCAATGGGCTTTTGATATCAAAGATTCTGATATTTTCTTTTGCACTGCAGACATTGGTTGGGTTACAGGACATAGTTATGTTGTGTATGGTCCACTTTTACATGGTGCAACTGAAATAATGTATGAAGGGGCTCCAGACTTTCCAGATTCATCAAGAATGTGGGAAATAATTCAAAAACACAAAGTTACTATTTTCTATACTACACCTACTGCTCTACGAATGTTTATGAAATTTGGAAATAAAATTCCAAACTCTTTTGATCTTTCTACTCTTCGATTATTAGGAACCGTAGGAGAGCCAATAAACCCAGAAGTTTGGAAATGGTACTATAAGGTAATTGGAAAGGAAAAATGCCCTATTATTGATACCTGGTGGCAGACAGAAACTGGGGGTATGATGATCTCCTCACTTCCTGGCATTGAGACGATTCCTCTAAAACCTGGTTCGGGAACCAGACCGATTCCAGGCGTGGATATATCAGTCGTGGATGAGAAGGGAAACGAAGTATCCTCCAATACAAAAGGATATTTGATTATCAAAAAACCGTGGCCAGGAATGTTGTTAACTTTGTGGGGTGATGATGAAAAATACAAAAATGCCTATTGGTCTAAATTTCCCAACACTTACTATTCTGGTGATTTTGCAAAAATAGATGAAGATGGTTATTTTTGGTTGTTAGGACGAGCCGATGATGTTCTCAAAGTTGCAGGACATCGAATAGGAACAGCGGAACTTGAAAGTTGTATTGTGGGGCATAACGACGTTGCAGAATCTGCAGTATGTGGAATTCCTGATGAAGTCAAGGGAGAAGTAATTATTTCATTTGTTGTTCTAAAGGAAAATGTAAATAAAAATTCTGACATTTTAGAAAAGGAACTATATGAAAAGATAAGAACCGACATTGGTCCTATTGCTACTCCAAAGGAAATTTATTTTGTCTCCAAATTACCAAAAACTCGTAGTGGAAAAATAATGCGAAGATTACTAAAAGCCATTGCTAAAAATGAAATAATTGGTGATATAAGTACACTTGAGGATGGGACTGCAGTAACAGAGATTCAATCTGCCATTCGTGAATTACAAGAATCCATTACAAAGAAAACTTAAAATTTTTTAAGGTAAATTCTTTATTTCATTTAAATCAGTTAAGGATAACAAGTTAAACATTTTTTTTAATCCATCAAATTCTGATTTTTCATTTTCATTTAATGATGGATAATCTTTGCTTATTTTATCTAAATTAATTTCGGCGGTTTGAAAAAATTCTTTGTATTGTTTTATTTTCTTATCGTCCATCTCATTAAGATCGAAAATTACTGTATTGCTTCCGATAAGATTATTTTTTTCATCATACAAGCTAACGGCCTGAAGTAATCCCGGGAAAATGGTATTGTCATATTTTTTAAAGGTAATTTTTCTCTGAGAAACCTCTCCGGTTTCAAACCAATTTTGTAAGGATTCATTCATTTTACTCCAGGATTCCTTTGGTACATGCTCAAAAATGGACTTTCCCAAAATTTCTGATTTGGAGTATCCTAATTTGGAGGCATATGTAGAATTGCAATCAAGAATTATTCCAATAGAATTGATACGTCTCCACATAACAGGAGCATCTTTTAAGATTTTTCTTGCTTCTGTTTGGTTCACTTTTTAGTTAAAGTCGATCTAGTTATTAAATTTCAATTCAATTTTGGTACTTTGAGATATTTACACAGGTCTCACGATGTTGTTTTTTACAATTCTTTTTGTAGATATCGCAGTTAACATAAAAGGAAAAATTTTCAAATGTTTTTAATTTGAAAATCTCATTTATTTTTTTCTACGAAATTAATTTACTAAATAATTTTTGTTCATACTTAGGTTGTTCATTTAAATTTTAAAGAAAAGTTAACGTTGTAACAATTTTTTTTTACAAAATAATTTTAGCCTCAAAAATTAACAAAACATGTAACAAAAAAAAATTACACGTTACAAAATTTTAAAAGAGTAAAATGTTTTTTCAAAGGTGAGGGGGCAGCAATTAAACACAAAAATGTTTTATCACTTGTACTGTTTACAATTTCCACCTTATTGATTATTGGATCCACAACAGATGTTTTTGCAACTCATTCAGGAATACAGGGAACTTCTGGTAATGGATCCCTTGAAGCTTGTCTAAATAATTTTGGATCTTCTCCATGTGATACTGCATCAGAGTGGAAGGGTCAAAATATTACAAATGAAGTTAATTATACCATAGGCGAATCAATTCCAATAAGAGTTGACCTAACAAATTTAGACACTAGTGCTGATTACCATGAGTTAATAGTTGAATGGGATCTTACCAAGACTCAGGGACAAACAGTAAACCATACTTTTGATTACATTACTTCCTTTGATAGAAATGACAACCCTCATCCATGTTTAGTTTTAGATCCTACTCCAAGATGTGATACATGGGGATTTGCTACAGAACCAATCCCTGCTCCTACTGTGAACACAACTGTTGGCACAGTGGGGGGTTCGATGCAACCCATTGATTCTTTTAACTCTATAACTGATCCTAGTCAAAAATTATTTTATTTATTCGCTGATGAAGGGACTGTGGATATTTTACATATTGGTTATGTTTTTGAGGGAGATCCCACAATAGATTCCACAACCCGACTTTCGGTAATATTTTCTACAACAAGCTCTCATGTGGTAGCCGCGTTTGGAGCTCACCTTGCAAGCTCTCATGATTGGATTAATACCGCTGCTGATGTACAAGGAAAACCCTATCAAGTGGGCTGTGTTGCTATTAACAAAGGGGTTTGTAATAACCACATCAATATTAGCACTGAAGGAATTGAACCACTTCCTGAAACTTCAGTAAGACTAATCAAAGCACTTCAAGATGGTGATGCAGATGTTAATTCCTTTGGACTAACAATTGATAATATCCCTGTATTGTCAGGCGAAACATTCGCAGTATCCCCTGATGTGCAAATAGGGATTAATGAGGAAGGAGCACCTGGATATGAGTTTGTCTCAGTTTCAGGGGTTGGTTGTCCAACAACTTTGCCAGGTACTATAGGTCCACTTAGTATGGGTGATACCATTACATGTACAATAACAAATACTTTTTCAGGTTG
>JAHELB010000005.1:52918-60314 GCA_024644385.1 Nitrosopumilaceae archaeon | reverse complement strand
CAAAGGTGTTTAGGTTTGGTAGATCTTGGAAAATTAAACTCTAGTTTTTCACCCCTAGAATTATCTACAATTAACTTGTTACCAATACTATTGCATTTAAAGTACCCATAAACGGCACTAGGTTCAAATAGATTTTCCTCTTCAATTCTTTTTTTCCATTCTCTAAATAATTTTTCGTGTTCTTCTTCTTGATCTTGTCCAGCCTTTCCACGTAATCCCCAAGAAAGTTTGAATAAAGATTTTTTGTCAATCATTGTCCAAACCTCATTTACATTAATTTTTTTAGAACTAAGAGATATAGGAATCCCGATTGTCGGAGGAACTGGAGAAGTTACTGGAACAACAGTACTTTTAGCAGTACCAGGGTCAGAAACAGAAATCGGAGTTGTATCCTTCCATTTTTCTAATTTTTCTTTCCATTCTAGCAAAAGTTGGTCTTTGTTTGATACAAGTTTATCCATTGTTTTTAGTCCCTCAAACATTGTATTGCAATAAAACACACCGTGTTCATAGATTCCATCTTCTTTAGCGATTCTATTGATATAATTTGAGTTAATTGCAGCACCTCCACACAGAATAGGAATATTCATTTTATTTTTTCTTGCATGTTCTACAAAAAACTTCATTTGTTTTGACGTAGAAACTAACAGGGCTGATAAACCCACCGCATCAGGATTCACTTCCTCAATTTTTTCTAGAAATTTTTGAAGTGGAACCTGTTTTCCTAGATCATAAATAGTATATCCATTGTTTTGAAAAATTGTTTTTACCAAATTCTTCCCAATGTCATGTACATCTCCATAAACTGTTCCAAGCACAAGCTTTCCCTTTGTTGTTCCCTCCTCTTTGAGTAAGTACTTTTCAAGCTCACCTACTGCAGCCTTCATACATTCGGCTGATTTTAGAACAAATGGTAAAATTAATTCTCCAGCGCCAAATTTATCGCCGACTTCTTTCATTGCAGGAAGTAAATCTTCGTTCAGAGTTCTAATAGCGCCGTCATGAGTAACTTTCTTCGAGGCATCAAGTAAAAAATATCCTTCCTTGTTCCTTGTTATTTTTACATTCTCCAGTTTTTCTGCAATCGCAGATACAACATCGTTTTCTATACCATCTTTAAGTCTGTTCACAATTCTAAAATTTGCACGCTTGCCAGCAGCCCATGCGGGATCTACATCGACTTTTTTTAATTCCTTGTTTTCTTGAGAACCTGTTTTTTCAAAGTAGGTAATTAAGTCAGATAAAGCGTTGGGATGTGTGTTAAAGATAAGATCTTCGACCAATTTTCGCTCATTTTCATCAATTTCTCCGTATGGAATAATCTCTTTAGCATTAACAATTGCAGAATCTAGGCCCGATTTTATTGCATGATGCAAAAATACAGAGTTTAGAATTTTTCTAGCATATGGAACCAATCCAAAACTAATGTTACTTAATCCCAGAGTAGTAAATGAATTTGGGAATTTTTCTTTTACAAGTCTAATTCCTTCCAAGGTATTTTTACCTGCATCTAAAAATTCATCTTCGCCAGTTGCCAAAGTAAAGGTAAGAACATCAAAAATAAATTGTTCTTCTTTTAATCCATATTTTTTTCCTGTCTCATAAAGAAGTTCTGCCGTATCAACTTTTTCTTGCGGAGTTTTTGCCATACCATTTGGTCCTATACACAAAGCAATTGCTGGTAGGCCATATTTGGCCATAAGGGGGGCAAGTTTTTCAAATCTACTTCCATCTCCTTCAAGATTAATAGAATTAATTATTGGTCGTCCAGGAATCTGAGTAACAGTTGATTCTATTACTTCAGGATCAGTGGAATCTATAACCAAGGGAGCGTCAATCTCCAAACTAAGCCGTTTTACCAAATTTAGCATGAATTGTTTTTCATCTGAACGTTCAGTTGTTGCAACACAAACATCAAGACAATGTGCACCATCCTCAACCTGAGTTCTTGCTAAATCGATTAATCCATCATAATCATCTTGCAAAACCAGTTTTTTTGCCTTTCTGGAACCTTGTGTATTGATTCTTTCTCCGATAATTAGGGGGGGAGGTATCTGTTTTAGATCAATTGCCTTTAATGCGGAACTTACCCTAGGAACGCTCAATATGGTAAAATGGAATTGGTTTTTCTAAATACTTAACCCTTAGTAGAGCGAGCTTTTTCGTCAATTACTTTTCTTAGTGCAGCAATATGTTCCGGATTTGTTCCGCAGCATCCTCCAATAATTCGCACTTTTTTGTATTTTGAAAGAAAATCACTCATAGCTTCAGCCATCTTTTCAGGCGTCATTTTGTATACTGCTTGACCTCCTTGATTTTCAGGCATGCCAGCATTAGGAACTACAAGTAAATTATGTTGATTTTGTTCATCAAGCCATCTTATACTTGGGGTCATTTCGATAGGTCCGGTGGAGCAGTTCAAACCAAACACATCGATTCCCATATCGGATACGGTAGTGTATGCAGCTTGAATATTTGTTCCAAGTAACATCTTTCCATACTGATCTAAAGTAGTGTTTGCAATAATAGAGACTTTTTTTCCAGTTTTTTTTATAGCATTTTGGCATGCTTCAATAGCAAGTTTTACTTCCAGAATATCTTGACTAGTTTCTAAAAGCAACGCATCAACGCCACCTAGAATAAGTCCTTCAGCTTGTTGTTCAAAGGCTTCTCTTATTTCAGAAAGTGGTTTTTGTCCCAAATCTGGATCATTTGAGCTTGGAAGAAACCCTGATGGCCCCATGGATCCAATAACATATCGTGGTTTGTCAGAATATTCAGAGCAAACCTCAGATGCAAGCTGAGCTATTTTTTTATTAAACTCTATTGTCTGGTCTCCAAATCCATACTCTTCTAATTTTATTTTGTTGGATCCAAAAGAGTTTGTTTCAATGCAATCAGCTCCCGCATCTAAATAATTTCTATGAATTTGCTGTATCCATTCCGGATGCGTTAAAACTAGGCCGTCATTGAACCCGTCTTTATTATTTGGAAAGTCTTCAGGTACTGGGTTAAATTTCTGAATCTCAGTTCCCATTGCGCCATCAAATAGTAAAATTTTATTTTGCAACGCTGCCAAAAATGATTCTTTATTACTCAAACAATTTTCAAAGTAAGTTGCTCAGTTTAACTCTTTTCAGAACAACAAGGTAACATATATTGAAATTAGGTAGTGGTGTATTTTTTGTAAGTTTATGCAAAAAGTTCAGATAAATAATTTGGTTCGTAGTGCCACATTTTTTCAAAATGCAGGTATTTCGATGCTTTTTGTGTTCATGCCAATTATCGCAAAGGGAGTCACCGAGTCAATTTTCGAGATTGGTTTGGTTGTGGCCTCTTTTAGCTTTTCTCAGATTTTATCTGAGATATACTTTGGAAGGCGTTCGGACAAAAAAGGGACCAGAATTTTATTCATAAAAATTGGGTTCATAGGCTGTGCTGCAACTTTTGGACTGCACTATTTTGCAGATGATCTAACTCTACTATTCTTGGCAAGAATTGGGGCAGGGATTTGTAGTGGAATCATGATTCCTGCAATGATTGCGTATGCTTACGAATCAAACCATGAAAAAAGAAAGGTTGCCAGTGTAATAGCGTTTCATGCATTAGGCTGGATGGCAGGAATTATTGCTGCAGGGTTAGTAAATGATGTAAAAACAATTTTTATTGTAAGTTCTGCGTTTTTTATTATTGGATTTTTTATTTCAAATAAATTACCCAATATCATTTCTAAAAAAGAATTAGACCCAGGAACTACAAAAAAAATTATCCAGAAAAATAAATTTTTATTTTTATCGTTATTACTTCGTCATATTGGTGCGGCCTCGGTTTGGACGATACTCCCGATAATGTTAATGGATGATTTAGGAGCGGAACTTTATCAGGTATCCATAGTTTATGTTTCAAACACCTTTGCAGCATTTGTTTTAATGTACTCAATGGCAAACAAGATCAACATTTCCAACGTTACAAAGTTTAAGATAGGTATTGGAGCAACAACTTTTGTTTTTATTGGTTTGTCCTTTATTACAGATTGGTGGATGGCAATGCCATTTATGGCATTGGTTGGAGGGACATGGGCGTTTTTGTTTATTGGTGGAAATTTTCACCTAATGGATAACAATCCACGTTCTACCTCAACTGGAATTTTTAGCTCCACACTATCCATCGCAACTGTTGTAGGTCCAGTAGTCGGAGGATCCTTGGCCTTTGCCTTAGGTTTCGATTCTGTAATGTACTTTGCGATTGCAATTATCTTGTGTGCCTTTGCTGTTTCACTAAAAATTAAAAAAGAGAAATAAATTATCGTAATCCCCATCTAGACATTACTTTGTTTTCAATTTTTTTGAAAATAAATCCATCGACTGCCATACCTATCAACATTATTACAAGCATGATTGAGATTACTTGTGAAACATCGTTGAGTTGGCGTCCAACGTTAAGTAAAAATCCTAATCCTAGGAATGAAAACAATAGCTCTGCACCAATTACCCCCCTCCAGGCAAATGCCCAACCCTGTTTAAAACCAGAAATCATGTAAGGGAATGCAGCAGGAATTAGAACATTTGTAATAAGCTGAGTCCCTTTGGCTCCCATATTGCGAGCTGCTTCTACATAATGTGGATCGATGTTTTTTACTCCAGTGTAAGTGTTTATAGTAACTGCAAAAATAGCTCCAATAGCTGTAACAAAAATTATTCCGCCATCAGTTAAACCAAACCAAAGAATTGCAAGAGGAACCCACGCAATTGATGGAATGGATTGTAAACCTAGAACCAGAGAACCAATGGTTTGGTTTACACTTTCAACTCTTGCCATAAATATTCCAAGAACAACTCCACCAGCAATTGCAATTGCAAGCCCGACTATCAATCTCATAATACTAGTTCCAATTCCAAAAAACAAGCTACCATCAGATGCACTAAATATCAAATCTTCTCCCACCTCATAGGGAGATGGGAAAATATTGTTTGGCCAAATTTCTGCCATTGAGATTACCTGCCAAAATAGAATAAGGATAATAAAAAATATAATTTTTTTTGCAAAAATATTTTTTTTCAAAAAATCACCTTTCCTTTTTTACCTCTGGTCGAAGTTCTGAAAGTATTTCCTGTTGTAGGCCTAAAAGATTTTCATCCTCCGTCAGTCTAGGCCGCTTAAAATCAACAGCCATTAGTTTTTTAATTTTAGAAGGTCGATTACTAAACACAGCAACTTTTGTTCCAAGAACTACAGCCTCAGCTACATTATGTGTTACAAATAAAATAGTTTTTTTGGTTTTTTCCCAAATTAGCTGCATCTCTACTAGCAGCAAATCTCTTGTTTGTGCATCTAGTGCCGCAAAAGGTTCATCCATAAGTAACACATCGGGATCCATCACAAGAGCTCGTGCTATCGCTACTCTTTGCTTCATTCCAGTGGAAAGCTGATATGTAAAAGAATTGGAAAACTTGGTTAGTTGCATCATATCCAAATATCTCTTTGAGATCTGGGCTCGCTCTTCTTTTGGAATTCCTGCCATCTTTAATCCAAATTCAACATTATCTTGAACCTTCAACCAAGGAAACAATGCTCCTTCCTGAAAGACCATAATTCTTTCTGGCCCAGTAGTTGTGATAGGTTTACCATCAAATAGTACTTGACCTTCATCAGGCGTCTCCAACCCTGCAATAATTCTCAAAAATGTAGACTTGCCACAACCAGATGGTCCAACTAAGCACACAAAGTCTCCATCTTCCACATTAAGATCCACTCCTCCCAAAGCCATGAGTTGATGGCTTTCATGTTTGAAGTATTTTACAATTCCTTTGGTTTCAAGTTTTGTCATTGTAAATTGTTCTCCTCAAGTGATTCTTTTGAAGGTAGGTCAAAAAATATCCCATCCAAGCTATATTCACCTCGCCCAAGATAACCTAAGGAATCTGCTCGCTCAGCAAACGTGTAAATTGAATCATGGATGGGATCTGTTGTAATCTCCAAGTTAGCCAAAGCCTCATCAATTATACTATCAGGAAGTGTTTTGCCTAAATGGTTTAACATAAACTCATTAAAGATAATTCGAGTTTCCGTGGGATTGTTGTTTATCCAACCTGCTGTTTGATGATGAGACTCTAACCACTTTTCTACAACAATAGGGTTTTTCTCAACATAATCTTTTTGTCCAATCAATAAAACTGATGCAAATTTATTTTCAGGCCATAGTTCCTCTTCAAAAAATAATCGTTTTCCATTAAGATCTTGTATAAGAATTGTAGCCCACGGTTCTGGAACCCATGCAGCATCAATCTCTCCTTTTGTAAACAACGTGTAAATATCAGGATTAGATATATTCAAAATGACAACAGAGCCTCCTTTTTCAAATGGTTTTAATCCATTTTCAGATAAATAATTTCGAAGAGACACATCTTGTGTGTTTCCAATTTGTGGAGCAGCAATTCGCTTTCCAGCAAAGTCGTTAACTGAATTTATCTGGGAATTTGGATGAACAATAAAACTTGCACCTCCACTTGCAGCACCAGATAAAATTATAACATTTTTGTTTTCAGATTTTAAAAACCCATTAATTGCAGGCCCAGGTCCAACATATGCAAGGTCAATAGAATTGGCAAATAATGACTCTATTACCTGTGGACCACTATCAAAAAGTTTTGTTTCAATCATTGTTGTGTTTCCGAGATTATTCTCAAAAATTCCCCTTTCCATTCCTACAACTGGAATGGCATGACCAATGTTTGGGAAAAAAGCTACCCTTAACTTGTTTTCACCAATATTCTGGCTTTGATCGAATGCAATTCCAATGGCAATCACTAGCGCTATTACTCCAATTCCTAGCATAACTACGGATTTTAATTTCATAAAACAGCGTTATATTTGATGGATAAAAAATAATCTAATTTTAGCTCAAGCTAGCCAGAAAATTTTGAGGTAGAACTTTGAAATATATTGTATCACAAGAGATAAATTCGAAATTACGGCCTGAAAGATGTTTTATGACAAGGAGAGGAATTTTAGCATTTTCTGGGGGATTAGATACATCAGTTGTTGTAAAGTATCTTCAAGAAAAACACGATATGGAAGTAATTACAGTTACTGTGGATGTTGGTCAAGGTGACGATAAGAAAAAAATTGCAGCCAAAGCAAAAAAACTTGGAGTAAAAAAGCACTTTAACATTGATGCCAAAAAGGAATTTGCTGAAAAATATATCGTTCCATCAATAAAAGCAAATGCACTTTATCAAAAAAAATATTGTCTTGCAACTGCATTAGCGAGACCATTAATTGCCGAAAAAGTTTTAGAGATTGCAAAAAAAGAAAAAGTGACTGCCTTAGCTCATGGATGCTCAGGTAAAGGAAATGATCAAGTAAGATTTGATATTACTCTTCGTTCTGGGTCAGA
>JAHELB010000005.1:0-52818 GCA_024644385.1 Nitrosopumilaceae archaeon | reverse complement strand
TTATTCTGGGCTTTGGCAAGATCCACTAAAAGAAGATCTTGATGGCTTTATTGAGGCCTCTCAAAAACAGGTCTCAGGAACAGTAAAACTAAAGCTTTTCAAAGGAAGTATTCGAGTAGTAGGAAGAAAATCTGTAAATTCTCTATACAAGAAAGAGATCGCCACATATGGAACAGATTCAACTTTTGACCAAAGACTTGCCAAAGGATTTGTAGAATTGTGGGGAATGCAGTCAACAGAAGCTAATAAATTACAAAAGAAAAGGTCAACAAAAACATGAACTGCCCCGAATGTGATGCAACTCTAAACATCCCAGATGACGCCTCAGTAGGAGAGATTGTCTCCTGCCCTGATTGTGGAGCAGACTTTGAAATCGCAAGTATAGACGGATCAAATGTTGTGCTAAAACAAGCAGAGAGTGTAGGCGAAGACTGGGGAGAGTAATGTCAAAAGTATGTATTGTTTTTGATCGCCTGAGATCTGAAGAAAAAATGCTTCAAAAAGAAGCATTAGATCTTGGATGTAGTACATCAATGCTTGATGCCAAAATCTCGCAAATTAATACAGATAGTAAAAGAGAGGATTTTGATCTTGGAGACGTTGTACTTGAAAGATGTGTAAGTTATTTTAGAGGTATTCACTTCACTGCAAGTCTTGAGTTTATGGATGTGCCTACAATCAATACATATGATGTTGCAAGTATTTGTGGAAACAAGATGATTATGACTTTGCAGCTAAAAAAACAAAACATACCAACTCCAAAAACTTACTTTTCATTCTCAAGTGAAAGTGCTTTTCAAAATTTAGAAAAAGTAGGATATCCTCTTGTAATTAAACCAATTATCGGAAGTTGGGGAAGAGGAGTTATGCCATTAAATGATAAAGATACTGCAGATGCTATTATGGAAATTAGAGACATTAATGATGGTCCACATGATAGAATTTACTACCTTCAAGAATTAATCCAAAGACCCCCACGTGATATTCGAGTAATAACTGTGGGTGATGAACCGATAGCTGCCATGTACAGAAATTCTTCAGAGGGTTTTAAAACAAACATTGCTTTGGGAGCAGATCCTGAAATTTGTGAGATCACAAAAGAGATAGAAGAAATTGCCAGAAAGGCTTCCAAAGCTATGGGTGGTGGGATTTTAGGAATCGATATGATGGAGGATGAAAAGAAAGGGTTGGTAGTGCACGAGGTTAACAATACAGTAGAGTTTAAAGGATTGGCCAGAGTTGCAAAAAAAAATATCCCAAAAGCAATGATAGAATATGCATTAACTTGCATTAGGAAATAAATTATACTCCCTTACGAGCAGTTGTATCATGAAAGTAGGAGTAGTGGGAGCATCAGGATATGTTGGAGGAGAAACTCTTCGTTTACTAGTTAATCATCCAAAGGTGGAGATCGCCATGGTAACATCGCGACAACATGTAGGAGAATATTTACATCGAATTCAACCAAGTTTAAAGGGATTTACTGACCTAACTTTTTCGGAATTAGATTATGATAAAATTTCAGATAAATGCGATGTTATCTTTACAGCGGTCCCACATGGAACAGCAACAGAAATTGTAAAGGCACTTTATGATAGAGGAATCAAGATTATAGATTTGAGTGCAGATTATAGGTTACATGCACCAGAAGATTACAATAAATGGTACGGTTGGGAGCATCCACATCCAGATTATTTAAAAAATTCTGTTTTTGGTGTTCCTGAATTACATCGAGAGCAAATCAAAAAAGCACAGTTGGTTTCCTGCCCGGGATGCATGGCAGTAACCTCAATGTTAGCACTTGCACCATTGATTCGAAATGATCTAATTGATACTGAACACATTGTAGTGGATTCTAAAATTGGTTCATCTGGAGCTGGTTCTGGTTCGGGAACTGCGCATGCGATGAGGGCAGGAGTAATCAGACCCTACAAACCGGCCAAGCATAGACATACTGGAGAGATTGAACAGGAGTTAAGTGAAATTGCGGGAAGAAAAATACATGTATCGATGAGTCCTCATGCAGTTGATGTAGTTCGAGGAATTTTGTGTACAAATCACACATTCATGAAAAAAGATATTGAAGAAAAAGAACTATGGAAACTTTATCGTCAAGCTTATGGTGAAGAAAAATTTATTCGATTAATTCGTGACAAAAAAGGCTTGTATAAATTTCCTGATCCAAAGTTTTTGGTAGGGTCTAACTTTTGTGACATTGGATTTGATCTAGATGAAGACAATCATCGCTTGATTGCTTTGTCAGCTTCAGATAACCTGATGAAGGGGGCTGCTGGATCTGCTATTCAAAACATGAATGTAATGTGTGGATTTGATGAGATGGATGGCCTTCGATATACACCGTTAACTCCAGTTTAGAAATGATCACAATTAAAATCGGTGGAAGTGTTGTAGATAATTTACATCCATCAACCATATTAGATATCAAAAAAATTGCAACATCAGAAGGAGTAATCTTAGTTCACGGAGGAGGCAAAGAAGTTACAAAAGTGTGTAAACAGCTTGGAAAAGAACCAAGATTTGTAACATCTCCGAGTGGGATTAAAAGCAGGTACACTGACAAGGAGACTGCAGAAATATTTACAATGGTTATGGCAGGACGAATAAACAAAACGATAGTTCAAATGCTCCAAAAAAATGGAATAAATGCGGTTGGCCTTTCTGGAGTGGATGGAAAAATAATCCAAGCAGAAAGAAAGAAAAAATTACTTATTGTAAATGAAAAAGGCCGAAAACAGGCTATTGATGGGGGATATACGGGTAAAATTAAAGAGATTAATTCGAATTTAATCAATTCGCTACTAGATCAAGGTTTAACTCCCGTAATATCCCCAATAGCAATTAGCGAAGAATCAGAAGTCCTTAATGTTGATGGAGACAGAGCAGCAGCATATATTGCTGGAAGGGTTGGAACAGACAAAGTTCTATTCATTACAAATGTTGATGGGCTCCTGATGGATGATAAACTAGTAAAAAAACTGACCCTTGCAGAGGCTAAAGAGATTAGACCAAAAATAGGACCAGGGATGGAGAAAAAAATTCTTGCTTCCACTGAAGCATTAGATATGGGAGTAAAAGAGGCATTAATTGCAAACGGTCAGAAAGAAAATCCTATATCCTCTGCAATAGCACATGATAACTGTACGGTGATTCAACTTGAGTGAAGATCAATTTATGGGAGGTTTGTATCAGAGATTTCCAGTAACAATAGAGAAAGGAAAAGGATCACATGTATGGGATATTAACGGAAAAGAATACATCGACTGTATGGGCGGTTACGGTGTTGCTCTTGTAGGGCATCAAAATGAACGAGTTGTAAAAGCAATCAAGGAACAGGCAGATAAAATTATCACTGTTCACAGCTCACTTTATAATAAAACTAGGGAAGAGTTCCTGCAAACACTAATTGGGCTTGCACCAAAAAATTTAACACAAGTTCATCTAAACAACAGTGGCGCCGAAGCAGTAGAGGCAGCAATAAAATTTGCAAGGAAATTCACTGGGAAAAAAGGAATGGTTGCAATGAAAGGATCATACCATGGAAAGTCCTTGGGAGCTTTATCTCTTACTTTTAATCCTAAATACAAAAAAGCATTTTTACCCCTAGTCGAAAAAGTTTCTTTTGCATCTTACGGTGACATAGAATCACTGCGGGAGGTAATAGACAATGATACTGCCTTTGTAATTTTAGAACCAATTCAAGGAGAAAGTGGGATAATTGTTCCCCCAGAAGGATTTTTGAAAGATGTTCGGCAGCTCTGTGATGAGAAAGGGATTCTTCTAATCTTTGACGAAATACAATCAGGATTAGGAAGAACAGGGCGATTATGGGCTTGTGATCACTGGAATACCTCTCCTGATATAATGTGCCTTGCAAAAGGAATAGCAGGAGGTGTTCCAATGGGAGCAACATTGGTACGCCCAGACATTTTAGCAGCAATTAGTAAAGGAGAGCATTCATCAACTTTTGGAGGAAATCCACTGTCTTGTGCTGCAGGAATTGCAGCTCTAAAAGCACTTACTGAAGATGGATTAGTTGAAAATTCTGAAAAAATGGGAAAAATTTTCAGAGAAGGATTAGAAAAATTAAAGGAACAGCATCCCATGATAAGAGAGATTAGAGGAAAAGGACTAATGATTGGGGTAGAGATGAAGTTTGAGGTTAGAGATATTTTGATGAATTTAATCAAAAAGGGTATTTTGATGCTCTATTCTGGAAGAAACATTTTAAGAATTCTCCCACCATTAGTAATATCTGAAGAAGACATAACAAAAGTTTTACAAAGCTTGGATTCAGTACTTACCGAAGAGGAGAAAAAAAGAAATGTTTAAGGATAAAATAGATGAAAAAATTATTGAGTTTTTACGGGAAAATTCTAGAGAGTCTTTTGTAGACATTGGGAAAAAGCTTAAACTTTCTGAATCAGCAGTAAGACGAAGGGTAAAAAATCTCGTAGACGGTGGCACCATCAAGAGATTTACTTTGGAATTAGGAGAAGAAAATGTAACTAGTGCATTAGTTCTAGTATCTGTAGATTCTGCTACGGACACATCAAAGGTTTCTTTAAAGCTCGCAAAGCTAGACGGGGTAAAGACGGTTTATGAGATTACTGGTCAGTATGACATTACAACCATTATTAGCGCATCAAACATTGCAGAAATTAACAACAGTATTGATGCTCTACGAAAAATTCCAGGAGTAATAGACACGAATACGGTAATTATTTTAAGAAAAATTACATGAAACGATATTCGATAAAAATTTTTGAAATCTTGCTAAAAAAGGATTAGTTTTGTTAAATTTCACCGGAAGTAGTACGAATATGTTTATATGCTCAATTTAGGTCAGCGATTTTTGTAATGAAGGATCCAAATTTTTATGCAGACATGTATAACATGTATGACAAAACCCCAAAGAAGATAAAAGTTCTGGATAGTACACTTAGGGAAGGAGAGCAACACCCAGGTGTTTCATTCACCAACAAACAGAGAATTCAAATTGCTTGGATGCTGGATTATTTTGGGGTAGATCAAATTGAAATATCTCCAGTCGTATCAACAGATCATAAAGAAGCAGTAAAAACAATTATCAAACAGGGCTTAAAGGCAGATATTGTTTCTCACGGACGTGCTCTTAAAGATGATATCGATGTCTCCCTTGACTGTGATGCAAAATGGTGTGCAGCTTATCTTGGTATTTCAGATATACATCTAAAAGACAAGCTTCGAATAACGCGAGAACAGGCTATGGATAGAGCAGTAGAGACTGTAGAATATGCAAAATCACATGGATTAAAAATAAGATTCACAGTAGAAGACGGTAGTAGAGCAGAACCAGAATTTCTCTTGAAAATATGCAGGGCAATTGAAGATGCAGGGGTGGATAGAATTAGCCTTCCAGATACAGTGGGAATATTGCGGCCCGTAGGAATGTACAATTTTGTTAAAAAAGTCAGAGAATCAATAGACACTCCCCTTGATGCACATGTTCACAATGATATTGGATTTGCACTTGCAAATGCATTTGCAGCTTGTGATGCAGGAGTAGACCAAATCCATACTACGATAGATGGCATTGGAGAAAGGACAGGAATTCCTTCCTTAGCAGAAGTGTCTGTCGCGCTTACTTATCTTTACAAATCACCAAACGATTTCAGATTAGATATGCTTCAAGATCTGTCAAGGCTAATTGAAGAATATACTAGTATTAGACCATACGACTCTAAACCCATCGTAGGAACTTCAGCATACAAACACAAAGCCGGAACTCATCTTGCAGCCATTTTGAGAAACCCTGCAGCCTATGAACCCATTCCCCCTAGAGCAGTGGGTAATCGTAGAAGAATTGTTTTTGGAGAGCTTGCAGGAAAAACAGGTGCTTCATATTTAATGTCCATCTTGGGGCTGGAAAAGAACAATGATTCAGCTAAAGCCGTTGCGGCAGGTCTCAAGAATCTCAGAATGGGAGATCTTATCGAGGTTCCTTTAGAAGATAGACTCGAAAAAAAGATAATTAATGACGACAAAGGAGAAAAACCCGAGGAATAATAATGGCAAAATGTGATGAATGTGATGCAAATATCTCTATTCCAAGCGATGCTTTAGAAGGAGAGATTGTAACATGTCCTGAATGTGGTGCAAGTTTTGAGTTAGAAAAAGGTTCAGATGGTTTTGATCTAAAGCCGGCCCAGACGGTTGGCGAGGATTGGGGACAGTGAATCCTGACGTATCGATTCTTTACGACACCATCCGATGGGAAGAAAAAGCCTTACTAGAAGCTGGTAAAAAAAAGAACATCAATATTCAGATGGTAGATTGTAAGAAACTTGCCCTAAATTTGGAGAAACAACCAGAAAATTACGGGGTGGTAATTCAAAGGTGTGTCAGCTATTATCGAAATCTGCATTCTACTGCTGCACTTGAAGGTCTGGGAGTAAGGGTGATAAACTGTCTGAACACTGGAGTATTTGCCGGTAATAAATTATTCACCCATATGTTGCTAAAAAAATATGGTGTACCCACTCCTGATGCAACCGTAGCGTTTTCTAAAGAGGCAGCTTTGGAAACCCTCGCAGAGCAAGGATATCCCAAAGTAATCAAGCCAACAGTTGGAAGTTGGGGAAGATTAATCTCTAAATTAAATGATAAAGACTCTGCAGAAGGAATTCTAGAGAGTCGGGAGAAAATGTACCCAATTTACCAGGTTCATTATTTAGAAGAATTTGTAAAAAGGCCACCAAGGGACATTAGGGCAATTATGGTAGGAGACAAAATAGTGGCAGCAATTTACAGAACATCTGGTAATGGTAGCTGGAAAACAAACATGGCACTTGGTGGAACGGCAACGCCATGCAAAGTAACCCACGAGATGGAAGAGATGTGTATAAAGGCAAAAAATGCAGTACAAGGTCAGATAGTCGGCGTAGATTTGATGGAAAGTGATGAAAAAGGGTTGGTAGTGCATGAAGTTAACAACACAACAGAATACAAGAATACTGTTAGAGTGTGTAATGTCGACATACCTTCATTAATGCTTGATTATGCAATGCAATCTGGCAAGTAAGAATTGGACACTTCATTTACAATAACACCAAGATTTGCAGTCAAGATGCTTGAGAAAGCACTTCGATTGTACACCCCATCACGGAACGAAGGGGCGATGGCTGAATTTTTGGCAGACAAGTGTGATGACCTTGGGTTTGAAGATATCCAAATTGACGAAGTTGGAAATATTATTGCAAAAAAAGGCTCTGGCTCTCCAAAAATTCTTCTTTGTGGACACATGGATGTAGTTCCAGGAAAGATCAAGGTAAGAAAAGAAGGAGATTCACTTTATGGTAGAGGCGCTTCTGATGCAAAAGCACCTCTTATGGCAATGTTGTTTGCAGCAGCTTCGGTTGAAAACAATAATGGCACAATAATTTTTGTGGGTGCTGTTGATGAGGAGGGTAACGCAACGGGAATAAAAAACCTGGCCAAAAAAGATATGGGTATTGATTATGCTGTGTTTGGAGAACCAAGCGGCATAAAGAAAGTAACAATTGCATACAAAGGAAGACTAGCAATTAATCTTAAAGTAACAGTTGAAGACAGTGCACATGCTAGTGCTCCGTGGTTATCCAAAAATGCAATTGAAGAGTCTATGATATTTACAAACGAACTCAAAAAAGGTCTTGAGCAAGGACAAGAGGGTAAAACTAAAGGAATGCTCCTCTCTCTAACCATTACGGAGATTAGTGGAGGAACAAGTCACAATGTCACACCAAAAGAATGTATGACAACTATGGACATTAGAATTCCAGTCGACATGAATTGTAAATCAATAGAGCAGAAAATTGCAACATTGGTAAAAGAAATTTCTGAGCGAAGACAAGTTGAAGCGTTTTACTCAATAATTGATGAAACAGAACCCTTTGAGGCTCCACATAATTCTCCCATAGTAAGGGCATTTACTCTTGGCATAATGGAAGCTGAGAATGCTAAACCAACTTTGATTAGAAAAACTGGAACCGGAGACATGAATGTTATTGGAAATCAGTGGAAAATTCCAGTTGTAACATATGGTCCTGGTGACCCTCACGAGGCCCATACCATAGATGAAAAGGTATCAATTGAGGAGTATCTCAAGGGAATTGAAATTTTGAAAAAGACTCTTCGTCATTTAAAACGACTTCATGATAAAAAAATGAAGATGTAGTAATGCTTTGGTTTGTTGGGTTGGGTATATCTGGTGTAAAATCCATATCAATAGAGGCACAAGAGATTTTATCTATTGCAGACATTGTTTACCTGGAACAATTTACCAGCCCAATTGGTAAAACAGATTTAGAAAAAATAAAAAAATTAACCAAAGGAGAATTTAGACCTGTGAAAAGATGGTTAGTCGAGGATGGAAAAGAGATTTTAAAAAATGCTAAAAGCAAAAATGTAGTTTTATTATCTTATGGGGACCCATACATTGCTACTACTCATATTGAATTACGAACTCGCGCAATACAAGAAAAAATAAAAACGCACTCAATTCATTCCTCGTCATCTCTTACTTCCATGATAGGCGAATGTGGCCTTCATTTTTACAAAATTGGAAGAGTGACAACTATAATGAGTGAGATGAAATCGCTGACTACACCCTATTTTGTAATTTATAAAAATGTCATTGAAGGAAATCACACTGTTTTATTATTAGAATTTAATCAGGATGAGGATTTTTTCTTGGATCCAAAAGATGCGTTGTTGGCATTAATTAACACCGAAAAAGGTCAGAAAAGAAAAGTCATAACCCCATCTACCTATGCAATTGTTCCATCAAGAATTGGATTCAAAGATCAATCAATTATTTCAGGAAAAATATCTAGTTTATTAAAACAAGATTTTGGAAAACCTCCTCATGCAATAATAATAACGGGGCGGTTTCATTTCACTGAATCAGATGCCCTTAAAATACTTGTCAAATGCCTTGATGAACCATATGATAATTCCGAGAAAACAAAAAAAATTCCAATACAAATGATGGAAAAGTATGTACCAATGGTAAGAGAAGCATTAGAGGAAGTCGAACCATTTTACAAAGGCCAAAAAGAATACAAAGTCATTTTGGAGAATGCAGAGCTGTACATCCAAGATGCGGAAAAATTTTTAGAAGATGGGCAAGATGAAGTTGCAATTCTCAGTATTGGGTATGCAGATGGTTTAGTTGATGCATTGAGATTAGCAAAAGGCCTTGAACCTAAAATGTAATCATCGATGAATTAAAGAGAGAGTAATTATTTAGAAAATAAAGTTGAAAAAAATACAGAAATTAATTTTATCAGCATTGTATGTTGCCTCGATTAGCAACAAGACGCCTGAAGAAATAATCAAGGAAAAAGGTGGAATTGCTGATGAAATTATTGAGTCAAAAATTGATGAATGTATTGCAAATCAACTGGTTAGTGAAAACCGAAAAAAATTGACCGAAATTGGGAGAACTTCGCTTAAGGTTGTCTTGGCAGGAGGAGTTTTTGATATTATTCATCCCGGACATATCCACACCTTAAATGCAGCAAAAGATCTTGGGGATATTTTGATTGTAGTAATTGCGACTGACAAGACTGCCGAGAAGATGAAAAAGCGTCTCCCTCTTCATAATCAGGAACAAAGAAAGATGCTAGTCGATGCGCTTTCAGTAGTTGATTTGAGCGTTGTAGGCCATGAAGGGGATATATTCAAAACAGTTGACTTTATTCGTCCTCAAATTATTGCTCTAGGATATGATCAGATTCACCAAGAAAAGTTCATCATTGAAGGTTGTAAAAAAATAAATCTAGATGTAACAGTTGCAAGGCTTCAATCACCAATTCCTGAAGTTTCAAGTTCTGTGATAGAAAAAAAATATGGCAAAAACATTCACGATATCTAAATTATTTTCCATTTATTGGAATTGTGATTGTTAATTTAGAACCATCGGAGAGTTTTGCTACTTTCCTCAAATTTTTTTGGGAGATTAGCTCAATGATCGAAGTATCATGATGGGTCCGCTCTAGTCGAATTAGCTCACAATCAAATGAGGAATTTAATGTTGCTTTGAAACATTTTACCCAGCCATAGGTTCTTTTCCCATCAGAAAAACCATCAATATGAATCCCTTCCAAACCCCCAAATTGTCTAATCGCCTCAGTGTATTCCTTTTTGTCTAATTTTACGTTGAACGTGCCAGGGAAAGGAATGTAACCAATTTTTGATTTAAACTGTTTGGTGTATCCTTTAAGGGACATATAGTATGCTCCTTCTCCCATTCCAGAAACTAGAATCCCTTTTAACAAAACTTTTGACGGCGAGGAGGTGAGACTTTTGTTTAGGGCATTTGAAAGTTTTACCATCTCAGAGTATCCTCTTGGAGTAATTTTTACAGACATTTTTCTTCCACTAATTATTCTATCGATGAAATCGCTATTTTCTAGCTCAAGTAAATGCTTGGATGCAGCTTGTTGAGATTTTTTTATTTCTTTTCCCAACGAGGTTGTTGTAATTGATACAAAATTGTGTTTTGCTCCTTTGGATAAAAGATGTGTAAGGGTTAGGATATGCTGAATCTTTAGTTCAGTCATCTAAAAACCCTATGCTACGCCTAGTTCACCAAAAGTTTTTAGAGTTAAGCCATCAGAGTTTGATAATTTAGCAACTCTATGACCTATTACAACTTCTATGCCAGCATTTCTTGCGCCTTCTAAGAGCCTCTGAGTAATTATCCCATCTAATAAGAGATATTTGATTCCAGTTTGTGTTGAAAGTTTGCTGACTACTTCGCTAATTGGAACTTTGAAGATTTCTTTTTGGGATTCATCCAAAGCTACTGCTTCAAGGGTTTCATTAAGATCTGAAAATACTTTTGATGCTAATTCAGCTATGGGTTTATCTTCTTCATTTTTGAGTGTTGGTGCTGCTGGACCCCCTCCTTCAATCTCGTCTTTAACTGGTTTTAGAATTTCATCCAATCTTTGTGGAGTCAATTCTTCAACTTCAACACCACTATCTGCCTGTAAAGAATAATCAAGATCTACTACAGATTTTAACTCCTTGAGGATAAATCCGCCAGCTCTATCGCCGTCAATAAAGGCTACTACTTTATCTTTTGTTTTGCATAGTTCTTTAATGGATTCATCGATTTTTGCACCTTCGATTGCAATTACATTGTCATAACCTGCTCTAAGTAGATTAATCACATCTGCTCGTCCTTCTACTAAAATTATCCATTGAGTATCAAAAACACCAGAACTACAGGTAAGTTTTGATGGACCATAGGTAGTTAACTTTCCCAAATCTCCTTCATGCACATTTTTTAGCATGGTTTCTCCTTCGCTTACTGTTTTAGTGGCCCAACGCTGTTTGATTTCTTTTGCGCGTCTTACAATATCATCTTTCTTTGCTGCCCTTACATCATCAATTGATTCTAATTTGAAAGTGCAATCAAATGGACCAACTTTATCGATGCTTTCTATTCCAGCGGCAATTAAAGCACAGGTATCAATATCAGTACTCATTGGAATAACAGCTCCCCCAGTGGTAGTGTTTGCCGTCGATTTTGAATCTACTTCAATGCGTCCTACTTTTGAAACTCGTTGCAGTTCATTCAGGTTCATCTCTGGGCCTAACAGTCCTTCTGTTTGGCCAAAAATTGCACCGATTATGTCTGCCCTTTCAACGAGCCCATCAACTTCATAGGAAAGTTTAACGTGATATTTGACAATTCCTGATTGAGGCATAAACATTTCATCTCCTTAATTATCATGGTTCTATTTTCGGTTCTGGATATATGAGGGTATCGCAAGAAAAAAAGAGAATCTTTCAAAAATTTTCTATAAATTTGAAAATCAATTCAATACACATTAAGATAAAAAAAATGAAAAATAAATTTCAGGCTTATTCGGTGTTAAAGGAATGACCGCATGAACAGGATTTGGTGACATTTGGATTGTTAATTTTGAATCCAGATCCCATTAGGCTTTCAATATAGTCTACGTTTGCACCTTTTAGATGATCTACACTGTAGCTGTCTACAATTAGTTTTACACCGTTTTCTTCTAGTACCAAGTCATCCTCCTCTGGTGCTTTCTCAAAGCCCATTCCGTAAGATAAACCTGAGCAGCCTCCACCTTGAACATATACACGAAGGTATTCAGGATTGTCAGTCTCTTCTTTCATAAACTCGGCAATCTTTTCTGCTGCTTTAGGAGTTACAGTTATCAATTTCTGAGTTTGTTCAGATGCCATAATAACTCAAAAAGTCGCTTTAAATTATAATAAGCTTTTCCCCCTATACATACTAGTATTTCAGGATAATGCAAGTCTAAACCCAAAAATTTTACAAAATTTGTAATAAACGATTTATTACTGATTTTGAACGGGTAAGGAAATATCAGATGCAGTAACTATTCCAATTACCTCATTTCCGTCTATGATTGGAAGTTTTCGAATTTTGTTGGATGACATTAGTTTAGCTGCTGTATGGATCTCAGTTTCAGGAGTTATAGAAATCAAAGGGAAAGACATTATTCTTCTAATTGGAGTATCGGCTGGATAAGAATGTGCAATTATTTTTATGGTTAGATCTTTGTTTGTCACAATACCTACTGGGATTTGATTTTCCAAAACAACAATGGCCCCAGTCACTGAATTTTCCATTAATCTGGCGGCCTCAAACGCAGAAACGTGAGAGTTGACAGAAAGCACATTTTGGTTCATCTGTTCCTTTATCCATAATTGTAACGTTGGATTTACATTCATAGATAATATTGGGGTCTGGAATATTTCAATGACTAAATTGAATCTCAGCTTTGATAATGGTGTTCATTAAAATCTGAGCCAAGGGCAACTTTTAAAATTACTGTAGAATCAGTTGTTTGAAATTTAAGATCCTTATCGGATGCAAAGTTCCTAAAAATCTGTGTTAGCAATTGCTCAGCAAATACAGACCACTTCATTCCCAGGTTATGTTGGATGATAAAAGAATGTAATTCACCGTCTCTTCGGTGATCTGAATTCATTCCAGATGCTCTCATGTATTCCTCTAATGTTTCAAGGCATCGTGGCAAATCATAGCCGCCTTTGATGAACATAACGTGGTTCTTTATCATTGGGAACATTACATTGATTATTCCATCAATCTCTCGTCCATCAAGGTCCTCTCCCAAGGTTTTAATGATTTCTTTAGGGACTGGAATCATTCCAATTTTATCGGCTAATCTATCCCAGTTAATGTATTTTTCAAGAATCTGTTTGACCAAGACATTTTGTGAAATTTTTTTTTGATTTGCCTCTCCATCTAGATCTTCTATTAATCTCTCTGGCAGTCTATAGGTAATACTGCGAGTAGTTTCTTTTTTCTGTTGTTGATTTCTTGAAGAGACCATGTATGTAAAAATTGTCTTGTTAGTTATTAATCATTTTTTTAGGTGTTCTCAAAAAAAGAATATGTTTAGGTATAGTTTATTTTTTGGATTTGTTTACAAAAGCAGTCATTCGCTCTTCTCTGTCGGAATGTGTAAAGCAATTTCTCCATGCAAGCAGCTCCACTGCAAGACCTGTATCAAGATCTGCATTTCTTCCTTTGTTAATGGCGACTTTTGACATTTGAACACCCATAGTAGAATTTGCGGCAATTTGTTGGGCCATCTTTAATGCTTCTTCTTGCAAGGATGCAAGAGGTACCACTTGGTTTACTAACCCAATTTCTTTTGCTTCATCTGCTTTTATCATCTTGCCAGTATAGACAATTTCTTTTGCCTTTGCTATTCCAACAATTCTCATCAACCTTTGTGTTCCTCCCCATCCAGGAGGAATGCCAATTGTAACTTCTGGTTGACCTAACCTTGCAGTGTCAGCTGCAATTCTAATATCACATGACATTGCAAGTTCACAGCCACCTCCCAATGCAAATCCATTTACGGCTGCAATGGTGGGTTGTTTTACAAGTTCAACTGTAGAGGTTACAAGTTGTCCTGTTTTTGCGTATTCTACGGATTCATCTGCAGAAATTTTTGACATGTATTCAATGTCAGCGCCTGCAGAGAATGCCTTGTCTCCCTCACCCGTTAGTATGATTACTTTGACGTCTTCATTTTGACCTAGATTCTCAAATGTCTTGATTAGCTCTTTTGCAACCTCTGTGTTCATTGCGTTTAATTTGTCAGGTCTGTTAATTTTGACAGTACAAATACCATCAGAAGTAGATGTTGTAACTAGCGACATGATAATTTTCCATAAGATATGAAACTTAAATGTTATCTATTTTCCTTGTATTTT
Organism: Nitrosopumilaceae archaeon; assembly: GCA_024644385.1. Taxonomy (GTDB): domain Archaea; phylum Thermoproteota; class Nitrososphaeria; order Nitrososphaerales; family Nitrosopumilaceae; genus Nitrosomaritimum. The sequence continues at coordinate 38,520 of JAHELB010000005.1, read as the reverse complement.
GCCCAATTTAACTAAGGCACCTGCAGCTTCAACCCAAGTTCGAAGGTCTTGATAAACAGGGACTTGATGTTTCTCAACTAATTTAACCATTTTTTTAGTATATGGACCCCCATTACATCCAACCAGTAATGGTTTCTTTCTTTTCTTTTGGAAATCAGCTAGATAATCAACGATTTTTTCTTCAAGAGGATCATCTTGGAAAACAAACCATGGCATTGCAATATCAATATTTTTTTCATCCATGAATTGTTGAATAACAAATCTATAATCGTCTGCAGTTGCACCCCCACCTACATCTGCCGGATTACCACTATGGATAGGAACAGCTGGTGGAAAATTAGATTTCATTTTTTTGATACGTTCTGAGGATAACTTTCCTATTTTAAGACCAAATCTTTCTAATTGATCCATTCCACCGATCATTGGACCAGCACCATTACTAGTCATTGCAACATTATTTCCCTTTGCAGCGGGTTGCCAAGCTAATGCCTTTAGTACTCCAACAAGTTCTTGGTAACTATCAACTGATATTATTCCGGCTTGTTTAAATGCGCCCATAATAATTGCGTTTGAGCCTCCAAGTGAGCCTGTATGTGAGGCAGCTTGTTTTGCACCCATTGCCGTTCTTCCACTTTTCCAAATTACGATTGGTTTCTTGGTTTCTTTCATTACACGTTTGGCAGTATTGATAAATTTTCGTCCATCTCCAAATCCTTCTACGTACAATCCTATTACCTTTGTTTGCGGATCATTTGCTGCATACCATATCATATCAGCTTCATCAACATCAGAACGATTACCAAAACTAATCATTTTTGATAACCCAAAGACATCAGCACTCTCTAACATACTAATTCCCATTGTACCACTCTGTGAGAAAAAGCAGACAGGACCTAATTTCGAACGCACCATTCTTTCTTGTCCTTGGAATGCACAGTCAAGACGATTAGCAGCATTAAACATTCCAATACAATTTGGACCTATTATCCTAATTTTGTATTTTTTAGATAATCTTGCTACCTCAGCTTCATATGCTGCCCGTTCTCCACCAAGCTCTTTTCCTCCACCTGAAACAATTACTACACTGTGGACTCCTTTCTTTGCGCAATCCTCTAAAACTGGGGGAGTCATAGAAAGGTCTACTGAAACCACAACAAGATCAACTTTACCTGGAATTGCTGAAACTGATGGATAACATTTTTGTCCAAAGATCTTATCGGCTTTTGGATTAATTGGGTAAACCGTTCCTTTGAAATCATAATTTACCAGACTGTCTAAAATAGAGTTTCCAATCTTTCCTTTACTTGTTGAGGCACCAACCAGTGCAACAGATTTTGGAGTAAAGAAGGTTTCCATGTTTTCTTTGTTTGGTTTTACTTTAGAGATTGAATTTTTCTTTAATTCTGGATTGAGAATTATTTTTGCATCAACTACATAGTGGGATTTTGGATATACAATTACTGGGTTAAAGTCAATACTGTTAATGTAATTTGCATTTTCTACGCCTAATTTTCCAATATCAACTAACATTTTTGCAACCATATTGAGATCGATTTTTTCACTTCCTCTGAATCCTTTGAGAAGTGCTGAACCCTTTAGCTCATTTACCATAGATTTTGCATCTGAAGTTGAGATTGGAAGCATTCTAAATGCAACGTCCTTCATAACCTCTGTCATGATTCCACCTAAACCAACCATGATAACTGGTCCAAATTGTGAATCGTTTTGGATACCTACAATTAGTTCGACACCTTTGGGAACCATCTTTTCAAGGAGAATCCCTTTAACATCAACTCCTTTCTTTTTAGATAGTCTACCAAACATGTCTTTGAATGTCTTTTTTACATCATCGACATTTTCTAGGCCAACTTTGACTCCGCCAACATCTGTCTTGTGTAAGATTTGTGGTGAAACTACTTTCATTACAAGTGGAAAGCCAATCTTTTTTGCTTGCTTTGCTGCATCTTCAGCTGATGTTACAAGTGCAAAGGGTGGAACCTTTACACCATAACTTTTTAGAATTGATTTTGATAGTTCTTCTGTGATAACTTTATGTTTGGTTTTAATTGTTTCATCAAAAATTTTTTGAACAGAATTCATGAGCCAATCGATAACACAAAAACTCAGTATATTAATGTAAAGTTATTGACAAAGTTTTTTTCCAATTTTTTTCAATTGTATCAACAAAAAGTGTAAAAAATGTAAAAACAGGTGGATCGCAATAAATTGAATTTTATAAATCAAGAAAAAGCCAAAATTTTTGAAATTACAAGGCATGCCAAAAACTGAAAAATACTCTTTAATCAAATAATATGAAAACCTTCTCTGGAGGTAGAAATACAATTTAGAAAAGTGTGAGAGAAGGAAAAAATATGTATTGAATGTTCTTTTTCTCTCACTTTTTCACATGTCTCCTTACAGTACATTTTTAAAAAAAGATAGATTATCAATATGATGATGGGGCATTTTCTTGTTGGGTTAACGTTGTTGGTTATAGTGAGCTTGGGAAGCGTGAGTGCTGTCTATGCTGATCAAGTCCCACCCTGGGTAAAAAATACTGCAAAGTGGTATGGTGAGGGGGTGGTTTCAGAAACGGAGTTTCTAAACGCTATAAAGTATTTGGTTAATAATGGAATTATTAATTTGGAATCTCCTTCAAAAATTATTGTTAAATCTAATTTATCCACCCAGGAGCTAATCGAAGGAGGAATAGAGCAGTTGGATTTAAAAAATAATTTATCTGCTTTGGAATTTTTCAATCAAGCCCTTGCTAAAGACCCAACAAATGTGAAGGCGTTAGCTGATAAGGGAATAGTGTTAGCCAGACAGGGAAATTACAAAGACGCCAAAACGCTCTTTGATAAAGCCATTGAACTCTCTGAACAAAAAGGACAAATTGATTATAGAATAGTGGCAAATGCAGGTATTGTAATGTCAATTTACGGAGATCCTGTACAAGCGCATGTCTATTTTGACAGAGTTTTGGAAAATAAAGAAATTGTTCGGCAAGAAACATTGGTTGCCGTTCTAGTTAACAAAGGTGTAACCATACTTGGGCAGGGGGACCCCGAAGGCTCTATTGGATACTTTGACCAAGCTTTAGAAATAGAGCCTGATAGAATTGGCGCTTTGGTGAACAAGGCAAATGCCTTACAAGACCTGAAAAAACTAGATGAAGCATATGAGTTATTCATTAAAGCCCATAAACTATCAAAAGACCCTCTTAGCTGGAAACCTAAATTTGTAATTGTAAAATAACCTTTCAAATTTATCAAACAATCATAAATTTTCATTAAAGATGCAAATACTCATTTGTCCTCTAAATTAAATAGGCATAAAAAAGATGAATGGTCATTGTTTATTTTTTGAAATATAGGATAAAAAAAAATTTTAAATTAACATTTCGAACCCATGTTTATAAAATTTAAATGATAAAGGCGGATTAAGGCATGCCACAAACCAATGGACATTAACAAATATCTGCCTGCCATTGTTTTTACATGAGCCAAATAATTTTGGAAGCAAGGAAATTTGAACCATCAATTCCTCAGGTAAAAAGAGAATCAAATCTAGAAGGGGTTAAGATTTGTCAAAGTCAAATTACCTGGGAAGACCTAAGGGGAATTTTTTAGATTACCCTCAAAATCCTAAAAATACTTTATATTGAACGGTTTATGAAAAAAAATGTTGAAAATTAATCACGCAATATTATTTGCTTCAATTCTTTCAGTAATTCTTGTAATGTCACTAACAGCTCCAGCCTATGCAGATGTTCTTGCCCCTAAAAAACAAGTAAAGATTGGAATTTCATCTGATAAAGTCATTTGTGATACAGGATTATTCAAAGTGATCAGGGAAGGGAAAAATTCTCCAGCTTGTGTAAAGCCAGACAGTGTTAAAAAATTAGTCGAAAACGGCTGGGCAAAACCCATTGACGAGGCAAAACTAAAAGATTTCATTACAAAACTTTCATCACCTGCTGGAAAAATTAACAAGGTAATTGTAACTCCAATTAAAAGTGACCTTGGCAAATTATCACCCAAAGTATCCGTCGGAAGTTATGATTATGTATTCGAGGTATGTGCAGTGACTCAATCTTTGGTATCCCCAGAGGTATTAATCACCTCAGATAGCGAGACAAAACGATATGAGTTAGTTGAAACAGTTGCCCAAAATTCGTGTGTAACAAGTGCTACTATAATCAAAGCTGCTAGCCCCGATTCAATCTCAGCTACTTTAGTTAGCAAAGGAGATATTTCTCAAAAGATCCAGGCAGCAGCAGCAAAAGTAGATTCTCTTAGAATGGAACTAAATGAAGTGAAAAAAACCTTTGGTAAAGAAGCCACAGAGGCAAATAAGCAATTGGGAAATAAAATTATAGATTTGAGAAAGCAACTAAATGATGCAAGAGCAGATTTGCAACGAATGTACTTTGTTTTATACACACCTACAAAATCAAATCTTCAATTAGATAAACTGACATTTTCTGGGACCCCAATTACAGGGTATTTGGCCAACAAAATTTCTGTACTCCCCTCAGTGGCATCACCAAATACTTTTGATGTAGTGTTTGAGGCATGTGCAGGAGAGGAACAAGTCAGAGTTCCAGTAATAATGATTTCCTCAGATAAAGAAAGCGTTAATGTTAAACTTGGAGATAAAATAGCACCTAAAACATGCCAATTTACTTCAGCAAAAATTGGGGCAACAGACTCTGAAAGTATTACAGTAAACGTTGCTGGAAACGCTGATTCATCTAACAAGATAACACAACTAGAGAAAAAGATCGACGACCTCACAAAACAACTCGTATCTGAAAAAGAAAGTATGAAGACCTTGGTTCATGATCCAAACAGGGCAGAAGACTTCAATGAACAACTAACCATGAAGGTAGAAAGCATATCCAAATTGAGAAGTGATATAATTTCTGCCAAGGGCGAACTAAGTAGATTACTACTTCAAATATATCGATAATAGATATTCAATCCTTTGAATCCTAGTTTCAATTTAAAAAAATGTAGTACTGGTTTTTTCTATAAAAATCACAGTTCTAAATCATTGAATTATTTATTTCTATAATTGATTACTATTTTAAAAAATATTTTTTTTAGAAATTTTTTATCAAGTTAAATGTTGGATTCATAATTTTACAATGGGATTTTAGGAATATGTTGTGAATCAACCTCTTCAATGATATCTATTGCCAGCCCATACAAATTCCAATCCTTTATTTCATTTAATTTTTCTCCATAACTATCTATAAAATGAACTCCTTCTCGATCTAATTCTAAAATATGCGCCAAGTTACTCCTTAAATCATATTGCTTTAAAGCCACTTCCCACCTTGTCTTTATTTGATCTGCTTGTTCCGAAGGATTGAACTTTAAAGCATCTTCATACTCCTTGAAGTGATCTGCTCTACAAATATCATCACAATCAATAACCAAATTTTTAAAATTATCTGAGGATTTCACATAGTACTGAAAAACCAGAGGCCATCTTTTCTTAAGAATTGAAAAGAGAAATAGGGCAGTAAGATCTAATTCATTATCTTTTTCCAACGAAAATGTTTCATGGGCAATCATTAGATTATTGACAAGTCTCTTAATTCTTCTGGGATTTTGTTCCAATTCAGAAATTAATGTTTGAGCATTACCCTCAGAAAAAATTTTCTGATATTTAGAAGAAAGCTTTGGAATAATTTTTTGATTTAAAATAATTTTTGCGTCTTCCTGGGACCACTCTGGGAGTTTAATTGGAATTTGAATAATTTTTTTTATGTACTCCACTCCATCGATTCCAGTATCCTTGTACGCCTGGCTTATCAATTTGGAAACAGTGGTATGACTAACTCCTATAACGTAAACAAATCCTTCCATATCTAAGAAAACCTTGATTGATTCAAGAACTTCAAGGGCCATTTTAGGTGAGCATCTATCTAAATCATCAATATATACAACTAATCTGAATTCTGGATTCGCCCTTCTAATTTCCTCAATTTTTATACGAATGGATTCAAGCCCATCAAAATAGATGGTATCCTTATCCAATCCATCAATTTTCTCTAAAAACTCCATGTTTCGGTTTAAGGAATTTTCTGCCGCTTCAACTCCTTTTTCGTTTAACAAAGCTCCCGTTGCAATTTTCTGAAGTAGATCTTTTCCAAGAATTTTTAGGCTTTTCCGTATTGTTTTTGATAAAGAGTCAAGTTTATCCTGCCCAGTCATTTTGTATGCAATGGTTTTCAACAAGGCGATAGCTGCAAATTGTTCTTCTCGTTCAAATTTCCAAGCATTAAACCAAATATGAAGAATTTTCTGGTCTCGTGAGTTGTCATTAGTTTTTAATTTATTTTCGATTAGTTTCATTAAAGTTGATTTTCCAGTTCCCCATTCACCATAGATCCCGAGAGTAAATCTTGGAGGAGAATCTTTTATTATTGAAGCTATGGTGTTGCCTAACGCATTAAATTCTTGAGTGGGATCCGTTTCTTCTTCATCAGTCAGTACAATAATTTTTGAATTATTATAACCAACTTTCAAAACAAATCTTGTAACAGTTTACATTATTAAAGTGTATTTTTAAAATTTCAAGAAAATAAATTTTTTAATTATTGTGAAAAGAAGATAGTGGTAAAAAGAGATAATTCCATTTAAATAGAATAAATTTCAATGCCAAACGTGAGGCCTTTGCTTTTATTTTCTTTTATGCTTTTTTCAATAATTTTTGTAACAAGTTTTGGTTCTGCTTTTGCGGATGGACCACCAGAACCTGTTACAGATTTAATCGCAGTCCCGGGAAATGGTGAAATTCATCTAATATGGACCGCTCCCTATGACAACCAGGTCCCAATCCAAAACTATAAGATAGTAATGTGGAAAACAGGTTCTGACATCTTTACAACCTTCCCAAACATTAGTACCACCACTAGAGCAGTGGCTAATGGACTAACAAATGATGTATCTTATAATTTCAAGGTAATTGCAAAAAATTCTAGAGGTGAAAGTCCTGATTCAAATATTGTTTCTGCCAAACCTTCAATCTCGGCTTCAATGTTTGTACCTGATAAAATCACAGATCTAAAAGCAACCAGAGGAGATGGTAAAGTTTTGCTCAGCTGGAGTCCACCATTTAATGGAGGCACACAGGTTACAGGTTACAAAATTTATTTTTGGGAAATTGGATCTGGAGAAATTAAAACAAAGACTTTAACAGGAAAGGCAGACGGCGCTCAAATAACAGATTTAGTAAATGAGGTGCCATATAGATTTAAAATAGTTGCAATAAATTCCATGGGACATGGTCCTGATTCTAACGTTGTTTCTGCAACCCCATCATCCTCTTCAATAGCAAAGGTTCCCAATCAAGTAAGAGGAGTCACAGCAATTGGAAGCGATGGACAAGTTTTGGTAACTTGGATATCTCCATCTGCAAATGGATCACCGATAAAAAATTATAAAATAATAGTCTCGGAATCTGGATCTTCGGTTTTTACCACATATCCTGGTAAAGGTAATGATACCCAAATGACAATTACTGGGTTAAAAAATGGGATAAAATATGGATTCAAAGTTGTAGCGATTAATTCAATTGGAGAAGGGCAGGCATCTGGATCTGCCTTTGCAACTCCTGAAAAAAAGATTTCAATAGAGATTTCAAATCTCCGAGCTGTTGCAGGAAATGGTAAGGCAGATCTTAGCTGGTCCGTTGCTGACGATAAACTGCAACAAATAACTGGTTACAGAGTTAGAGAATACCAAAGTAACTCAAATACATTTGTAGTTCATGATATCATAGGAAAAACCACCAAAACTACAATTTGGGGGCTTTCAAATGGAGTATCTTATGGATTTAGTATACTCCCTGTAACTGATGCAGGTTTGGGGCCAATATCCAACATTGTAAGTGTAATTCCCAAAATAACTCAAGTGGAACCAGGGGCACCTGGATCTATTTCTGATCTCAGGGTTGTGTCTGGCAATAATCAAGCCAGTCTTTCTTGGTCTATGCCAAATGATAATGGGAATAAAATTACTGAATATCATATTCAACAATTTAAAAGAGGAGAGAGTGTTTTTGTCACCATTCCCAAATTTGGCAGTACCCCCAATGCAGTGATTCAGGGCTTAACAAATGGGATAACATATGATTTTAAAGTTATCCCAATAAATTCAATTGGGCAAGGTCCGGTATCCAATATGGTTTCAGTTACTCCGGGGTCAACAGAATCTAAAATCATTATTCCGTCATGGATTAAAAATAACGCCAAATGGTGGTCAGACGGAATTATTTCTGATTCAGAGTATGTTAGTGCAATAGAATATTTGATAAATCAAGGAATTATCAAATTAAAATAACATACAATTATTATCAAAAAATTATATTTCATCAGAATTTAATTTCATGAAAATTTTTCTAAAACTAAAACATATTTAATAAATTTAGAGTTTAATTGTCCAAATTTTAAAGCAAGGTGATTCTAGGCTATTATTCGAATATGGGGCAAGTTTTTTATCTTAGTCAACAAATTGATCTTGCATAATGATAAAGGGCGAAATAAGTTTTCCAATATTAACCCTTTTTGTTGCTACAATATTGTTCTCCATTCCTCCAGCTTTTGCAGAAAATGTATCTGTCAGTGTCCCTCAGGGGACTGCTGTCCCCGGATGTGAAACTACAAACGAATGTTTCCTACCTCCCCAAGTGCTAATTACAAAAGGAGATACGGTAACATGGTCAAATGATGACTCTGCAGCTCATACAGTGACGGCTGGAACTGCAAAAGATGGACCATCTGGTTTCTTTGACAGCAGTTTGTTTATGGCAGGAACCACCTTCTCACACACGTTTGAATCAAACGGGGAATTTGCTTACTTTTGCATGGTTCATCCTTGGATGGAGGGACTTGTGCTAGTAGGAGATACAATGGCCAAAGATCCTAAATCAATGCCGGTAGAAACCCCACCAATTGGCATGGAAATGAATGAAAAGGTAAAGATTACGTTAAAACACGATATCGTAGGTAGTAAAGTAACAAACATCTATGCAGACACCGATTCAAATTCCCTAATTATGGAATTGGACACAACTGATAGTGGCCAAATTACTGTAACATTACCTAGAAAAACCATAGATGCAAAAATTGGAACAGCAGACGATGTGTTTTTTGTTCTTGTGGATGGAGAAGAGGTGTCTTTTGATGAAACAAAAACAGCTGCAGATAGAACTCTAATAATTCAATTTCCATCTGGTGCAGAGGAGATTGAGATAATTGGAACCTTTGTAATTCCAGAATTCGGAGCTATTGCAGTATTAATTCTGGCTGTAGCAATAATTTCTATAATTGTAGTTTCTACAAAATCAAGGCTTGGCATAATTCCAAGATTGTAAAAAAGATTTTTGGTTTTTTTGAAATAAATAAAGCTATAAGATGGCTAGCCCTTTAGAAAAACCAACAGCTTTTCACGCTCCATTTTTACATCGTGAAGCTGATTTCTTAGCTTGGATATCTCCACAGCAATATTATTTATTTTTGCATTAACGCTATGACTTGGGGACTTGTCTTCTGGAATTCTTGCAATCAATTCTTCAAGTTCAGCATTTTTCTTGGTAATTTCAGATTGAATGTTTAGGATCTTCTCATCAACTTCAGTAATCATAATGTTAATATTTTTCTTATCCACCTTCTCCATTTTGATTGTTTTTGAATCTGTTGCTTTAATGATGGCCGATGTCTGCCTACATGACTCTGGAAGTATTTCCTTACTTAGTTTAACAGTTTTTACCTCAGTATCGGAGGATATTCTTACCTCTGGAGCCCTCATAATTGTATCTCCTGCACAAACTTGAAAGATTACACTGTGAGTATTTTCTGTCGAAGGAACTATTGCCATTATTGAAGTAGTCTGTAATTGAACTGGAGAGAGGCTAATAGTTACTAATAAAATGACTGCGCCAAACAAAAATGCCGTCATTAAGATCATGCCATTTTTTTGTACCACAGATTTTAAACCTCTTTTTCCAGAATTTTAAGGGTGAAAATTGGCATAAATCACTTGTTTGTGAAAAATAAAAACCTCAAAGCAAAAGGCCAATTTTTCAAAATCATGTTCTAATTAGACCAAACTAAAATTATTTAGAAAAAATTAGTTTTTATTTTATCCTAATAATTCCTTCATTGATTAGCCATTCTATTGCTTTGGAGTATTCAAGATTTGAGATCTTGCCTTCTGCCCACCATTGAGCAGTTGTTTTAATCCAAGCAGGAATTGTGGGTTGGGGTAGTGAAGATTTTGGTATCACTGAAACAGTATTTGACTCTGGACCCAATCCAACTGCATTTTTTCCTTGAATTTTGAAATTATATGTAACCTCATTTTGTAGTCCTGTAATAACAGCAGACTTTGTAGTTCCAGAATATTCAATTGTTTTAAAGGAATCAGAGTTTGCCTTTACCTGGGTAATCCTATATTGAGTAATTGACGATCCCTTATCTGAAGGAGCAGTCCATGAAAGAGTTACCTTTGAATCTCCTGGAACTGCTTTGAGATCCTTGATTTGTCCTGGGGCATCTGGAGAAACCAATATTGGGACAAATGGAGTTGCAGATACAATTCTAGATCCTGGCCCCAAACCCTCAGAACTTACCGTGAATACCTGGAAACCGTATGGTTTTCCATTTTTCAAACCATCAAGGGTAAAGTTTGTAGTTTTTCCTAAAAGAGAATGAGTTTCAAAGGAGCTTGAGCCGCTTTCATAGACTCTAATCCTATAACCTGATATCTTTTCAAGATCTGATGTTGATATTGACCAAGATAATTTTACCTTTTCATTTGCAGGTGTTACTTTGAGATTAGAGATGGATATTGGGTTTTTATTATTTGGGATAGCAAAGGTTGGAGCAGATGCTTTTCCTGTTCCCTTTGAATTTACAGCACTAACCGTAAATTCATAGGTTTGCCCATTTGTCAAATCAGATATTGTTGCTTGTGTTGTTGCAGGTAGGTTAGGATAAGTGGTGTAAACGTTTGATCCTCTCTTGGAAACAGTTATCGTGTAACTGCTAATAGATGCGCCGTTATCAGAAGGTTCAATCCACGATAAAAAAACCTGGCCATCACTTGGTGTGGCAATTACCTTTCTAACTTGGTTTGGAACTGAGGCTGTGGTTGATTTTGAGGGGGTTGCAGAGTCTATATTAGAATCAGGACCAAATCCTACTCCATTTTTGGCGTTTATTTTAAAGGCATAAGATACACCATTTGTTAACCCCGTTACCTGAGCTTTGGTGGCATCAGCTGTGACAGTTTTTTTGAAAAAATCATTTGTACCGACTTGCCAGTATGTAATCACAAAGGAGGTAATAGATGAACCATTGGAATTGGGTTTGGTCCAAGAAAGATTTGCCTTACCGTCATCTCTGGTGGCTACAAGAGTGTTTATTTTAGATGGGACTCCAACCAAGGGCGCGTCTGCTACTGGTTTGGATGATACAATATTAGAATCAGCACTGGTTCCAGCAGAATTTATTGCAAAAACTTTGAAACTATATGATACTCCATTTTTTAAGCCAGTTAATATCGCTGATGTCGAGGTGCTAAGATTTGGATATGTAGTTGTAACATCTGAACCGGTTTGCCACATTATTACTTTGTAGTTAGTTATAGGCACCCCATTGTCGAAAGGTGCACTCCAAACAAGTCTAACCTCCTCGTTTCCTGGGATTGAAACTAAATCGGTGATTGGCTCAGGTGGTATTATGGATTTTGATGGGGTTGTCAAGACAATATTAGAATCAGCACTGGTTCCAGCAGAATTTATTGCAAAAACTTTGAAACTATATGATACTCCATTTTTTAAGCCAGTAATTGTCGTTGATGTCGAGGTGCTAAGATTTGGATATGTAGTTGTAACATCTGAACCTGTTTGCCACATTATTACTTTGTAGCTAGTTATAGGCGCCCCATTGTCGAAAGGTGCACTCCAATCAAGTCTAACCTCTTCGTTTCCTGGGATTGGAGCTAAATCTATTATCGGTTCAGGTGCAGTTGGTGTTGCTGTTTGGGCAAATGATACATGAGCTCCTGTAACCAGCAAAACTGCAGATAAAACAAAAAATACAGCTAAAAAATGTAGTCTCATGGTACTTTTCCTAATAATATTACTACTTAAAGATTGAATAGAAATCATACTTTTGTTCACTTTGTTTTTAGTCACTTGAAGGATTCCAAAATCTCTTCATTAAAATGAAAATTTTTTTCTCCTTTTGGTTTGAATTTTCTATAGAGCGATTGGAAAATCAAATTTCATCATCCTCTACGAACATCCAAGACAAACCTATTACGTCCATTGCACAGGTGTTTTGTCTTGACACCAATTCAAGATTAATTTTTTCCTTTTGTGGAAAAGCAATTTGATTTTCAGAGACTGCTTTCCCTAATTCCAAATTTAATTGGTTCATGCAAGTACAATGGCAGGGAAATATTTGTTAATGCCCATTAGTTTGTGGCATGCCTTGTCCAAAAATATTATCATAGACTAGCTTCACAAATCAACTATGAGAAAACTACAAACTTTACCCTTGATGGTTTAAAAAATCAAGAACCAGAGTAACCAAGAGGCATACCACAATAGGCAGGGTATTATCTAATAATGGTTTGCAAATGATATTTTATGAAAGCTGGAAATTTGTTCTATAAGGAATCCACTAATCGAAAATCTTTCTGTACCTTAGATATAGTAGGATGGTACACTTCAAACAAAACCATTAGAAGGTATGAAGGGGTTGTGAGCAATTTTACAGCTCAGGAAATTTAACTTAGAAGACTAAGTGGGGGTGAAAAAAATTGAATAAAAAATTAACCGTAATAATTACAATTTTGGCAACAGCTCTAATTTTTGCCGGAACAAATCAAGCATTTGCTGCTGAAAAACCAACAACCAAGGTTTTAACTATCGCACCAACAAGCGTCGAAAATATTCACACTGTGCTATTTCAGGTATGTGCAGGTGATGCAGTAAATATGAGGGCTCCAGAAGTTATCGTAACCTCTTTTGCTGAAGTAAAAACCGTTCATTTAAGCAAAGTAATTTCAATGGGAACCTGTACTACAACAGCAACTCAAATTCAAGCCTTTGATCCAGCAAACATCAAAATCAAAGTAATAAACAAAGCAAAACTCAATACAATGATTGATAACGCTGAAAAGAAGTTAATCAAGATAAAGTCAAACATTGCCTTGCAAAATAATAATTTACAGGAACTACTCAATACAATTCCTGGAAACACTCCAACAAAGGTAGTTGAAATTTCAAAATTAAATGAAATTGGGTCAAATCTTGTAGATTTAAGAAAGGAGTTAAGAGATGCTAGGTCAGAGTACTATAGATTACTCTACGTCCTTAAAGGAAGTTAGTACTCACCACAAATTTTTTTTTAAATTCTTTTTTTAATTTTAAGGTAGTAATAGTGAATATGGCACTAATGTTATAAAAATAAAGTCAATTTTGATTAATTTTCCTGTCGTTTAATTGACTTTTGACATAGTTTTGAAATATTCTTTAATTTATCCCTTTTAGATCATTCAAATACTTCGCTCAATAATTAACAAATGAAATCGATTTGAGCCCACAAATTTATGCAATATTCCTTGTATTTCTTTTACTTGTCGGCATAACTCCATTTTCGTTTGCTCAACAAACTCATATGGTTCCAGAATGGATAAAACAAACCGCTAAATGGTATTCAGAAGGGCTTGTCTCTGAGCGAGAATTTCTTGATGCAATAAGGTTTCTTGTTCAAAATAAGATTATCATAATTGAAGAGTCAGTTGAGGACCCAACGTTGCAAAGCGAGCAAATCAGTGTCACCAAACCAAGAATCAAACAGTGCGAAATTTTATTCCAGGCTTATAAAAATATAGGAGAAACTAAATTCAAAAGTAAATACTCTTACGTCAACTATTTGAAAGATTGTATTACACTATACAAAGATCCAATATGGAAATATTTGGGAGAGGATAGACATGATAAATTATATCAAAGATTGTCTGAAATTCAACAATCAAAACCAGAACAAAAGAAATTATCCTTTGAACCAACAGTAAATATCTTATCAAAAACCAATATAGGAAACGAAAAGTTTGACGTAAAGTTCAATGTTTGTGCCGGAGACAAAAAAATAGACAAGGCCAAAGTCCTAATAAAATCTCAGATTGAAAGTGTTGAATACGGAACCAATAAGGACATTCCAGAAAATTCCTGCAGGACATATGTTACTCAAATTAACGCAAAAAATCCTGATAACATATTTATCGTTATTTTAGAGCAGGTACTAGAGTAAACTTGCATTAATAAAACTGTCAATTTTGAATGTGAAAAATCAGTTTAAAAAAGGTCATAGTTTCAGATAAGTAATGGCTGAAGAATCCGTAGTAAACGCAACGGGAAGTCAATTTCATCCATTATTGGAAGTCTTATCTACGGATGTCCTTTTCCAGTTTGTAATTGTGCTATTGGTTGCCACAATGGTCGCCATAACTATCTTGCATTACAGATTTTCTAAATGGATTAGCTCTAGAAGAATTTACTATACAAATACTCACCTTACACGTATTATCAAAAGGACATTTTTTCCACTTTTAGCAATAATAATACTTTTGGCAGGTACGGCATATATTCAATATTACGAATTGTTTAACCAAGAAATATACATACAGCTTGCCGATGCTAGTGAGGAACTTACTCCGAGAGAGATTTTTGCAAAAATTCTGCAAACTATTCTCATACTAGTCGGAACCTATGTAATTTCAAAAATTATTATTGTTGTAATTACCAAGAGAGAAAAATCAATTCTTGAACGTCAAGATTTTAAATTGTGGAGAGAAATGAGGGGTTTTGAGGACGATGAAAACAACCTTTTTTACCGTTTATTCAAATGGAATCCTCCCACAATTTTGCCACAGGGAATGAAGAAAAATGAATTTCAGAATTATCTTAAAACAGAGGAGGGTAAACAAAAACTCGAAAAATATCGTACACCTAACGGTCTCCCAGTTGGCAGTTATGAGCCATTGGTTAAAGATCCTTTTACTGAGTGGAAAAAAGCAGAGAGAGTAAAGTATGAAAAATATCTAGCAGATTGCCAAAGCGGTAACAATCATGCGGGCAGGAAACTCCGACTAGGAGTTATGCCTGAAGAGGTTTACACCATTGAAACATGGAGAGATGTTAGAAGATTAGACAATTATGATCCAGTTGTTCCAGGTGGAAAACCTTCTGGGTTTATGAAAGGAAAGTTGCAAGTAACACCAAATTCATTTAAACAGGCAATATCAATTGGAATATTTGCCAGTGTTGTAATCGCGGTGAGTTATTGGTGGAATGTAGATATTGTACTTTTAGCTACTGCCAGCGGTGGGTTGTCAATAGGTGTTGGCTTTGCCTTAAAAGAAACGATGGAGAACTATTTTGCATATCTGCACATACGAAAAGATGGAATTATTTATGAAGGAGACCGTATAGAAATTGAAGGCTACAACGGGTACGTCTATAAAATTACTCCCAGGGTAACCTATATCAGACATGGCCTGCATGAATCATTAGCTATTTTCCCAACACATCAGCTTGTTGCCTCAAAAATCATTAATTTTACTAAAGAATTCAAGTTTGTTCCTGCAAAATTGGAAATTGGTGTATCATACATTCATGATCCTGAGCAAGTAGCTGCAATTTTAGTAAAAATTGGGAAGCAGATAATGATTGAGGCAAAAGATGGGAGAGACCGACATGTTGTAGTTCAAGAAAGATGTCCTTACCTTGATGAGAATTTGGGGAGTTGCGGCTGCGACAAGGAGGTTTTGGTAGATATAGAACAACCTACCGTAAGATTTACAAAATATGAAGACTCGTCGTTACAATTCGAATTGTGGGTGTTTGTAAGAGATTATGCATCTCAGTTTAAAGTTAAATCTATGATGAGGATAATGATCTTCAAAGAATTTAAAAAACAAGGAATTAAAATTCCCTATCCAAGTAGGACCATATACCAAGGGGATGAGGAAGGCGAAATGAAAAAGGAGGAGATATTTCTAGAGGAAAGAAAAAAGATTGTCAACGAATACGGCATAGGGGATTTAGGTAAAGAAAAGGAAGACGAGGAATAAACTGGTAGGGATCAGCAGTTCAAAAACTACATATTCTTAACATAATGAATCGATACATCCAGTTCCCAATTAGATTGAATTCCAAATGGAGTAATTACAAGACCTACAATCCTAACATTATCAAAGCAATGTGTTGAGATTTTCCATTTTCAAGAACAACTGAAGACAGCTTTATGTCTACCACCTTACGGTCTTGAATACATGCGTTAATTAATTTATCAAGATCTGAAATGTTTTCAGATTGAACAATTTCTACTCTCATGTCTTTTTACCATGCAAATCTGGGGTGACAATCACAAATACAACCATTTATGCACTTCATTCGTTTACAGTCCTGACATGATTTGTCTTGCATACGAATCAATTCCTCATTTTTATTTGAGAAATCAAAATTAAAGGTCATTCATACAATTGTGGCCTGCCATATTTGTAAAAAAGCATGCCACAAATTAATCGCCATTAATTAATAATCAAATTTCCAAAACAACTCAGAGAAAAAATGAATGACTATGACACAAAGCCAATCGTCTGCTTTACTTGTAAGACCCCTATTGGTGAAATCGATTATGATGCACTAGTGATAAGGCCACTTTGTGGAAAATGTGCCAATCCAATGCCTGAAGGAGAAAAAATAATGTACATGGCAAATCAATTCCGCAACAATCCTTCCCAGTTAGTACAGTTGGTTCACTAAAAACCCGAGGGATTTTAATGCCTGATGATTCTTGCAGGAATTGCGGAGGTTTATTGTTAAATTATTCACTTTGTGGAAAATGTAAAGCCCCTTTACAATTCATTTGTAGAATATGCACCACAAAGACAATTGAACGATTTCATGAAGGTTTTTGTTTCAGGTTAGACGAGAGTGGAATTAACAGAAAAATAGGAACTCCTCTAAAACATGGAACCCTAATTTCATTTTAGAATAAGGCATGCCACAAATATCCAGCAAATGTCAAATAATTATTGATGATATTATTCATGTGAGTCCCATGAGAGGAATAAGTTTCATCAAAAATCACTTGATTGCGCCAACATTTGAAAAAACTCCAGACCATCAAAAAGGGTTTACAAATGTCTATGATGAAGCTAGCCTCTCAAAAAATATTTTTTATGAATGCAGTTTATGTAAAGGCCCCCTAGTACCTGTTTCAACCTGCACATGTTGTAAAAAGGCTACTGTGAGAAAATGTGCCAAATGTAATGCAATTAAAAATGTACCCACACATGAGACATGCCAAAATTTAGTTTCATATGTCAATATAGTTTCTCATAAATCTTTGAGTGTAGAAATATGAAAAATAAAAAACCAAAAAGGATCTAATCAAGATGCGATGTGTTAATTGTGGAAACCAGGCCAGTTGGAGAGACCCAACCTGTAACAAATGTGATAAACCGTTACATCAAAAAAACTGCAAGGGGAGATCAGAAGATTGTAAGTGTCATGGTTTAAATGAACAGTTATGGGAACAGAAAAAATCTATTCAAGAAAGCACAAAATAAAAAAATTAATCTACCGTGCATTTTTAATTTTTAAATTAATATCTGAAAGACCCAATAGTGTAATTTTTAAAATAGCAATATCATAGAATTTTAAACTTTGATTATTTTATTTTCTACTAGAAATTGAATTCCTTTGAGAAATTCGTTTTCATCAATTTTCCCCTCGGCCCACCATTTTGCCGTGTTTTTAACCCAAAGAGGAACATTTTGATTTTCCAATGATTCAGATTCTATTAAAGCAGGAACAGTTAGAATTCCTTCGTTAATTAGATACGAAATTCCGCTAAGAAAATCCGAATCAGTAATCATCCCAGATGCCCACCACCCCGCATTATTTTTTACCCAACTGGGCACTTTTAGAAAAAATTCTTCAGGATATCCCAAAACATCATAAATAGACTGGGATGGGAATTGGGAATCAAACCAATCTCGATAAATCTCCTCCTTGTTGTATCGTTCTACATAATACCATGGGGAGTTTTGGTAATCTGGGAATCCCTCAATATGGGTTCGCTTGTAGCCTACAAGTTCATCTATGGTAAAATCTCGAAACGTAGTGTTAAACCAATCACGATATTCTGGTTCGTTAGAATATCTTGCTAAATAATAGTTGGGGGTCTTTAGCGGGTCTGGAAATCCTTCAACCCTCAGTTTAGGGTTGAGTGGAGTGATTTCAAAGGAAGGTATAGTCTTGGTCTGATTGACATCCTTGTCTTGAAAAGGTGTTTTGGGATCTGTTTTTAGATCATCTGTTTTTTTAAAACTTAGCGTTTTTTCAAAGGTTTGCTCATCGTATACTATCCTAACAGAATAAATGCCATTTTCACTCCATTTTGGTCCTTGAGCTTTGTAGGACTTTGAAAATGAGCCATCTCTTTGTGGGAAAAACTGGTCAAGAACCACAATGTCTGAATTGTGAGGAGCGATAATCTGTAATCCAATAAAATTCCCCTCTGAATGAATCATTTTTCCAGAAATTTTTATTTCATCGCCAAAAACATAATTTTGTTTGTCAAGTGTTATAGTTTCGGCATGTACAGTGGATGAGAACAAAACAGGTAAGAAAAAAACACCAATAATAACGGGGATAAAGCACTTTGTAAATCCCTCATAATTCTGGCTGTAAAATTTCAATTTAATGATGTAAATTAGGAATTCTAAATGCCATTTAAATTAATTATATCAAATAGTTCTTCTGCCCTAGTCACAACTTTACTAGAACTCACATTTCTCTCCGTACTTATTACTACCAGAAAGTGTTCAGTAGGAACACAGATAATGGAAATATTTTTTCGTCTGGATGTAATATAGTCTATTGGTCCCAGAATTTCATCTAGTTCCTGTCTCATTTTTAGGTCCAGCATCAGTTGCATGTAAACCATTTTGATCTGGTCATTTTCCAAGTAGGGTCTTACTCCTGGCTTAAACTGGCCCACTACAAGTTTTCCTAATTTGCTAATTACAGCAACATGTCTTACCTTATCCATTTCTAGAAGGTTTTTACAGGCTGTCTCAAGGGAAATTATTTCGTTTGAAGTCACGATAGCCATGTTTGTCAAATTTTTGTCTCCAGCCCATTATCTAAGTATAAATTTTATTTTGTGGAATGCCTAACAATGAGTTAAATTTGGAGTTTCCAATAAAGTTGCACAGTAATTTAGGAGAAGGTTTTTCAAATTTCCCCTAATGGCATACCACAGAATTAAAGTTATTATCAAATAATAAAACCCAAGACTTTTTTTGATTTATGTGGAAAGTAGCAAGTGAGATAGTAAGATATTACAAAAAAGGAAGTAGAGAATTGAGGATATTAAAAAAATTAAATGGAAATGAATCAGAAATTAAATAAAAATCGAACCCACATGCGTATTTTGGGTGATGTTTTGGAGGTAATCATAGATGGCGGTCGAGAAGGAGTGTTAGTTTCATCTGTGTCAAGGCGTGCAAAACTCTCTCATCACCCAACTTTAGAACACTGCAGGAAATTAATTTCCGCAGGATTGGTGGAATCAAAATTGGAGAAACGAAATCATGTCTTTACAATTACCGAGAAAGGATTTCATTTCATTCAAGAATATAGAAAGTTTCGAGATTTGGTAGAGTCTTTTAATTTGAGATATTGAATAAAAAATTCAAAATTTTAACAACAAAAAATTTATGAAATTAAGGCCAAAATCAAGTAAACCAGAAAATGTGTTGTTTTAGTAAAGGCATGCCACAAATAAATAAGCATGAACATATATCTGATAAAGTTATTTTTTATATGAACCAATTAGATTTGGAATTAGGGAAAGCAACCTCTGAAAATCAGACTTTCCAACAAAAGGAAAAAATTCATCTTGAATTGGTGTCAAGGCAAAACACCTGTGCAATGGACGTAATAGGTTTGTCTTGGATATTCGTAGATGATGAGATTTGATTCCAAAATTTTGGACAACCTTAACTAAAAGTTTTAAAAAGAATAGCAAAAAGGAATTTGATTTTGAGTCACCAAAACCCTCTAGTAACCAGGAAATTTAAATTCGAATTGAACTACTACAAACTACTTTCAATAACTGTCCTTGCAATACTGTTATCAGGCACTGTTAGTTTATCATATGGTGCAGCCTCCACCATTCCATCTCCAAGGGCACAGATAGATGACGGAGTAAAACCTACCGATGTGGTTTGTAAAACAGGATTAAA
The DNA here is from genome assembly GCA_024644385.1 of Nitrosopumilaceae archaeon. Lineage (GTDB taxonomy): Archaea > Thermoproteota > Nitrososphaeria > Nitrososphaerales > Nitrosopumilaceae > Nitrosomaritimum. The sequence goes on along the minus strand of JAHELB010000005.1, from coordinate 18,169 downwards.
GTTGATTATTCGTGCCGGCTCAAATTCTGCTGCTTGTGTCACTAGTAGTTCTTTTGACAAAATGCTGCAGGTAGGTTGGGCAAAAACTATAGAGGATTTTACAAATAAACCACAAATATCAAACATTGGGGATGTTAATACCATAAGAATAGTTCCACTTTATTTTAACACTGGAATCCATGAAACAAAGCCAGAGATTATTACAACATACAACTATGTTTTTGAGGCCTGCGCAAAATCTAGTCTTATTCGTTCACCTGAGGTTTTGATAACATCAGATAGCGAATCAAGGTCTGTTCTTTTATCAAGCAACATACCTGCGATGTCCTGTCAAATTAGTACAACAATAATTAAAGCAGCAAATACCAGTTCAATCCAAGGAAGTTTGGTCAAAAAGGCTGATCTTTCATTAATTGTGGGAGAACTAGAATCAAAGGTCACAAATCTTCAAGAAAAAATTGCCTCAGAAAAAAAGGAACTCTCTGAAATTATAAAACAAAACCCTCCCTCATCAGACTATAACCAAAAGATATCTGAAAAGACTGACAAAATAATTAGTCTTAGAAATGACCTAAATGTGGCAAGATCAGACTTGCAAAAAAATCAATATGTCCTGATTGTAAACAGCAAATCCCCAGTAATTGTAAATCCTCAATTGACAAACAAAGAGATATTGCCTACAGAGGTTCCTGCCAAAAGTTATCCCCACGTTAACTCCATTAAGACAGTTCCACAGTATTCTGATGCAGGACGACTTGAATCAGACCCGCTGATCTCCTCGTATAATTTTGTCTTTGAGGTGTGTGCAGGTTTGAATAAAATTCCGTTTCCAGAGGTCATGATAAGATCGGATTCTGAAATAAAATCAATTAAATTAAGCGAAGCATTAAGGGCATATTCATGCCAAACAAGTTCTGCAAAAGTAAATGCCAGTGACCCTAATTCCATTCAAGGTAGCATAATTACGACTGAAGATGTTTCAAATTTATTAAATGAACTTGAAATCAAGATAGCATTATTGCAAGAGAAAATTTCCCTAGACAAAAAATCTTTGGATGATTTGGCAAAACAAAGTTCCCAACCAGACAACTTTGCAAAAAAGATTTCTCAGTTGACTGAAAAAATCATAAAGCAAAGAAATGAATTGACTCAGGCAAAACATGAGTACATTAGTTTAAAGTATATGGTAAATGAATAGTCCTTAGAGGTTGTTCAAATTAACTCAGAACAATTTTCTGGCAATCTGAAAGTTGGGTTGACTAGAATAATCCCATGAAAATTTAGCCTTATCGGGATTTTCTGTTTTCATTATGACCCAAAAACTTCCACATGATTCTTGGACCGGGCGCGATATTGTTCCTAAAAATTGTTCTTTTTCAGTGGAAACATGCAAAAAATTTGATTTTAAATTATTTTCTTTACACATAACGAATTTTACAAGATACTTACTTTGTCCAATCTTGTATTTTGACATGATTTTTGAATTTTTTTGTATTTCCGATTTAGATGAATATTTTTCATCAATTAGATTCTTTCCTTCAAAATCCCAAGTAGAACTCTTGAATAAAAATAAACAAGCTTTCATTTCTGGTATGCCCGGATATCGTTTTTGAAAATTTTCATCTCCCATTTTCTTGAAATTTTCATAACGGTGCTTACAGATTTTTTCAACATTATTTGAAACATTTGCCTCAGCAAAAGCAATGCCAATAAAACTAGCTGAAAAAAGAAAAATTATGAAAATGCAAATCGAAAATTTTTGAGAATTACTAAAAAAACCCGTAGTAAAAGAATTTAATTCAAAAAGGAAGTTTTTCTTTGAGAACATGGGAACATGTTTGGAAGTTTGAGGCATGTTCCCAAATTTTTACTCTACATCGGTAAATGATTTTTTTTGTGTTAGTACCAAATAAAGCCCTCCAAAAAAATGGTCGGAGGTCTTTATTTAACGATACTTTTGGGTTTGTGGCATGCTATGGATTTTTATTTCATTGAAAAGCAATTATTGGCCAATTTCCATATCGGGTTTTCTTTAAATTGAGTTTCGTGTTCTCACCACCTTGACATTTGGAATTGTTTGCAATTCAACCAGGATTTGGTTGGGAATGTATAAGCTAAAGATTCAACCTCATACGTTACAAATGAATCTAAATTTGTATATTTTTTTGTCACTATAGTAAACATGGATTAATTTAGAGAAGTTATTATTTGGCCATACCCTACACAATGTGGAGTGCCATCAGAAAATCAAGGAACAGTTTATGGTAATCTTCATGCATACAAGATGTATACTAGGCCCACCTGTCAGCGACTTTTTGGAAGCTACTCGTTTAGGAAAAAACCAGGCACAAAACATCAAGAAAATGTACAGAGAATGCTTGAAATTTTGGCACTAAATGGAACATTGACTACGTGGGGAATGGCCAAAACACATCTGGATAATTCGTCTGGAATTAGAACTAAAGAAAAAGAATACAGACGCCTTTTACTTGGAAGGATGGCAAGAGGAAAACATACCATCGGATTATTAGAAGTAGGAATAATAGTAAAAGATGGGAAAAGTTATGCCAAAGCTCCTGCTGACCAATATAGATTATCATTACATGGGATTTTGTATTGCTTGGACGTTTTGGATCTTTCCGACAAGCAAATTGATACCATGGCAGAAAAGTACGAAAAAGTTTTACCCCTAGTTTTTGGAAAATGGAAATATCTTAAAGACAATATAGGAAACGAAGTATATAGACTAAAAAATTTAGCCGGGGGATTGTTCATGGATAACATACAGATTTCCAAGATTTCAAATTTCCCAGTTTATGAATTAATGACATATCTGAATGTGAAATATCAAAATAATTTTGAGCAGATTAATGAAGAGGATCTAGCCAATCAAATATCCTTCTGGTTTTATACAAACTTGCTTGTACCTACCAAATTTAGAGCTTCAGGTAAAAAGTCTTCATTGGAAATTAAACCTTGGAAAAATATTTTTCAACAAGATCAACAACTAAAAAAATGGTACTATGATTTTGTAAATGAAGGAATAAAATTTTACAATTCCAGATTCAGCAAATTAAAAAAACTTGAAAATATGTAATTCAGGCATTTGATTTGATTAATTCTTCCAATTGTTCAAAATCATAAGGTTTGTTTATTGTAGAAATTAATGACATGCTCTTTGCTTTGAGATGTTTTTTTTGGTCGATGGAAAATGCAGTGATTAAAACTACTTTGGCATCTGGATCAAACTGTTTTATCTTAAAAAAGGCATCAAAACCATCCATTTTAGGCATCTTTACGTCCATAAGGGTCAAATCTGGCCTTATCTCCTTGTACCTTAATACTGCCTCTTGCCCGTCCTCAGCAGTAACCACATCATACCCTATACTTTTTATCATGTAGGCTGTATTTTCTAAAAGATCAATATCATCATCTACTAGGAGAATAGTTTTCTTTGCAGACACATAAACAAATCAAGCAACTGGCATGATAAAACTTTCGGATTAATTGTACAGAGGTTATTTGGGTGAAATTGGTAAATTCACAGTAAATATTGTAGGATCATTGTGGGCAGAAATTGATCCGCCGTGTTGTTCTAAAACATTTTTACATGTTGACAAGCCCAAGCCAGTTCCTTTTTGTTTTGATGAAACTAGAGGATCAAAAATCTTTGAGAAAATCTCATCAGGGATACCAGGTCCAGAATCTTTAACATCAATTATAACAGTAGAATCCTTTTGTTTTATTGAGCATTCTATTTTACCAACATCTGTTCCTATTGCTTGGATTGCATTTAAGAAGATGTTGATAAAAACAATTTCCAATTTTTCAATATCACATTTTATTTGAATATCTGATTCAGGAATTGAAATTGAAACGTTATCTGGAATGGTCAGAGAATTTTTTGCCATATACAACAAATCAGTTACTTTAATTTGCTCAAATTCGAGTGGTGTGATACGTACGTAATTTAGGACATCGTTGATTTGGTGAGACATTCTCTCAATAGCTCTGTTCATTCTATCTACCACCTCGTATAATTCAACATCCTTTGTATTTTTTTGCAAAATTATTGCTGAACTTTTAATTGTTGCCAATGGATTTTTCAGGTCATGAGCCATACTAGCTGCAAGTTCCCCAATTGCAGATAATCGTTCATTTTTTATTTTCACATGAGCTTCTGCTAGTTGCTTTTCAGTTTCAACTAGTTTCTCAAGATCATTTGCCATTTTTTCAATCGATGAGCTTATTGTTTGAATCTCGTCAATTCTACTTTTTCTAACTTTGACATCAAAGTTTCCCTTTGAAATTGATCTTGCAGTTTTAGTTAATTGTTTTAGGGGGGAAGAGACGGTTCCAGAGATAAGTAAAGCCCCAATAACAGAGGCAATCATTCCTGCAATTGAGGCTATTAAAATAGAATTACGTAATTCGACAAATTCAGCAAGGATAGATGATTTGTCCTGCTCAATTACAACAATCCATTCAAATCCTTCAAAGGTTTTGTAACCAGTAGATTGGGCATAAGATATTAGGCTAAAATCATCAAAATCACCTTTTAATTGGAAATATCCACTTTCGCCACCTCTAGTAATTTTTGTAAAGTATGGTACGGGAGAACTAGATAAAGTAATTATTTCATCGGAATAAATGGAATTTCCTGTTTCATCCAATAACAAAACACTGCGTCCAGAAGAAGTAAGGAGGTTAGACTCTTCAACAAATTCACTTAGAAGGTCATCGAGTGTAATCATAACGCGCATAATACCAATGAAATTTCCATCCATGTCATCTATCCTATAAGCAAAATCAATTGAATAGGTTTCATAGTCCTCATTGAAATCAACCCTTCCCTTATAGCTCCCATTTTCTTTTGTAACTTGCCACCATTCTTCATCACTTTGAGAATAGTCAGACGTTCCATATGCTAGTGCAACATTAGCTCCATACGCATTGGTAACAAACAACTCTTGTATTACATCATAGTTATATTCCTCATTATAAAATTCAACGGTATCTTCAAGTTCATGAATTAAAACTTCTCCAACCGCAGTTCCAATAAATGGGAATATGCCAGTGTTTGCAATGTCTTGTTCTCGAATATTCAAATACGATTTTACGTCTTCAATTTTTTTAAACTCTTCATTTGAATTTATTAATGCCAATTGGATAAGTTCTAATTTAGTTAAATCTTTAAAATCAAGAAGTCTTTTTTCAATATGTTTGTCCAATCCTTGAATCATATTAAATGCAAATCCTTCATTTCGAGAACCCAATAATTTTTTTATTTCTTGCACACTAAGATCAAATGTAACCAATCCCACAATTGTAAATGTTAAAGAAATTGAAAACATTACGGCAATTATGACTAACGAGATTTTCAAGGGATGTACTTGCAAGATTCAAAAGATGTAAATTTAAACATCACTAATTTAGTCTGCAAAAATGGCCTGCTAACTAGGTAAATTGTGAGGGGATTTTTTCCCTTGTGGCAAATTACTCTTTTTGTAAAAAACCTCTCCCCCCTAAGAAGCCTAAATCTAATCCGATAATGCCAGATGGAGACCCACCAATCTCATAGACTATCGATACTTTGTAGGCTTGGAACAAAACGAAAATATCCTGAAATTGGAATTTAAAAACTAACAGAGCCTTTTAGTATTTTATCAAAAAATATGGATCTAATACGATCACTTTGTTTTTCCATTAAAGTTTAATACTAGATTTTTTTCTGGCTTATCATGCATTGTTGTTGCAGAAATAATGGAATGTGTATGTACCACTATTTACAAAATAATCCTGATTCCACTACAAGAAGGAAATAATTTCTAAGTACTTCTTTTTTCTTTTCTCTAGATACTTGACCAGAGTAGCAAGATAGAGTTTCCAGTGTCATATAATTTACGAATTTGAATTTAACAAAGATACCCATGGTTTTGGACTCTAGGCGCTAATCAGAGATTAAAAGAGGATTTTAAATTATTGTAAAAAATTTCCATATTATTTTTGACAATCAAAATATTTTCATCAATGTCTTTTCTAATCTTTTCTGCATCGATATTGCTGATGTTGTGTAATTTTTTCTTATTTTTATCCAGCCATAGTTTTACCATTTCTTCTTTTACCTCCAGGTGAAATTGAAGCCCTATTGCACTTTGAAATTGGAACGCTTGATTCAGATAATCGTGGGATCTTGCCAGTCTGGTGGAATCCTCTGGTAAATCAAATGTATCCCCATGCCAATGAAAAACGGTAAATGGATTTTTAAAATTTGAAAAAAGTTTAGGGCTTCCTTCTAAAACCAAGTCGTGGTAAAATCCAATTTCCTTTTTGTGGCCACCATACACTTTACCTCCAAATGTTTTTGCAATTAGCTGAGAGCCCAAGCAGATTCCTAGAACTGGGATATTTTTCTCTACACTTTTTTTTATCAGGACTTGTTCTTGGAGTAAATAATTTAGATTGTCATTTGCACTTTCAGGGGCTCCCAAGACTATAACAAGTGAGTGTTCTATTTCCGGAAGGGTCTCATGTTTGGCATTGACCAAACAAATATCAAAACCATCTTTTCTTAAAAGATCTCCTAGGTATCCGGGGCCTTCCAATTGGTTATTTTGAACAATTAAAACATTAGACAATAATTAATTTCTGCAAAAGTGCTTAATATGTTAAGGCAGATAATCTAGTGTGCTTGTAACAGATCAAGAAATTCTTGAAATGAAAAATTTTATTTGTCATCTAAACTCTTCAACCCAAAGTGTCGTGGTGGTTGAAGGAAAGCGTGACTCTAGTGCCCTTAGGAAAATTGGTTTTTCAGGGAAAATCGTAGAGTTTCACAGGTTTGGCGGAATGATTAATTTTGCAGATTCAGTTGCAAGGTATGAAAATCTTATAATTCTTTTTGATGGAGATCGAAAAGGCAGATACCTTGCAGCCAAAACTATTCATCTCTTACAGAGAAGAACGAATGTTGATCTTTCATTCAAAAAAAAACTGACATCAATCACAAAAGGCAAAATTCGATTTATTGAGCAATTAGTAAGTTATGAACCTTTTTTGGTTTAAGGCCAGATTCCTCTTTGATTAAATGCCTCTAAAACTCGCTCTACTGCCAAAACCATTGTGGCTTTTCTCATGTCAATCTTGTGTTTTCGCGCAAGGGCATAAGCATCTTGGAATCCTTTTGTAATGTTGCCTTCCATTTTTTGTGCAACCTCTTCAAATGACCAATAATAACCCATGTTGTTTTGAACCCACTCTAGGTAAGATATACAAACACCACCAGAGTTGGCCAAAATATCAGGAATTACTAGAATTTTCTTTTGGTAAATAATAGGATCCGCTTCAGGTAGTGTTGGACCGTTTGCAGCTTCGGCGATAATTTTACACTGTAACTTTTTTGCAATGTTGGCGTTAATTTGATTTTCTAGGGCTCCCGGTACTAAGACATCACATTTGGTGGTAAGTAATTGTTCAGTTGAGATTTTTTTACTTCCTGGAAATCCAACTACAGAGCCAGTTTTTTCTTTGTGTGCCATAATTTTCTCAGTCTTTGCACCTTTGGGAATTGAAATTGCACCTTTTGAGTCACTAACTGCAATTACAGTTGCACCCATTTTTTCAAGATAGATTCCTGCAAAAGTCGATGCATTTCCAAATCCTTGTAAAACTACTTTGGCACCTTTTAGTGAAAGTTTTAGTGTTTTAGCAGCTTCCCTTACAGTATATGCTGCCCCCAAACCAGTTGCAACATTTCTTGCAAGTGAACCACCCATGGAAATAGGTTTTCCAGTAATTACACCTGGAGAATATTTGTTGTCGTTTAGTTTGCTAAACGTATCCATAATTTGGGTCATCTCTCTTCCTGTAGTGTAAACATCAGGAGCAGGAATATCTTTTTGAGGTCCAATAATTTCAGAAATCTTGTAAGCAAATCCACGTGTGAGTCTATCCATCTCACCGTCGCTGAGTTTCTCTGTTTTTGGGTTTACATAGATTGCACCTTTACCACCTCCCATTGGAATATCCACTATTGCACACTTCCATGTCATCCATGAAGATAGCGCCATAACTTCACGTTCCATGTATTCTACGCCGCCTTCAGGATCAAAGTAACGAATACCTCCTTTGTATGGACCTCTATCATTGTTATGTTGACTACGAAAACCTGTGAAAATTCTAATTTTTCCATTATCCATTTTAACTGGGATTTTAACTCTCAAAACTTTATTTGGCATTGCAAGGTAATTTCGCAACTCTTTATCTTTGATGCCAATTATATCACATGCATCATTGACTTGTTTTGTTGCATTAGCAAATGGATCTGCCCTGGCCAAGTTGATCATTTTTGAATAACTTTAATTATATAGTTTTGGTTGAAAACTACTGATCGCCGTTTAATAATCTTTAATTAAATGTAGACCTTTTTGTGATTCATTTTTCTATCTAGTTTGTCAATTGCTTCATCAAGTGATCTGATATTTATCTCTAAAAAGTTGGAAATATGATAAATGGCTCCATACTTTTCTCCAAGCTTTGAGACCATGTTGTTTTTCTCCAGAACCTTCATGTGGTGTTGTACGGCTTTGTAATCCAATTTAAGATCTTGGGAAATCTGGTGTGTATTGAGTGGCTTTTCAAGCAAGAGCATAATTATTCGAAGTCTTGTAAAACCACCCCTTGTACTCGTAAATAGGTAAAACAAGAGTTTGCGCGTTTGTCGATCTGCATTTCTTGTTTCAGATTTAGATCTTTCCTCAATGATTTTCTTGAATTCTAGGAGTTGTTCTGTGCTCAAATTATTTACCTGATATTACATACAAAATTTCTCCTTAAAACGCTATTTCCAAATCTATTCCACATCTTTTTGCCTTGATGCCAGACAATTACCCTTAAATTGACTTGGTGGGAACTCGACATATCATGATGGCATCTAGAGGTTACGATATGACCCCAACAATGTATTCACCGGATGGAAGGATTTACCAAGTAGAATATGCAATCGAGACAGTAAAACGAGGAACCTTAGCATTAGGAATTTCAACTAAGGAAGGAGTAATTATGGCAGTCGAAGAAAAGCCCAGAGCCCTTCAAACAAGAGAAGTAACCCAAAAAATATTTCAAGTAGATTTCCATATCGGAGTGGCAGCTGCAGGGTACATCCCAGATGCAAGAGTCCAAGTAGATAATGCAAGGCTATTCTCACAGGGAAACAAAATGACCTACGATGAGTCAGTAGAGGTAGGAACCGTTGCAAAGCACTTGGCAGATCAATCACATCAATTTACCCAGTATTCAGGAGTACGCCCCAATGGAGTTGCTTTGATTATTGCAGGAGTTGACCAAAAAGGCGAATCCATCTATGTAACTGATCCAAGTGGAACTTTTGTCCAATATGCAGCAATTGCAATTGGTGCTGGTTCTGAGGAAGTAAATTCTTTTCTGGAGAAAAACTACAATTCAGAAATGAATTTGGAAGACGCAGCAGCACTAGCTATTGCAGCAATTAACTTAAAGGATGAGAAGAAAGATGAAGTACGAAATGTAAAGATGGCAAAAGTAACTACAAAAGGCAAAGAATTTGAAAAAATTTCTGAATCTGATTTAAAAAAATATTCTCAAAATGTTTCAAAGTTTAACGTGTAGCAATCTCCATTTATTTAGATTTGAAAATCATTCACATATTGTTATAGAGTTGATTACCAATTGGGTTTAGGAAGTTATTGGGGAGAAGTAATAGATGTTCTTCGCCAAATAATACCAGTTTACGACAAGGTAAATTCGTACATATCCCTTGGAAAAGACGTAGAGCATAGAATTAGAGGAATTGAGGGACGTGTTCTACCAGGAAATAAAATTCTGGATGCAGGTTCTGGTTTTGGAAACATGTCAAAGACAGCATCAAATCTCTGCAAGGAGGATATCTCGATTACGCTTTATGACCCACTGGTTCCAATGCTGAAGAATACTGGTACATTCTTTGAGAAGACCCCAGACTTGGTAAGCGGTGTGTTTGAACATATTCCCTTCAGAGAAAAGGAGTTTGATGCAGTCCTTTGTGGTTACTCGCTAAGAGACGCAATAAATCTAAGGATTGCAATTTCAGAGATTCATAGAGTTTTGAAAAAAGACGGAAGATTTGTGATTGTTGATTTGGGAAAACCAGACAAGGCATTTATCAGATTAGGTGTCTCTTTTTATCTCAGGGCTATACTTCCAATCCTCGCATTAATCGCAGGAGGTAAGTTGGGGTTAAAGTTTGCAACCCTTTATGGTACCTACAAAAGATGGCCTCAAAATAAAAAACTCGAAGAGCTTATTTTGGAAAAATTCTCCAGAGTTGAATTTGAGAAAGATCTTATGGGCGGGGCAATTATGGTTGCAGCATACAAATGAACAGAGTTTTAATTCTTGTAAACATCACCGGCCTAATTATTGGAATCTCCTATGGTCTACATGGTCCTATCCTTCCAATCTTTGCCAAAAATGTAATTGGAGCATCCTACTCTGAGCTTGGACTTATCGGCCTTGCAAACTTTATCCCCTACATGTTCATCCCAGTTTTTGTAGGGATTCTTCTTGACAAGTTCAATAACGGGTATCTCCTTGCGATAGGTGCATCGATTAATTCTGCATCAATCTATCTTCTCTCTATTGCGCAATCCGTGCCAGAAATTATGGGGTTCAGAATAATGACGGGTGTGGCTCATGCTTTTTTTTGGCCTCCTTGTGAATCCATTATTTCTAATGAGAGTAATGAAAATGACAGAGTACGGAATATTTCCTGGTTTACAATGTTTTTTGTATTGGGGTTTATGATAGGCCCTCTCCTTGGAACTGTATTTCTAGAAGAACTAGACATCACATATAGAATTCTCTTTCAGGTGACTGCATTTATTTTGGCAACTGCAATAGTGTCAGCATTACTAGTATCACGAAGAAAAAGAAAGGATCATCATCAAAGATTCTCTTTTGCATCTTTAAAGGAGATGAAGAGATTTCCCGAAGTCCTTATTCTTTTGATCTTCTGCACCTCATCATTTGGAATAATCTTATCTATTTATCCGGCGTTTCTTAATGACAACGGAATGTCAGACACTGACATTTTGCTTTTGTATTTTGCATTTGGAGTATCAAGAGTTGTATCTCTTGCGTTAGCAGGAAAGTTCTCCAGGCGAACTAGTCAAACTCTAATTGCAGCTACTTTTGCCATTTCAGCAGGATTAGCATTATCAGTAATATCAGATTCTATAATTTTATTTGGAGTGGCACTAGTTCTTATGGGGTTTGGGTTTAGCATATTCTTTCCATTAACACTTGAGATTATTTTGAGTAAAACAAGAAAGGAAATCTCTGGTAAGATAATTGGGGCATATGAAACCGTTTTTGGGATAGGGTGGGCGCTAGGTCCCACCTTAGGCGGACCAATAACACAGTCCTTTGGAGACCAGGCACCGTACTTGGTATTTTTCGTTATTGGGATAGGGGTTGCAATGCTTGCAATAGTTTCAAGGAAAAAGCTAGAGCCTCGCCGAATCCAAAGATTTTAGGTTCTTTAATTTCCGAGGTCAGGAAAATTTATTGAAAAACATTAGGTTTAATTTTAAACAAAGCCATTTTATTACATGATTGAGCACTCTTTGAATATTTTGGGAAGCGAGTGGATAATCATTATTTTTGTTGCCTTGATTCTATTTTTGGGTTCTGGTCAGCTTCCTGGAGCTGCAAGAAAACTAGGAAGAGCAGTTAGTGAATACAATAATGCAAAAACAGACTTTCAAAATCAAGTAAAAGAAGTCTCAAATGAAACTGTAAACATTTCAGGCCCTGTGGAAAATGAGAGGCAGAAAAACGAAATCATTGCAAAGTCTTTGGGTATTAAACCTGAAGGAAAGACAGATGAGATGTTAAAAAAATTGATAGAAGATAGAATGGGACAAAAAAAGATTAATGATTCTGAAAATCAGAAACAAGATTAGGTTAATCTAGTTTTTTTAATCTATAGAGATTTTTATCTAATCGTTTTTTGGCAAATTTGTAATAGTCTGGAACGATTTCAAAACCCAAAAATCTTCTTCCTTTTGATTTACTAACCACTGCAACCTGTCCTGATCCCAGAAAGGGATCCAAAACAATATCTTTTTTTTCACTAGAATATTGTAATATTTTTTCAATTAATTCATAGGGAAGTTTGGTAGGGGTTTTCTCATCTCCGGTCCAATATTCTCTTTTAATTTCCCAGACATCCTCTTTATCCTTGTAATGTAAACTTCGCCCTTCCTTGGTTCTATCTTCTTTTTTGAATCTAGTAAAGGGGAAAAATTTTCGTTTCTTATCATCTTTACAAACATAAAGACAGTGATAGTGAGATGTCACATACTTTTTTCTTGTGACTACTCCAAATTGGTATTTCCAAATTATGTGATTAATTGTAATAAATCCTACATCATCTAATGCCCTAAGAATGTCTTTAAGATTATTCCATCCTGAAAAAACATACATGCTCCCTGAATCTTTTAAAACTCTATAGATTTCCTTCATCCATGAATAGGTAAAATCATAATAATCTTCAGCCTTGATTTCATTATATCCAGAAATAACCCTCGATGGGATTCGATTATAATTTGCCTTTTTTGCTTTAAAATTAATTGCAAACGGAGGATCAGTTATCACCAGATCAATTTTATTTTTGGGAATAAATTTCATACCATCTATACAATTTTTATTATAAATTTTGTTGATCTCGATCTTTTTCAAATTTAAAATTCAAGATAATTTCCCATCTTAATAATGTCGTGAAATCAGATATTGAATTATCCTCAAACAATAAATCTTGATTAAATTTCATCAGATTTGAGATTAGATGAAATTTTCATGTCCTAAATGTAAATCAAAAATAGAAATTCAAAAAACATTTAATAAAAAAATACACGTTTCTTGTAACAATTGCGGAATAGAAGATTTACTAGAGTTTTCAAAAAATTATGACGAAGTATTTTTAGAATTTTTGTCAAGATTTGATAGTGGTCTAGTCTCAGAGAAGGGAGTCTCTGAGAATTTAAAAGATGAGGGAATCATAAGAGATGAAAATGAAATAAAAAAATTGATTGGCAAAAACAAACCCGACATTATAACTGAGAATATCCTTTATTCCAAAAAAGACTACATCTCAGAGTACAAGATTTTAAAAAATCCAGAGCCTAAAATGGGTTGTAAAGTTGATGATATTGGTCTTGAAGAAGAAATTGCAAAACACCTAAAAGAAATCCACATAACCCATTTTTACAAATTTCAAGAAGAAGCAATTCGAGAAATTTCATTTGGTGAAAATGTAATAATTGAAGCTCCAACTGCCTCAGGAAAGACAGAGGCTTTTTTGATTCCAGTTATTCAAAAAATAAAAAATACTGCTGAAGATGGAAATGTTTTTGCGGTATTTATCTACCCCACAAAGGCCTTAGCAAGAGATCAATATCCCAAAATTCAAAATTTTGCAGAAAAAATTGGAATTAGTGTCAAAGTTTTTGATGGAGACACAACACAAACAGAACGCAGAGAAATTTTAGACAATCCTCCTCATATCTTGGTTACAAATTTTGATGTGATTCATTATCATTTGTGGCATCAAACTAAATTTTCCTCGCTTTTAAGATCTGTAAGAGTTTTGATAGTAGATGAGGCCCACGTGTATTCTGGGATTTTTGGCTCTAACGTGCACTATATAATCAAAAGGCTAAAAAGAGTCTGCCCAAATGAGATTCAGTTTATTGCAGCATCAGCTACTCTAGATGATGCAAAAGAGTTTTGTGAAAAACTATTTGACGTCAAGATGATGATAATCCATGGATCTGGAAAAAAGGGCCAAACTGATTTTGTAATGCTTTTTCCATCACTTAGAACTCAGAGGGCCCTAATGGTGGATTTGACAAAAAGATTGACTGAAAAAAATCACAAAACAATGGTGTTTAGCAACTCTCATCTAAATTCTGAACTTTTGGCAATGCAAGCAAAAAAACAAAAAATAAACATCAAAGTTCACAGGGCCGGACTGATGGCAAACTATCGCAAATCAGTTGAAAAGCAATTCAAAGACGACTCTATTCAAGCAATATCCTGCACACCCACCTTAGAGTTGGGAATTGATGTAGGAAATGTGGATGGCGTCATATCCTCCACCATACCTGTAAATAGATTAATTCAACGAATAGGGAGAGCTGCAAGAAAAGGACAAAGAGGTTATGCGTATTTGGCACTTGGCAATGATCCTATATCTCAATATTACAAAAATCACCCAGATGATTATTTTGAAGATATTGAGAGAACTTACATTGATCCTAAAAATCCGTTTGTTGAGGAATTTCAGGTGCTATCAATGGCATGTGACAAACCAATCTCAAAGCACGAATTAAAAGAACATCAAGACGTAATTAATTATCATTTAGAGCAAGAAAATCTTAAGATGTACAATAATAGGATCATTCCAAATTTGGATAAAATTAATGCAATGTTAAATGATTTTAGCATTAGAGGAATTGGCAACTCTGTTGATATTTTTTTAAATGAAAGAAAGGTTGGTGACAGAGTCTTGCCCATAGCTTTAGAAGAACTGCACAAAGATGCAATTTATTTTCTAGCTGGAACACGTTATAGAGTTAAAGAATTTAGTTACCCAAAAAAAAACTTTGCAAAGATTGAAAGAATTCCAAAGGACTATCCCTATTATACCAAAGCATTAACTGAAGAGTGGCCAACAATTGAGACAGTTTACGAGAAAAGAAAAGCCTTTGAGGTAGAGGTTGCATTTTGCAAGCTACACATCAAAAAACAAGTTTATGGGTATGCCAATATAGAGTTAGGACAAGAGGTTACCCAAGGTGATAGGGTAATGCTTGAGGAACCCCTAGAGTATGATTTTATCACAAAGGGAATTGTGTTTCATGCACCAAGGCCTCTAAAGGAGATTCAGAGTGCAGAAGATGAAGGCTATACTGAGGCAAGTGGATACCATGCAACAGAGCATGTGGTTATCGAAGGAAGTAACATGATAACAGGCGGTGTGTCCCAGGATTTAGGAGGGATTTCTCTGGGAACTTCGGGCTTGATTTTCATATATGATGGCGCAATTGGAGGGAATGGTGCAAGCAGGGCACTATATGAGAGATTTGAAAAGGCTTTAGAAAGAAGTATGAGAATCATAAAAGAATGTCCATGTAAAAATGAATCTGGGTGTCCTCGATGTACCTTTTCATATAGATGTGGAAATAATAATGAATTTTTACACAAGAAATCATCTCTGGAGATTCTTTCAAGAATTAACTCTGGGGAGAAAACAAAACTCGTAGATCCAAGCGAGGGAGATAGGCCCCTAGTATAGAATCAAAATGGGATAAATAGAACGTGTATAAACATACCACATGGAAAAAGTAGCTCTTGTTACTGGGAGTTCCTCAGGAATAGGATATGAAACAGTTCTTGCGCTAGCAAAAGATGGTTATCAAACATTTGCAAGTATGAGGGATACAAGTAAAGCAGGAGAATTAAAAAAAATCATAGAAAGTGAGAACCTTCCAATAAGTATCCTAGAGCTTGATGTTGATAATGATGATTCCATAGTTACTGCAATAAAAAAAATAATGTTAGATAAAAATAGACTAGATGTTCTGGTAAACAATGCCGGATACGGTCAGTTTGGATGTACTGAAGATGTCACGATAGATGAATTTAGAAAACAATTTGAGACAAACTTTTTCAGCGTAGTAAAAATAATTCAAGAAGTTTCACCAATAATGAGAAAACAAGGTTCAGGAGCCATAGTAAATATTAGTTCAGTTGCAGGAAGGATGGGCTTTCCTGGTTCTCCTGCATATATCAGTTCAAAATTTGCACTAGAAGGACTATGTGAGTGCTTGAGGTATGAGCTTGGGATGTTTGGGATAAGAACTACCTTGATAGAGCCAGGTGTGGTAAAGACCAATTTCTTTGATTCAATGAAAATTCCTGAATCAAAGAAGGACCCAAAGTACAAACAAATAACTGAAAATATTCTTGCAGGATTGAAAATGATGGTAGAGATGGGTACGTCTCCAGCTCAGGTAGCCGAGGTTGTAATCAAGGCCCTCCATGATAAGGAGATGTTGCCAAGATACCTAGTGGGAACTGATGCTGCAATGTTTATGGAGGCAAAAAGATCAAAATCTGACCTTGAATTTGAGAAATACATGTCAAAAGAGCTATTTCCAGCCTGATTCATGCCTACGTTAAATTGATATACACATAAAATCTAGTTTTTGTCAAAGTCCGCAATTTTAATGATGATAAGAAATGAAATGGAAAACTCTACAACACAATGGAATCTTGTTTCCCCCTCCCTATGAATCGCAGGGCATTAAAATAAAGATCAAGGGGGAGAAAATCTCACTAGACATTAACCAAGAGGAGATGGTATACCAGTGGGCAAAGAAAAAGGATACACCCTATGCACTAGACAAGGTTTTTCAGAAAAACTTTACTCAGGATTTTGCAAAAACTCTACCTTCTAAATTCAAAAAAATTTCATATGAGGACCTTGATTTTTCTGATGCTTACAAGTTAGTCGATAAAGAAAAAGATCTCAAAGAGATGATGAGCAAGGAGGAAAAAAAGGCAATTGCTGCAAAAAGAAAGGAACTACGAGAGCAGCTCAAAGAAAAATTTGGAAAAGCCATAATGGATGGGAAAGAAGTTGAAGTCGGCAACTATATGGCCGAACCACCCGGAATTTTCATCGGAAGAGGAGAGCATCCACTTCGAGGTAAATGGAAACCACCAGTTACACCAAAAGATGTTACACTAAACCTTGGCAAAGAGGCCAAGGTACCAGAGGGAAACTGGGGTAAAATCGTTCATGATAAAGAATCAATGTGGTTGGCAGGTTGGACTGATTTTCTTACACAAAAAAGAAAATATGTTTGGTTGGCAGATACGGCTGGTCTAAAACAAGACAGAGACAAGGCAAAGTACGAAAAAGCTGTCCATCTCTCAAAAGAGATTGAAAAGATTAAAGACACTATTGAAAAAGATATGAAAAGTAAAGATCCAAGAATAAGCAAGATTGCCACTGCCTGTTACTTGATTTATAGAACTGCCATGAGGGTAGGGGACGAAAAAGACCCAGACGAGGCAGATACCGTGGGTGCAACCACTCTTAGAAAAGAGCATATCAATATTACTCCAAATACGATAGAGTTTGACTTTTTAGGTAAAGACAGTGTAAGATGGCAGGAAACTGTTCCAGCAGAGGGACATGACAAACAATTTCATGAAAACTTAAAAAACATAATCCAAAAGAAAAAACCAAAGGACGAAATTTTTGATGGAATTACTTCTCGACATGTTAATGCGTATTATTCAAGTATCGTCAAAGGCTTGACGGCAAAGGTTTTCAGAACTTATCTTGCCACAAATGTTGTTAAAAACTATCTCAAAGAACATGATAATCTTAAAGGAAAAACTCCTAATGAAAAACTCTATCATGCAAAGCTAGCAAATTTGGAGGCGGCAATCATGTGTAATCATAAAAGAACTATACCTAAAACCTTTGAGCAAGCCCTGGAGAAGAAACGAGATACTCTAAAAAAAATTCAAAAAGAACAACCATGGAAAAAGACTGAAGAAACGCTGAAAAAGACTGAAGAAAAGAAAATAAAAACCGAAGCTCAAGAAAAAACAAAACAAAAGAGAATTAAAACATTAAATGAACAGATTAAAAAACAAAAACTAAAGCACAAAGAAAGACAAGAGAAATTAAAATTACAAATTGATTTGTCTGGAAAAACACGTGACTATAACCTAGGAACATCACTTCGAAATTATATTGATCCTCGAGTAGTCAAAGCTTGGACTGATGAAGTAGGTGCTGAGTGGGAGAAACTTTACACTTCGGCGTTGCAGAAAAAATTCTTATGGGTTCAAAATGAAAAACTTGATTGGGAAAAATTAGCTCAACAATAACCATAATATTGCTAATTTTCTCAATTTTTGAGACAGAATCATTTAATTTCCCAAATTATTAGGCATAAACTATGCCGGGGTAGCTCAGCCTGGTTAGAGTGCCAGTTCGATTGGTAAAATCTAACAGGTCTTCCAAAGAAGGCAATACTCATAATCTGGAGGTCGCGGGTTCGAAACCCGC
>JAHELB010000004.1 GCA_024644385.1 Nitrosopumilaceae archaeon | reverse complement strand
CAGTCTGAAATGGCAATTTCTCCGGATCAATGTGTTTATGTTAGAGGATTTGCAAACGCCTAAAATCTAAAAATTTTGCCTTGTGCTTTAAATAGAAGAGTTCTTTTGGTCATTTTAATGGAGTATTTGACAAGTTATCCAAAAACAGTTTCATTTCTAGATGGATTAAAACATAGGATTAATGTAGACAGTAAGGAAGGATTAGAACAACTACATATTGTTGTAAAGAAAAATTTTGAAGAATTACTACAAATTTTTACCACAGAAGGATTCACCAAAGTAAAATTGGAACACAAACAACCAGATCAAATTGGAAATGGTCTAAATCTTAAATTAAAAAAACCTTGGGAGATGCATGTCAGAATGGTTGATTTGAAAAAAGGACTAATTGGAATTCATGCAGAAGTAGAGGTTTCCAGAGATTATCTTCAACATCTTTTTTCTCAAAGAACACCAGTTGTATATGAAATAGAGGAGATTTTAAAGAAATATCAAATAGAGTATGAATTTTGGCATGATAAGGTCAAAAAAAATGTCCAAAAGATTTTTGATAATTACAAAGTAAAGCTTTCAACACCCAGCATTCCAGTTTTTGCTTGGAAACCAATGCTGTTTGTAATAGGCACTATTGGTGTTTTTTACTTGTGGAAATATATCAATACAATCTAAAAGATAAAAAATAGAAAAGCATTAAACGCCTAAAGTTTCCTCTTTGGTCAATTCAAGGAAAACCTTGTCACCTACTGCTAACCCCATTTCTTTGTACTCATGCATCTCTAATTTTAACTGAGTTACCCCTCCTTGCATACCAAACCCCCCTCCTCCAGAAAGCATTTTGTTCAGATCTTTCATCATGTCATTCATGTTGGTGAATCCCATTACTTTGGATCCCCCAAAAGGGTTTTGAGTAGATGTAGAACCTTCCTTTAAATCTTTGATAGAGGAAAGCGAAACTACGACATATGGCGCTCCATCAGGGGCAGAATCGATACTCTTTACAACGTATTCCTTCTTCATCAATTAGATAAAAAATTCATTCCTTATAATTTTAGTTTTTATCAAGATTTTTTACATTAAAGCAAAATTAGAAGCTTTAATTACAAATTTCAGGATTTTAGATTAGTGTCAGATGATAGATTAAAAACAAATCTTAGATACTTTGGGATATCCCCATGGGAAATCGAAGTGCTGTACGGCTATCTAAATGGGAGATTTTTGGTATCTCAAGAAGAAATTGAAGTGGAAGAGGGAGAATTTGTTAGTTTTCTAGATTGGGAAATCCCATTACCGTTTAATGAGGAATTTTTCAAATGGTTTGAATTTAAAAGGTGGGAGCAAATTAAAGGTGTTTTTAAGGAGATGAAGCGAAGACGTGGATCTGGCAATGCCATAAAAATTAACATTAATTTTTTAGGTCGTCCAAAAATTTCTTTTATTTTAGATACTGAAGAAAAGCAATGGTTTGATAATGCAATAGAGAAAATTGATTTTGTTTTAGAGTTACTTCCATATCATACCGATCCCAAAAAACTACCGTCTGACATCGTAGGATTGATTTACAAATTTGATCCAAAGTCGATCAGATGGCGTCTGAACGTTGCAACATCAAAAGAAAAACAATATGTCTTTAGAGGAGACATCTGGACCCCAATCAATTAAGATCATGTAAGGGCTCTAGAAGAGTATGAAGTTCTTTGTATTTTGATTCTAAAAATTCTAGAGCATCAGTAAGTTTTTTTGACTTTCCGTATTTGAAACGAATAAGTTCACGATGATGCCAATAAGTTTTTTTACCTTCGACAGCAATTTTTGTAAAAAAATCTGCTCCCTTTAAATTATCAGGAAATGGGACATCGTGAGGAAAAAGAAACTCTACAATAAACCATTCATCACCATCTGGATAATCAGAGCCTGTCTCGATGTCAAAAAATATATGAAGTAAATCTGATTGCATCATTCCATCATCATTAATTGATGGGTGTTTTATCCCTGATTTTTTAAAATCGAGATTTACCAACTGGGGTTCAAAGAATCCTTTGATAATAGATTTTCGAAAAATTTTATTGGCATCGTTTATGTTCATTTGCAAAATGAACTAAACACAAACTAGACTATAACCTCTTAGGTTTCCGATTCCTAAACTTTAAGAGAATCTAACAATTTGGAGACATCTGTAATAGGAAGGCTATCCTTTGAAATTTTTTGTTTTGCTGGGGGATTTTCCAGATAATTCGGTATTTTGTCTGTCAGACGCGCACTAAATGGAGAAATAGTTTCATTTTTGTAAAATATTCCAGTCGGAATTTTATTGCCCCATTCTAAGGATTTAATCAAGGCCTGAGCCAATTTCTCGTTCACTTCTGTGTCATCATCATAATGTACCACAGGATCAAAGTGAGTTTCCTCTAATTTGTAAATTCTCGAATGTCTATCTGCGGCTTCCTTAGCAAGATCTTCACCAGCATACCAATCTCTAGTATTGATATCATTGTATGTTGGACAGGGTTGTAAAACATCCAAAAAGGATAGACCTTTATGCTGAACTGCCTTTACAATTAAATCTTTGAGATGCCTAACATCGTAGGAATAAGCACGTGCAACAAACGTGAATCCACTGGCTACTGCCAATCCAATTGGATTTACATTAAAATTTGTATTAGGAGAAGGCAAGGATTTTGTTTTTTCACCTAATCTTAAAGTGGGAGATGCCTGTCCTTTGGTTAATCCATAAACACCATTATCAAATATGATGTATGTCATGTCAATATTTCTTCTTCCTGCTGCAACAAAATGACCAGCACCAATTCCTAATCCATCACCATCGCCTCCTACTGCCACTACGGTCATTTCGGGGTTTGCGAGTTTTCCCCCTTGTGCAAATGTCAAAACTCTTCCATGGAGGGTGTGTATCCCATAGGTATTGATAAAATGAGAAGTTTTACCAGAACATCCAATCCCAGAAAATATGGCAGCTTTATCCCGCTCTATTCCCATTTCAGCTAAAGCCATTTGCAATGCATTTACTATCCCAAAATCACCACATCCGGGACACCAATCATTATGTACGGTAGTTTTGTAATCCGCTAGTTTAAGCGCCATGTTCTAAAACCTCTCTCTTGTTTGCTTTATTTTGAAGGATTTTTTTCAACGAATCATAGATTTCAGTACTTGTCATTCCTCTTCCAGAATATTTTAGAATAAAGTAATCAATTTCTCTGGCAACATTTTGTTTGAAAATTTTTCCCAATTGACCTGAATGATTTGCCTCAATATCAATTATGGTTTTCACATTTTTAATTAATGATTTGACGATTTCTTCTGGGAACGGATGGATCATTTTCACCTGAATAAAACCAATTTCAATTCCTTCTTTTTTGAGGGTTTTTAGTGCATCTAAAATTGGACCTTTAGTAGACCCCCATGAGATTATAGTGTAATCATGAATCCCATTGGAAACTATCTGTTCCTCTACAGGGACTTGTTTTAAAATCAAATCTAATTTGGACATTCTTTTATCCATCATTTTTATTCTCATTTGAGGATCCTCAGTAATGTGACCATATTCATCAGATTCATCTCCAGTATTCCAAAAAATGCCGTTATCCAACCCTAGACTTGAACGTGGTGAAATACCATCAGTAGTCAGAGCAAATCGTTTGTACTCACCTTCTATCTTATCTAGTAGTTTTCCTCGGTTTATTGTAATTTTTTGGGGATCAAACATTTTACATGTTACAACAGAACTTGAAAGGAACTTATCCATCATGTGAATTACAGGAAGCTGATATACATCAGAATAATTAAAACATCTTCCTGTATCATAAAAGCTTTCTTCAATATCACCCGAAGCATATACAATTTTTGGAAAATCTCCAAAACTTCCAGCTACTGCAAATAACAAATCATCTTGTCCATGTCTTGTAGGAAGACCAGTGGATGGACCGCTTCGTTGATACAATGTTAAAACAATTGGGACTTCATTCATTCCAGCCCAACCAATAGCCTCTGCCATCAATGCAAAACCGGGTCCCGATGTGGATGTTGATGATCTGGTGCCAGTCAATGCAGAGCCAATCATCATACCCATTGCAGATATTTCATCCTCAGTTTGAATCACAATAGTTGATCCTGGTCTATCGTTGTTGATTTCTAAAATTTCATGTGATTCTAGAAAAACACTTTCATCTGATGCAGGAGTGATGGGATAATATGATTGGAAACGACATCCGCTCACCATTTTTCCGATAGATGTTCCCTGATGTCCTTGTACAAGGATGGTGTCAGATTGTTTTTCAATACCAGGTAAAGTAAAAGGGAAATCGATGAATGTTGATGTAGCATAGTTATAAGAATAATTTGCAGCTAGTTTGTTTATTTCTGCAATTTGTGGTTTTTTGTAAAATATAGAATCAATCGATTCTAGTAAAGATTTGGGGGGCATCTTAATCAAGCCCAAAGAGAGAGAAACACCAATGACATTAAACATTCTAACCATATTTTTCAATCTAGGATTTTCGGTTTCTTCTGCAAGATTTGCAAGAATATTCTTAAATGAAACCGGAAAAAGGTGAACCCCTTTTTCTTTAGCGATTTCAAGAACTCCTGCTATAGTAAACGGTTTATTTTTAGTTTCCAACTCTTTATGTAGTCGTTCTCTAAAAAAATTATCCAGAGTATGTACGGAATCGGTGGTGATTTTTTCCAAATCAGAATCATAAATTATCCCACCTCCAGAAAGCACTTCATCATAATGTCTAAAAATGGTCTCTGCATCAAACGAAATCATCAAAGTTACGTCATTAACATTTGAATGGATTAACTGATCAGAAATTCGAACTGTAAAGTAACTATGTTCACCCTTGATATTTGAGTGAAATTCCCTTTTCCCGAATACTTGATACCCAAGTTCTGCGCAAACCTTTGAGAAAACATTAGCTCCGGATTCTACTCCGCTACCTTGCGGTCCTCCAATTAGCCAAGAGAAGTCAATAGAACTCATAGATTACAGCCTAATTTTTCCTGATATTAATCACATGGTGAAATATTTTTGCTAACCACCTGTAGCTGCATCAAATAGAGCACATTCACATTTATCACGTTCTCCACAATAAGGACAAACACAAACACATTTTTCAATGGAGTTTCCACATTCCACACAAATCGCAAATTCTTCCTCTTCTTGTTCAGAATTCATATAGCAAGTCTAGAAAGAAATCGTATAAATGGTTTGAGATTAATTTCAGTGAATATGACCAAAAAAAAAATATTCCTCACAAGAACTCTTCATGATTTTGCATTAAAAGAATTAAAAAAACATTACCTAATTGAAGTTCACTTTGGAAAGATCCCTATCCCTAGAAAAAAACTAGAGGCAAAAATAGAAGAAATTAATGGACTAATTTGTTTTCCATATGATGTAATTGATAGTAAGTTAATTGATAGGGCCAAAAATCTCCAAGTGATTAGCACTTTTAGTGTAGGTTTTGACCATATTGACATAAAATACGCAAAAAAAAATAAGATTAGAGTAGGATATACTCCTGAAGTATTGACAGACGCTACAGCTGATCTGGCCTTTTCTTTAATGATAGATGTGATGCGAAGGGTTTCAGAAGGAGATCGAATTATCAGAAAAGGAAATTGGCGGAAAATTTATGGAGCGTATGACTATGTTGGTACGGATTTACAGGAAAAGACTCTAGGGATTTTTGGATTAGGTAGGATTGGGAGTACTCTTGCAAAACGTGCAAAATCATTTGAAATGAATATAATCTATCACAATCGAAAACGAATTTCTATAACCAAAGAAAAATTGCTCGGAATAAAGTATGTTTCATTTGAAAAACTTGTTAACCAGAGTGATGTAATATCGATTCATGTTCCTCACACAAAACAAACAAACCAAATATTTAATAAAAATATCTTCCAAAAAATGAAAAAAACTTCTTTTTTAATTAATACTGCGAGGGGAAAAATAATAAATGAAAAAGATCTGATAGAGGCGTTAAAGAAAAAAACAATTGCAGGTGCAGCTCTGGATGTCTTTGAATCGGAGCCTATTAAAAAAGATCATCCATTTACAAAAATTCAAAATGTAACATTGGCACCACATATTGGAAGTTCTACAAAAGAGACCCGAGCTAAAATGGCTCAGATCACAATAGCGAATATTCATCTTGGAATTAAGGGTAAAAAACCAAAGTATTCTGTAGGATACTAGGGCAGATATTTCATTTTAGCCACAAGTTGTTCGGGAGAAAATACTGCGGTTTTTATATAAATAACATCATCTATCAGTAGAATGAAAAAATTCAAACATTCCAATGAAGAATTAGAATTAGCAAAACAACAAACTGAAAAGGAAAAGAAGAAGAAAGAATTACAACAATAATATTTTTCTCTTGTCTTTTCAGACAAGATTTTTTTTATTTTAAATTTTTTTTATCGAGCCATATTTTAGACATAATTCATCATAAATTTTTTTTCTAGGTAAATCTAGATGACTCATTTCATCATACATTTTTGTAAAAAATGCCACAAGAGTTCGATCGCCATTACTATCCAAAAATCTCACACTAAAACTTGTACGCTCAGATTTTTTTTCCTGAATAAACTCTATTGCCTTTATCAGATTAGAATTAACATGCAAATGTGCTGGATCATTATTATCACCAATAGTTATCCAATTTTCTCGTTGTTTAATACTAAGTGAATTACTTTTAATTTCGCTTGTGGATGAACTGCTTTTCACTATAAATAAAATATCATCTATTTTTACTAGATCTGACAAAATTTCCAATAACAGCAAGTCATTTAGAAATTAAAATTATTTTAATTTTTAAAGTTTCTATCTAATTCGATAAAATCTTCTTCGTTACCATGTATACAATCTGTTCCAATCGCCTTTAGCGGTGAAAATCCAATTTTCCCTAAAGGAATTTTTCCTTCTCCTTGTAGGATACGAATTTTTCCAGATACGATTTGCTTATGTTTTTGGCATGTAACACCAACCATATACTCATCAGACTTTACCGTAACAGAAACAACAAATTTAGGGGGATTAATGCATGCTTTCCCCTGTTCAGCTATTGAACACTTATCTGGAAACACACATAATATTATTTTTTATATGATATTAATCTTGATTACTGCGTATTGAATTTAATACGAAGTAATCTAAAAATAAAATAGGAAATCATTGGCTCATAATTTTGATCTGGTAATAATTGGCGGGGGAATTCTAGGAACCTCTTTATCATTTTTTTTATCCCACCTAAACAAATCAAAACAAATTGCAGTTATAGAGCAAGCTAAACAAGTTGCATTTCATACCAGCGGCAGAAATACAGGTAAGGTTCATGCACCCTATCTTTACAACCCAGAAAAGAAAAAAATGTTCGCAACAGCAGCCTTTCATGGATATGAAATGTGGAAAAAATACTCCCAGATCAACGATTTACCTTTCAAAGAAGATGGAGTTATAGAAGTTTCCAAGGATAAAAAAGGAACCAAAGTTTTGGAGAAATATCTCAAGTGGGGAAAAGAAAATGGGCTAAATGAAGACGAAATTAAACTACTAGATAAATCTGAATTAAAAAAATTAGAACCTGAAATAAAATGTGATTCTGCATTATGTGTTTATAAAGATGCATCTACGGACTATTCAATTTTAACAAAATCTTTAATGGATGACAGCAAGCAAAACGGAATAAAATTTCTATTGGACACAAAAGTTACTGATATTAAAAACAGAGAAGGTAAATGGAAAATTACATTAAATGATGAGCATGAAATTTTTTCTAATTTTATAATTAATGCCGCTGGTGGGGAATCAATAGATATTGCACATAGATTGGGTATTGCAAAAAATTTTACAGATGTTCATTTTAGAGGAGAGTATTGGAAAGCACCCAAGGAATATTTCAATTTAACAAAGACAAGTGTTTACTCTGTACCAGAGTTTCCAGATTATCCTTTTTTGGACCCACATTGGATAATACGAGTAGACGGTACTTGTGAAATTGGACCAAACGCAGTACCGGTTTTTAGCCCCTACGGTTATGATAGAACAGAAAACATTAAAGAATTTTTTCCAAAAATGTTAGAAATGATTGGTTCGGGTGCCAGAAAAGCAATTTTTGACAAACAATTTCAAGAATTGGCAATAAACGAAATTCAATCATCAATGTCAAAATCATCAATGGTTGAAAGAGTAAAGAGATTTCTACCAAAAATTGATCCAGAAAAAATCACAGAAAAAGGAACAGCTGGGATAAGATCTTCAGTAATAAATGAAAAAGGAAAGTTTGTACCAGATGTAATTTTGATGGAAGATTCAATGTCCTTTCATATTCTGAACTATAATTCTCCAGGTGCAACAGGCGCCTTACCATTTTCCGCTCAAATCATTAATCAATTAAATGATAAAGGGCTCTTTAGAAATGAGAAAAGTGATAGCAATTGCGGTCCTTGGAAATTTAGTGAAATTATTGAAGCGATTTCTTCTTAAATTTCTAAATTTTGAAAATAAAGTAGCAAAATTTTAATCATAATTTTAATTCGGGATCATTGTTGAATAAGAATTTTGGACTGGTTTTAACAGTAACCTTAATCCTAGGTATAATTTATTTAAATCAAAATAGTTATGGAAGTCCCTTTTATTCAGACGGTTATTTTACAGAAAATGGAATTGATTGGTGTCAGGAAAATAGGGGATTGTATGAAATTTTAGGGGAAGGGTTTTTTGACCATCACAGACATTCTATAGAATCCAGAGTTTGTGCAAGCTTGTATCAAGATTATTTTTGGACCTATGATGGGCCAGATCGAATAGAAAAATTAATTGAAAGAAGTAAACATTATTCCCAGTTAGAGATTTTTGAAAGTTATGAAGAATCAGAAACTGGAATAATCGACACTACACCTGCAGGTAATAAAGATCAGACTCTTCTTCGTGGAACCACACAAGATGGGGAAGTAATAATTCAAATTATTTCAAGTTCGCCGGTGGTGAATCAAGGATTAGAAATTAATTTATCATTTATTGACAAAAATAATCGTTTAATGTCTAAAGTGAATTATGGGATCCTAATCACACAAAATGAAAAAAATATTTTTGAAAATAAAAATATCCATTCAGAGAATGGATTATCTACACTGATTTCTCGTCCATTAACTTCTGACGATCCTGTGGAGATAAGTTTGATAGTTAATGGAATTGGCCTCCCAGAAAATCAAGAGGAGTGGAAAGAGCCAAAGGGAGAGATAATGATTTTTACTGTCGTCCCCGAATTTGGAACCTTAGTCTTTGTTGTTTTGGCTCTAACTATGATTACTATAGTTTTTTCACCAAGACTATTAAAAAAAGATCACCTTATTCAAAAAAATTGTAATTTTTAATTAATTCTTTAGTATGAAGGATTTAAAATTAAATTAAAGTGTTATTCAGGATTAAATTTATCACACCCAGAATTACAAGGTTTATTCATTACCCCTTCGCATTTTCCTAGTTCGTCATGCATTATTCTATGATGTCCACAAAAAACACATTTTTCCCGAAAATATTTAATTAATTCTTGTTGGGTTAAACCAGATTCATTTATTTTATCTGCGATTTGAGTCATAACAAAAATTTTTAATTTATAGAAACTTAAGTCTATTGGATTGAATCTTAATTAATTCAGAGGAGGTTTCCAAATTTAATGATGATTTCCAAAATTCTTTATGGTAAAACAAAAATTACATTGTGGATGTCAAAATATTGTATCTTCTAATCCCTCTCGTCTATGGTTCCGCCTTGACCATACAATACATGCATGGTATAGCTTTTGGTAATATCTTTATGGTTACGAAGATTTGAAACAATTTTATCCACGCCGTCTGGATCATCACTACAAATTTTTAGAAAAATATCATATTTTCCCCAGATTCCATTAATTTCGATTATTTCTGGAAATTTTTTTAATTCCGAGATTAAAGTAATTTCACTCCCTGTGGTACAATTAAGGAGAACATATGCCTGCATAATTTAAAATTCTCTTTTTACTAGATAAACATTCTAAATTGTATGGATTTTAATTTTAAGAAAAAAGATTAATGAAGGATAGATCAATTAACTTTTGTAGGACTTTTTTTTCTTGATTTCAGCAAGTTCTTCTTCTAAATTTTTAACCTTGATTTTTTCCCGATAAATCCATTTTTCTAAAAAGTCTTCAATTGGGATTGCACCAAATTTCATAGGTTTTTCATTTATTTTAAAAATGCAGTCTTTTTCTTCAAGTTTGTTAAGCAAATGGTAGATTTCTGTTCGTGGCATATCTAATGATTTGGACAATTGTGGGGCAGTCCTTAATCCTTCATTGCTAAGGAAAAAATATACCTTTGACTGATTCGTAGAAAAGCCAAGTTTAAATAAATTAGTACCAATTACGAGCCGCTTTTTAGATTGGTTAACAGATGATTCTTTATCCAAACAAATCTGATCTTTAACCCTCATCTAATATTACCCAAGATAATCCTCTAATTTCTTCCCATGATTCACAACTGAAATAATTCATGATAAAAATTGTAAAAATTTACTTAAAAAACTCACGTAGGAATTATCAGTAGATTACCCCCAAATAAAAAGCCGAATTTAAATGAAAGTGTGTAATTATTGAACAAATTTGAGTCTATAACGAAATGAATTTACTTATTACATGTTGGATAGAAAAACGGAAATTATTTTTAAAAAATTTCAATTTAAATTAAAATTAAAAAATCAAATTATTCAATATGCTCAAACTCTATACCATGATTTATTAGAGAAAAATTCTCTCAAGAATGAATCACCTTATTTGTTGGTAGGAATTTGTATTTTTACTGTTTCCAGGATTGAAGATCAATCCACAACTCTGGAAGAGATTGCAGAGATTTCACATATTAAAGAGGAAGATCTTAGAAAATGCTTTGAAATGGTTTTCGATGAAATACAGAAAAGCCTTAAGGGCGTTTAGGCATTAGATAAATAAGAAAATATTTTGTCCATATTTTTGGGCGATTTTTTATTATTTCGGATAAAATTTTTCTAAGTTCTGGAAAATTCCATTATATGGAAATAAGTGATAAAAGCGCCGGGAGGGAGATTTGAACTCCCGTTCCCTTGCGAGAACGCGCTTTATGGTTAAATATTTCCAGGCGCGCGCCCTACCAGGCTAGGCGACCCCGGCATTTGTCATTAGACAAATTAAATTCGCCAAAATTGATTATATATTGTGTTACTTGATAATTGAAAAGTTATTTCCAAATAGTAATGGTAGTGGATTTTTCAATTTTGTGTGAATCAGGATTTAATCCTTTAGAATGAATTTTGTATAATCCTTCGTGAATAGAATCACCATCATTTTTTATTTGATCCCAAACAAACTCGATTTCCTCTTTTGGAGATAGTGAATATGATTGAAAATCAGATTCATGTATAGGTTTAGGAGAGTACATTAAAATCCCGGACAATCCTGTTATTCTAAGACCATATGACGAATCAGGAAAGGTCAAGGGAACAGTTCCAGAATTTATAATACGTATTTTAATTTCTTCTCCCTTTTTAAAATCGAATTTTTCGGTAACAATTGAAATTGAAGGACCCTCAACAAATACCAGCTGGTTTGTATTTTTCACATCTAGCAAATATATTCCAAAAACAAGCCCCGCAATCAGGCCAACTGCCGTAAATGAAATTAAAGTTTTAGAAGACAAGCAATTACAATTTTTTTATTTAATTTTTAATCTTTTGGAGTAGGCTTAGTTCTCCATTTTCTTGGATAGGTGTTAGGAGTCATTATGATACGTCTTGTTTCAAAACCATACCCCTTTGTTGCATCACAAATTTCTTTTTCAGACATTATAGATTCAGCTAGTGCTACAGCCTCACCTTTTTGAGTATAAATTCCAACTAATTCTCCTTTCTTTAAATTTGGGCTTATTTGTAGAATTCCAGGGATAGCTAATTGAGCTCCGTGACACATTGCATCAATCGCAGAATCGCGTATTACAACTGATTTAATTTCACTTAGGGCAAATTCAATTGGTTTTATCATTTCTCTAAGTTTGCGTTCATCCCCTTTTTCCTCCCAAAGCGAAAAGCCATTTGCAAGTTCGTGCATTGTTACTAACCCGTCGGATTCGTAAAATTGGTTAACCCTTGTTCTTCTTAGTTCTATCATTGTTGCCCCTGGACCCAAAAACTCTCCCATGTCATAGTATAGCTTTCGGATATAGGTTCCTGATTCACAAACAATTCTTGTTAAAAGGAGTCTCTCTTTTCGTTCAAGAACTTCCAACTCATAGATAGTTCTTGTTCTTGTTTTTCTCAACACTGCAGAACGTTGAGGTGGTTTTTGAAATATCTCCCCCGTGAACAATTGTAGGGTTTGTTCCAATTTTTCTTTGGATGGAAAAGAGTGAATTCTTCCGAGAGCATGATACTCTTTTGGACCATAGAGTAAGACCCCAAGAGCCTTTGTTGCCTCCCCGAGACCAAGTGGAAGAACTCCTGACACCTGGGGATCCAGGGTCCCACTATGCCCAATTTTTGGGAGTTTAAGTAGCCGTTTGGTCCATGCGACCGTTTCATGGCTTGTGGGGCCTGGGGGTTTGTCTAAAATTATTAAGCCATAATCAAGCAATTGCCTAATTGTTCTTTTATCATAATAAGTCCCAAACGAATTATCAGTTACATCTTGATCAATTTCAATTAGATCTTCTAATTGTTTTAATGTCATAATAGATTTCTCACAGTTTCTTTTGACATTTCAATTACCTGGTTAGCAGTAAGATTGTCGGTGTTTATGATAGCATCAAAAACAGAAACATCTTCTCCAAAGTTAAAATCATATAATTTTTTGTATATTGATTTATTTTTATCATATCGTTCCTTTGTTACTTCAAAGGCTTCTTTAGAACTCATATTATCACGATTTTGCATTCTTTTAGAACTACTATCATGAGAAGCGGCTAGCCATATTTTTATTCCATTTTCAACTAACCAAGGGAGGGTATAACTGGTTATGACCATCCCCCCTCCTTTGAAAAGTTCAATTAGTTTTTCATCAACTTTTTTATCAAATTCAGAGTTTTTTTCTCTTTGCTCTAGAAATTTCATTCCATCTTTGGTATCCCACCAATCATTCCCATCTACCTCAAATCCTTGTTCCCTTGCCATCTCTTTTAGGACATCACCTCCACTAAGATATGTTAAATTGAATTCATTTGCTAGTCCCTTTGCTACAGTAGTTTTTCCAACTGCGGGTGGACCGGAAATTACAATAGATTTCGTCAAATTCCCATTGAGGTTTTGGTTAACTTCATAATTATTCCACTAAATGCTATTGAGGAAAGAAAATACCAAGCCCAAAGGTAGAGAGCATTTTCCTCTTCACAAACATGATCTACATCAGCTACTTGTTCTGCAGTGCATGTTAGGTGAAAGAAATCCCCTGGAATAACATTGAGTGGAATTGGAGATAAAGCAACAGTATATGAAAATAACACAGGTAAAACCAAATAAAAAATCAAAATTAGTGGTACAAAGGTAATCATCATTGGGCGCATATTCATTTGCATCATCTCCATCGACATTTTGTTCATGTATGAGGATTTTTTGTTAAGCTGATCTGTTTTTGCTTGGTCTTTTGATCTCATTGCAGCCATTCTTTCTTTTTGCCAAGTACGGGTTTCTTTCATAATTCGCTTTAGTTTGACTTGGTCTACCATTTTCCTTCTTACTGCTGCGTTAAAGAAATTCAATATTATCCCAAATCCAGATACGGCAAATAATGATGGGATTATCCCTTTGATAAGAGGATCATCACTCCCCAACCCATCTTTAGTATCCTCAAAAAATCCAAAAATTCCCCCATCATCTTGAAGTAAAATTGTATCTAAGAATAGAAGAAAAATGTCGAATTCCATATCTATAGCCCTATTGCTTGTATTATTTGATCAGCTGCTTCTTCAAGTTTTCCTTCACTATTTAAAACAGGTTTCAGAGGTGATCCCGTTAAAATAGAACAGGCAGACATCATTGCGGATTGGATACCCAATTCTTTTTTAATTGTATTAATCGATACCCTATCTCTATTTCTTGTTTCATCTTTCATACGACGGTTGTAAATTTCTTCAGTTTTTGCTGTAACTAAAATAAAATGAGTAGGTTCGATAATTTTTAGAACATGATACGGTAATCCCGGATTGTACCCCTCTGGAGTTTTTATGAAAGCATGAGTATCAATAATTACTACATCATCCTCTATTTTACTCAGCTTTTCTGCTGTATTTTTTTGAAGTTTTTTTTGCTCTAAAACAGGTAGTGTTCTTAGCTCATCTCTATCTTGAATTCCATTTTCCTTTGCGACCTGGAGCATAATGCTCCCAAAACTTTTAACATTGACACTTTTTGTGTTATCCTTTATCATTTCCACAATTTTTTTGATAATAGTAGTTTTGCCAACCCCTGGTATGCCTACAACAATTACTCTTTTATTTTCTACCAAGTAAAGCACCCAATTTTGGCATCACCACTTCTACGTGTTCTCTTACTAGTTGAGTGTAATAATTAATTAAAATATCCACCATAAGTAAAATTCCGATGCCAGATCCAAAAACTCCTAGTACATCAGATACACCAGCTAAAAGTCCTAAAATCATAGAGCCGATAATAGTTACTGATGGAATGTATTTGTTAAGAAGGGCTTCAACTGGTTTGTTTGACCTTCTAAATCCAGGAATTTGAACATCTGCATCAAGTAAATTTTGGGCAGCACTTTTTGGGGATAAACCTCCTAATTCTACCCATAATTTTCCAAATACTACTACTATTCCAATCATAAATAAGACATACCCAATTGCACGTCCAGGATCGAGTATTGCTAGTTCTAGTCCTCGGGGAGGAGTGATGTAATAGATTATTCCTCCAATTGGGGTTGAAGGGCTTGTCGGGTCGAATTGAGCTAAAATATTCATAAAAAAGTTGTTGTTTCGCGGGTTCATGTTTGCCCAAAGCATTTGGAAAATGAATACTGCATTGGCAGTTAGCGCAGAAGCTAAAATTACTGGAATGTTAGAAACATACATCATTTTAATTGGATATACTGCTGAAAATCCCCTATACTTTGTGGAAACAATGGGGATTTCTATTTTCATTCCCTGGGTAAATACCAAAATCAACAATATGCCAGCTGTCAAAAACAACCCGAAAATACTAGGCAATTGATTTGAACGGAAAAATACGTTGGAGAGATCTTCTGCCATAATGGACTGGCCAATATACGGGATAATTCCAATAGTGCCGCCATCTCCAGCAGGTAATGGGCTGAATAAACTCCAGAGTATTTGTTGCGCAACACCTGCCATAATGAATAAACTAATTCCACTACCTAGTCCCCATCCTTTTTGAATTAATTCATCTAAGAACATGACAATGATTGAGGCAGCCATTAATTGCCCAATCATTACATAAAGTACATAGGGATCCTGAACGCCTGGTCCGTAAACTGCAATAGCATAAACAATCGACTCAGCTACAATCACTACATATGTTACTAGTTTAGTAGCAGTTTGAAATATTCCTCGTTCGTCTGGTTTTTTGAAATCAAATTTCAAAATATCTGAACCCCTAAGTAATTGCATTAATAGACCGGCTGTAACAATGGGGCCAATTCCTAATTCAACAAGAGTCCCTTGTTGTGAGGCAAAAATTACTCTTGCAAACTGTAGGAAATCAAATTCAGGGGCGGTGGCACCAAACAATGGAGTTTGGCCCATTACTAAATAAATTAAAAGTGCAATACCGGACCATAACAATTTTGTTTGTAGAGAAATTTTCTTTTTCGGTTTTGGAACTTGAGGAAGATATGGTTCTGCCTTGAAAACAACTTTCCTTATAATACTTGTAAGGCTACCCTCAGCCATTCTCAGTTAACACTTCTCCACCAACAGATTTGATTTTCTCTTCAGCAGCAGCTGTAAATTGACGTATTTTTATCGTGTAGGCCACAGATGGTTTACCCCCACCAAGTAGTTTGTCATATCCTGCTTTGGTAAGATCAAGAATTTTTTTTCCTCCTTCTTCTTGTCCGAATTTGTTAAACAAGTCATCGAGTTCACGAATGTTAGTCCATTTTTTGGTAATATTTGGATGAGGTGGATGAGTAGAAGAATGACCATAATGATCAGGGTAATCTTTTAGCATTGTACTGTAATGGTGTTTCATTAAACCTGTAATTCCAAGACCGCCTTTATGACCACTTGCACGATGTTGACCTACTTGTCCCCATCCCATGTTTCGGCCTCCCCGTAATCGCCTTGTTTTTCTGAGTCTTGTAGCCATTTTAAATCATGCGTCTCACAATTGTTCCAAGCTCTTTGTTCAATCCAAGAACGCCCTTCTGTCCATACAATTTTTTTGTACTTCGCTTAAACCCTTGTCTTGGAGGAGATAAAGCAAACCAAGGTTTAAGAGGTTTTAATTTTGATAATGTTGCTTTTCCTTCAGTTAAGGCAGTCGCAAGATCATCTATGCTATTGAATCCTAATTTTGTAAGATCTTCTGGAGTGATTTTTTTATATCCTGATTTTCGTCCTTTTTTACTTAGAAGATCCTTTGCCAAATCCACATCCAATCCAATCCAAGAAATGTAATGCTTCACCTTGTCAAGCATCCCTAAAGTATTGTCCTTGGCAGGTAAAATAGTGGCCCGGTATTTTTTATCTAATTTTAACAAGGTCATGGTAGTAACGGCCCAATGCGGCACATCTGCTTGACCTTTTATTCTAACCACAAGATATGCATTTGCCATTTTTATCAACCCTGACTGAATGTTTGTCTAAGACAATCCAAAATAGCTTTAGAAGTTGAATTCATTGTAGGTGTAGATCCTTTTGCGGTTGTCCAGGCGTCTTTTAATCCAGCTAACTCTAGCAATCGTTTAATTTTACCACCCGCTACTAACCCCAATCCTCTGGGAGCAGGAATAATTTCAATTGTGACGCTTCCTCCTTTGCCTTTAATTCTAAATGGGACCGAATGTTTTTGATCACATCTACATTCCCAACTTCCACATCCTAATTTTATGGGACTAACATTAAGAAATGCTTGGTTTGTTGCTTTTTCAATGGCGATTCTCATTTGTTTTGATTTTCCTTGACCAATTCCCAAGTAACCATTTTCATTTCCTGCCGCAACAATTGCTTTAAATCTTGTTGATTGACCATTAGATGTCATTTTTTGAATAATTCCAACATCTACAACTTCACTTTTTAATTCAGGGAGTAGTTTCTTGATAATGCCTGCCTCTTGAATTCTCGAACCATCTTCAATAATTTCCTCAATAGAAGATATTTCCCCAGATGCCACTTTTTGTCCTAAAATCGTTTTGGGAATCCATTCTTCTTCTATTGGTTCTCGTCTTGGTCTTTTACTACCTTGTCCGGATCCGCCACTTCCAGGTCTACCTCCCCCATATTGTACAGGTCGACTTTGTTTTGGTTTGGTTTGAGATGTTTGGCTCATTGTCTACTTAACCTCGTTGTCAATAGTTTTTTTAAATTGTGAAATATCATTTTTTACAAGGAGGTGTTCACCGTTGATTCTTTCAGATGGTGGGAATGTCTCGGAATTTGCTGGAACTTCTAGCCCTGCATCAATCACTCCTTTTAGAGCAGCAGCCATCCTTTGGGTATATTTTCTAGTTCCACTATACAAAATTGCTCCTTTTGATCCTTTACTGAGGGCCTTTTTTCCTGCAATATATCCAGTAAGATAAGCGGCAGGTACACTTTTTCTGGAGCCTTTCCATCCCTTTTCAAGAAGAAATCTAGAGTGTGCTGAAGCCACAACTTTATCTCCATTCATTTCTGGTTTTAAAATTTGGACTTGAGTATTTTCATTAGATATGTTAACGGTGATAAATTCACGTTTACCCATTAACATAGTCCCACGTTTTTTATAATTGGTCTTTTGTTCTCTAAGTCTTCTCAATATTTTGGAATAAGCCATCTATAGGACTCGATTTTGAACTTGCTCTTATATACGTTAAGCGCGAATTAGAAAAACAAGTAACGCTTTTTGAGTATGCAAACGATTTTCTGCCTCATCCCAAACCACAGATTGTGGGCCATCGATTACAGATGTTGTTACTTCACTTCCTCTTTTTGCAGGAAGACAGTGCATAAAGATTGCTTTTTTCTTTGCGTGTTCCATTAATTTTGAATTGACTTGATATTTTGGAAGAAATTTTTTTGTTCTTTTTTGATCACGATTATGAATCGATGTGAATGTATCAGTTACAACAATATCCGCATTTTTTATTGCCTTTACCGGATCGGCGGTAATTTCAATAGTAGTAGATTGTCGAGCTTTGTTTACCACAATTTTATTGGGTTCATATCCTTTTGGAGTTGCAATGGACATTTTTATTTCAGATAATGCACAACCGTAAATCATTGAATTACAAACATTATTGCCATCGCCGATCCAAGCAAGTTTCAGTCCTTTGAGTTTTTTTTTCTTTTCTTTAATCGTCATAAAATCTGCTAGAATTTGACAAGGGTGGAATGAATCAGAAAGGCCATTTATGACTGGTACGGTAGAGAATTCTGATAGTTTTTCCAATAAAGAATGATCATAAACCCTTGCCATAATACAGTCTGTATATCGCGAAAGAGTTTTTGCTGTATCTTCAATCGATTCACCTCTGGATAATTGCATGTCAGTTGTGGATAGATTGATTGCGTTTCCCCCCAATTGAAACATGGCGATTTCAAAACTTACCCGTGTTCTTGTAGATGGTTTTTGAAAAATCATTGTTAGAGTTTTATTTTTTAGTCTAGGAATACTCTTGCCTCCTTTCAAATCTTTTTTTAGTTTAATAGCAAAATCAATTAATTGAGAAAATTCTTTTGGAGTTAATTCCGACAAAGTAAGTAAATTTTTTGTTTTCAGTTTCATTTTCTAAATAACCCGAACCTTCCCCTTTTCTTTTTTGTTTGATTTTCTTCTTTATCTGGTTTTGGTTTATTGATTTTACTTGAATGTTGTTCTTGTAAGTTATCTTCAAAATTTTCATTCTGGATATTTTCAGTTGTAGGTTTGCCCTTGTTTATCCATTCTTTAATTTTTTTACTCAATACAATCGCCTCACCATCATTTTCGGGAGGTCTAACATCAAACAATTTAGAATACTTTGAAATGTCATCATCGGAGATTCCTTCAAATGGATCAGACGAAACTACAATATCGTTCGATTCGGTTTCTGGGGTGGGTTCTGGTGTTGGTTCTGGTGTGGGTTCTGGTGTTGGTTCTGGTGTTGGTTCTGGTGTGGGTTCTGGTATGGGTTCTGGTGTGGGTTCAGATTTTTTTAAATTAATATTTTCTATTGGTCCGAAAACAGTTTTCAGGAAAGTTTCCTTATCAAACGATTTTAGATCTTGGTATTCCTGTCCAATTCCAACATAAAGAACTGGCGTAGATGTAATTTTGACCACAGAGAGTGCAGCACCACCCCGAGCATCAGCATCACTTTTTGTTAATATGGTTCCGTCAAATTTTACGTGTTCAAAAAATTCTTTTGCTTGATTTACAGTATCGTTTCCTGCAAGAGAATCACCTACAAAAATTTTAAAATCAGGTTGAACTACTTTAGTTATTTTACTTATTTGCTCCATCAAGTTTTTGCTGGTTTGCATTCTACCGGCAGTATCTATTAATACACAATCTACTTTGTGTGATTTTGCATAGAGAACCGCATCCCTTGCGACTGCTGCTGGATCAGAATTATAATTCTGAGCTACAAGTTTTAGGTTTAGCCGATTTGAATGCTCCCGTAATTGTTCAATGGCCCCAGCTCTAAAAGTATCAGCCGCAGCTATGACCACAGAATATTTTTTCTGTTGTAACAAATATGCCATCTTTGCTAGAGATGTCGTTTTACCAGTTCCATTAATGCCAACAAATAAGATCAAAAATGGTTGGCCTAATTTCTTTTTGTCATCAATTAATTCAAAAATATCAATTTTTCCTGCAGAATCAAATAAGGAGGATATTGTAGAAATAAGACTTTCTTTTACAAATTCTTCAATTTCCTTTTTATCTACTTTGGTTCCAATTAATCTATTTTTTAAATCCTTTTTTATTTTATCGATAACCTCACTTGCAACATCTGATTCATGTAGAGAAATTTCCAATTCAAATAAGACATTTTCTATATCTTTTTCATTTAATTCCTTTTCTGTTAGACTTTTCGTTGCGTCTGAAAATGCGCTACGAAGTTTATCAAACATTTTTTTTATCCGGAGTCTTTTTGTGAATCTCTTTGCATTAATTGATTGATTTGGTTTTTTCCTTGTTCTAATTGTGCAGCAGCATCATTCTTTTTTGCTAATGTATCTTGTATAGCAACTTCAATTTCTTTAATTCTTGCCTCTAAATAATTTATTGCAGAGTTTGAATCTTTTTCTAAAGAAATTCCTGCTCCAATATTTAATACAATTTTGTCTTTGGAAGATATTTTTGTTTTAACAAAAGTTCCCATTCCAATAGGAACTAAGGATTCCGAATCAGTTTTTTGATTGAGAGATTTTATGGATTGTATGGCTCCTATTGCTTCTCTTAAAATGTTGTAAAGAGTTCCTTCTCTTTGAGATAAATCTGTAAAATATGTCTCCAGCATTTGCATTTGTTGCATTAATTGTTGTGCCTTTTCCTCACTCATCAGCAATAAATTATTTTTTGATGGTTATAAATGGATTCATAAAAAATTGAAAATAAAAAAATAAAGATTGAACTTTATTTTGCTTTTGAGAATCTGTCTTCTACTTCATCCCAGTTTACTAAATTCCACCAGGATGCAATATAATCTGGTCTCTTGTTCTGATATTTTAGATAGTATGCATGTTCCCAAACATCTAATCCCAAGAGAGGAACCAACCCTTCTGTTCTTGGACTGGTTTGGTTTGGCATTGCTTTATACTCAACTTTTCCTGAAGAAGGATTGAATACTAGCCATCCCCAACCACTTCCTTGAATTACTGCAGAAGTAGATGAAAATTTCTCTTTGAAGTCAGAAAAGCTTCCAAATGAATCATTAATTGCATCAGCAACCGATCCTCCTGGTTCTCCTCCTCCGTTTGCCTTCATGTTGTTCCAAAATAACCTATGGTTATCATAACCACCACCATTAAAATTAACGGCTCCTCTTTTATCCTCAGGAACTTGTTTAAGATCAGATAAAATATCCAAAATATCTTTATCTTGAATTTCCTGAGAACAAGTTTCTAGTGCCGCATTTAATTTATCGGTGTATGCTTGATGGTGCTTTGTGTGATGAATCTCCATTGTTTTGGCATCAATATGAGGTTCTAATGCATCATAAGCATATGGCATTTTTGGAAGAGTGTATTTTCCCATGTAATCCAAGCGTAAGTTATTCCATTTATTGTTTTACTAGCCAATTGGTTTTTACTTGCTAGAAAATACTAAGAAATTTGTGAAGATCAGAATAATTTTGTTAGTAATTATTTTTTTATCTTCCTCATTTATTCTGGAGGAATTATTTAATGGAGATGAAGCATCTAAGGTGTATCTTGAAAAAAGTATTCCCTTTGTAGGTACAGAAATTCCGAGATCCGAGGGAATAACCGGGGAGGGGGTAACGATTGCAGTTATAGATACAGGGGTTGATTTTAACCACCCAGACCTTTTGGGTTGGGGTCCAGAAGGAAAGGTAATTGGTGGATTCAATTTTGTTAAAGAGGATGAATTACCCCTAGATAATAATGGTCATGGAACCCAAGTTGCTGGAGTAATAGCGGCAGATGGAAAAGTAAAAGGAGTTGCTCCCAAAGCTAAAATTTTAGCTTATAAGGTGTCAGAAGATGGAAAAGCGGTATCTTCTGATTTTATTATCAAGGCAATTGAAAAAGCAATAGAAGATAATGCCGACATCATTAACATTTCTCTTGGTGTGAATAAAACAAATGCAAAGATTGAAAGCGCTGTTACCAAAGCATTAGAAAAAGAAATCTTTGTAGTAACAGCTGCTGGAAATGATGGTCCTGGAATTGGAACAATAGGAAGTCCAGGGAAAAATTATGGATCAGTCACTGTTGGGGCCACTTACAATAATTTAACTTCGAGTCTGGTGGCAACCTTGGAAGTCAACGAAAAACCATATACAGTTATTCCAATGGTTGGTTCATTCCAACTTGAAAAACCAATAGAAGGTCCAATTAAGTTTGGAGGTTATGGAAAAGTAAATGACCTTGCAGGAATCAATGCAACAGATTCGATTCTCTTAGTAGAACGAGGCAGTAATATCGAAGGAGAATTACTTTATTTTTCAATAAAAGAACAAAATTCTGCAGATGCAGGCGCAAGTGCACTGATAGTTTATAATAATGAACCTGGAATTTTTTTGGGCGAATTAACACATGAATTTGTTGAACCTGGATATCAACCTAGAATTCCAGTAGTGTCAATTGATAGGGAAAAAGGTTTAGAAATAAAGGAAACAATAAAAGATGAAAATTTTGCTAGTCTTCATCTGTTTTTCAATCCAGATTTTGTTGCACATTTTAGCTCAAGAGGGCCTGTTTCCCCTTTTTACATAAAACCAGATATGGTAGCTCCGGGTGCATACATTAACACCACTCAAAATAATGGTGGATATAATTTTACAAGTGGCACTAGTTATGCTGCACCACACGTTAGCGGGGCAGCAGCATTAATGATTCAAAAGAACCATGGAATTCATCATCACGAAATAAAATCACTTCTACTCACTACAGCTGAGCCTGTATCAGATGCATATGGTCAAGAATTTTCTATCAATGATGCAGGGTCAGGACGATTAAATATTGCAAGAGCATTTGATGCAACTTTAGTCATTCAACCTGCTAATTTTATTCTTAACATTTCCTCAGATGATCCTGTTGGAAAACAAGTGTTGGAATTAAAGTCACTTATTGGGTCCTTGGAAGATATCAAAGTTACCTCTGTGGTACCAGAATTTATTCAAATCTCTCATTTTCTGGAAGGGAAAAATTTGCAAATTATAATGAAAGTTCAAGGAGATCACTACGGAGATCATGAAGGGAAAATATTCATAACGCAAAATGATAATAGATACGTTATTCCGTTTTTATTACATTATACACAAGGATCTATTTCAGTTTCCCAAGAAAACGGAAGACTGAATTTCGAAATATCTCATCCTGAACCATGGATTTTTACAAAAATCGCTGTGACAAATAGCAAAGATGGTACTGTCGAAATTATTTCAGCTTCACCAACCAAATCTGCTGTCGTAAATGTGTTTGAAAATGGTGAATATTGGGTGGAAGCAAAAATAAGAGTTGGAGAAGAGTCCTTTAATGCTTTTAAAACTATAGAAGTTAATTCTGTGTTACCAGGTACTCCCAAACCTTTGAAATTTTTTGATCTCCCAGAAAAACAGATTGGGATAATTATTGCAATAATGGTATTTGTTGGATTGGTCGGTGTAAGATATATTAAAAAACCAAAAACTATGCAAGTTTAGGTCCAGCTTTTTTTATTTCGGGTGAAACATCACGAAATTTTTCAAAATTTTCTATAAACATTTTACAAAGATTTTTGGCAGAATTATCATAGGCATTTTTATCGGTCCAAGTGTGTTTAGGATCTA
Organism: Nitrosopumilaceae archaeon; assembly: GCA_024644385.1. Classification (GTDB taxonomy): domain Archaea; phylum Thermoproteota; class Nitrososphaeria; order Nitrososphaerales; family Nitrosopumilaceae; genus Nitrosomaritimum. The sequence continues at coordinate 37,717 of JAHELB010000004.1, read as the reverse complement.
AAATTTCTACTGGAACGTTATCCACTAATGTTGGTATATCAAGATTAAATAATTCATCACGTCTATATTCTACTTTATCTAGGTCTCCAGCCAATGCTGCAGTGATCATTGCGCGGCTATATTTTATTTTGATTCTTTCGCCAATACCATAAGGGCCACCAGACCATCCAGTATTAATTAAATACACAGTGGTGTTATGCCTGTTAATTTTTTCGCCTAAGAGTTTTGCATACACTGCTGCAGGTCTAGGCATAAAAGGAGCCCCAAAACATTCAGAAAATACAGATTTTGGTTCTTTTATACCTCTCTCAGTTCCTGCCAACTTGCTGGTGTATCCTGACATAAAATGGTACATTGCTCCTTCTTTTGTTAATCTTGAAATCGGAGGTAACACGCCCAATGCATCAGCGGTAAGAAAAACAATAACTTTTGGATGGCCACCGACACTTGGAATAACAGCCCCGGGGATGTAGTCTAATGGATATGCAACTCGAGTGTTTTCAGTTAATGCATTATCATCATAATCGGGTTTTCCATTATTTAATACCACATTTTCTAAAACTGCACCAGTTTTAATCGCGTTCCAAATTTCTGGTTCGGCATCTTCACTAAGATTTATACATTTGGCGTAACACCCACCTTCAAAATTAAATGTTCCATGGTCAGACCATCCATGTTCATCATCACCAATCAAATTTCGATTTGGATCAGCAGATAAGGTGGTTTTTCCTGTACCGGATAATCCAAAGAATAATGCAGTGTCGTTATTTTTTCCTATATTTGCAGAACAATGCATGGGAAAGATTCCACGACCTGGCAATAAAAAATTCATGACTCCAAACATTGATTTTTTCATTTCTCCTGCATAATTTGTTCCCCCAATCAATACAATTTTTCTAGTCAAATCAATTATGATGAAAACATTTGATCTAGTTCCGTCAATATCAGGTATTGCCTCAAATTCGTTGATACACATCACTGTAAATTCAGGGGTGTGCTTCTCCAATTCCTCTTTTGAAGGTCTAATGAAAAGTTGTCGTGCAAAGAGGTTTTGCCATGCATGATCATTAATCACTCTAATAGGTAAGCGTGTTTCTGGGTCTGCTCCAACAAATCCATCAAAAACATAAAGTTCTTTGTTATTTACAAAATTTTTCATCTTTTCAAGAATTGCTTTGAATTTTTCAGGAGGAAACTGGTGGTTAATTTTACCCCAATCAATAGTATCTCGAGTTTCCTCGTCTAATACGATAAACCTGTCATCGGGGGATCTTCCTGTATATTTCCCAGTATTAACGGACAGGGACCCAGTTGAGTTTACCACCCCTTCGTTTCGTTTTACTGCTTTTTCAACTAAATTGTCCGGATCTAGATTTCTGAAAACCGTTGAAGGAAATATTCCAAATTCACGTATTTGGGACAAGAATTTTTCATTTAGACAAGGACCAATGGCATCGGTCAATTGTAGTAATCTCCAAAAAAAGTAATTTTGTCAATCCCAGGTACAATCATGAGATATTTCGATCCGCCTTAAATTTCCTTATTATCTCTTTCTTCTGGTTTGGTATTTTTTAGTCTAGGAACGTATTTATGTAAAATTTCGAAACTCTTTCTAATGCCGATCAATAAAGATCTTTTAGCAAAAAGAGAAGAAGTAAAGGAACACAATCCAGACTTTAAAAGACCTGAAAGTTGGCGTTACAAACGATTAGAATCAACGTGGAGAAAACCAAAAGGAGTTGACCATCATCAAAGAAAACAAAAGAGTCGCGGTAGGCCAGGACTGGTAAAAGTTGGTTATGGAGGACCAAAGGAATCTAGAGGCCTTCATCCTTCAGGATACACAGATAATTTGATTTTTACAATTGAAGATTTAGATAAACTAAACCCACAAAAAGACGGAATAAGATTTGGGCATAGTCTTGGAACGAGAAAAAGAAAAAAGATAATTGAAAAAGCTGTGGAAAAAAAATTCAAAATTTTTAACGCAAGAGTGAGTGCAAGTGGTAGTAAATCTTAGAGCTAAAAAACAGTTAGCGGCAAGGGTAACAGGTGTTGGAGTTCATAGAATAAAATTTGATTCAGACCATCTTGATGATGTAGCAGATGCAATCACACGAGAGAATATTCGTAGTTTAATTACCGCTAACACAATTCAAATAAAATCATTTACTGGAACTTCTAGAGGAAGGGCTCAAGAAAAGAAAAACCAGAAAAATAAAAGAGGAACAGGGCAGGGATCCAAACAAGGTAGGAAAGGTGCTCGTGTGGGCAAAAAAGAAATCTACGTGGCAAAGGTTCGCGCTTTAAGAAGATTACTAAAAATTGCAAAAGATAGAAAAGAAATTACAAATCCAGAGTTTTGGTCTCTTTACAAAAAAGTAGGCGGAAATACAGTAAGAAACAGAGCTCACTTGAGATTATTGATGGAAGAGATTATTTCGAAAAGAACCTCCTAAAACCGATAAATTATTTCGTTCCAATTCTGAATTTTACCATTCTTAATTTTTATTCCTTCTTTTTTTAGCATGTTGATTTTAATCTCTTCACCAAATGCATATCCACCTACTTTGCCGTCTGATTTTACAACCCGATGGCAGGGGATAATTACCGGGAAAGGATTTTTGTTCATTATTTTTCCAACTACTCGCTGGCCGTTAGTAAAACCTACCGCCTTTGCTAAATCACCATAAGTTGTTATTTTTCCTTCTGGTACTTCTAATAATTTCTTGTACAATTTTTTTTCAAGGTTCATAATTTTATTATATCAAGGTCAGTTTGTCCCAACAAATCAACTATTCTTTTTTTGTTTGGTCCCATACTTCCCCAATCCAAGAGGGCAGTTTTTGCTCTTCTGTTTCTCTCTAAAATATGGAAAAACAATTTTTCATCCACTGAATCTAATGCATGTTTAGGAATTACGGTTCCTAATCCAAATTTACCATTAAGTAATTCTTGGGTAAATTTTTCAGGATAATGTGTTCCCCCAAAACATATAGCCGTGGGGCAAATAGGAATAGGTTCAGAAAGTACTCGGTCAACTAAGGTTGCTATAGAGGTGCATAAAGAAACATCATTCCATTGTTTTACACTGGTTCCAACTTCTATGAAAATAGTTGGTTTATTCAGAGCTGTTGGTCCATGATGGGTGGCCTCGATAGTAATTTGAAAATCAAGAAATTGGGATTTATTTTCCCAAAGAGTTTGAAGATATTTCTTTTGGATATCGGGATGAGGTATGGCAATTTGTCTATTTTTCCCCCCAAATTTTGCTTCTGAAAAATTTCCAGTACTATGGCAGGTTAAAGCCAAAACTCCAGATTCTGCTGCATGTTTGGAGAGAAAAATAAATCCATCATAGTCATATTTTTCTTCTAACCAATCTGCAGAAATTGCAGGAGTAGGGATAATTAGAAGATCATATTTCTTACCATGAAAAATTTCACCTTCTTTTCTCAATTTTTTAGAAAGGAATTGGGCCATATTATTTCCGGCTGGGTCGTCTTGATATGCCACTAAAAGTTCCATGAGACAATTTTGAGTAACTTCACCTGTAAATAAAAAAATTTGCTAGTACTAACCTAGGAAAATTTAATGCTTTTCTTGGAATAAGAATATAAGGACATCGGATTTATTTCTGGCAATGAACCCTAAGCAGACTTTGAAGAATATGGCAAATACAATGAAAATGGCTAAAAAACCAGATAGGGATGAATATTCACAGCACCTTAGATTGGTTCTTTTGGGAATTGCAGGAGTTGGTGCCATTGGATTTACAATACAGTTTGTCTTTTCAGTGATAACATTTGGTAGGTAAAAATTGTCAGAATTAAAATCACATCTTTTTGCAATAAGGACCACAGGAGGTCAAGAAAAAGTAGTAATGCGTTTGCTGGAGGCAAAAGCTAATGCAAATAAAATCAATATCCAATCAGTTTTGCTTGTAGATAATTTAAAAGGATATGTTGTTATTGAAGCGGTTAATCCAAGTGATGCCTACATGGCAGTTGAGGGAGTACGACACATTAGAGGTCAACTTCGAGGTGAATTAGAATTTAAAGATATTGAGGGATATCTTGTAAAGAAATCGACAGTTTCACAATTAGCTGTGGATAATATCATTGAGATAACTGGAGGTCCCTTTAAGGGAATGAAGGCGACAATAACCCGAATAGATGTGGACAAGGAGGAAGCAACTGTAGTGTTGTTGGATGCCTCCTATCAATTACCTGTAACAGTTGATGCAAATTATCTAAAATTGACAAGTGAGTCATAGCAAGGATTAAATTTTTCATGTTAAACGAATGATCATGGCAGAACCACAAAAAATATCATCACTTGTTACTGGGGGCAAGGCATCTGCTGGTCCACCACTAGGTCCTGCCTTGGGTCCACTTGGAGTCAATATTATGGAAGTGATTAATGCCATAAATGATAAAACCAAAGATTTTGAGGGAATGAAAGTCCCAGTTACAGTTTCAGTTGATCCCGACACAAAAAAATGGGAAATCGAAGTTGGAATTCCTTCAGCTGCTGCGCTTGTTCTTAAAGAAGCAGGTATTCAAAAAGGATCAGGTACCTCAGGAACAGAGTGGGTAGGAGATGTTTCTATTGATTCAATTGCAAAAATAGCCAATACTAAACTGGAAAAATCTTATGCTTCCTCATTAAAATCAGTTGCAAAAACTATTATTGGAACTTGTCTCTGTCTTGGAATCAAAATAGAAGGAAAAACTCCAAAAGAAATTACTGCAGAAATCAATGAGGGTAAGTGGGACGAAAAACTTCAATAAATTATTTAGTCAAATAAACAGGATCCTTATCAGTTCTTTGTAATTCCACAAAAGTTTCAGTGTTTTGAATTCCTTCGATTTTTCCGATTTTCTCAATTACTATTGAATGTAATTCTTCAAGGTTTTCAGCATATACTTTGATTAGCATATCAAATCGTCCTGTGACTTCTGATATTGAAACAACCTCTGGGGTAGTGAGAAGTTTTTTCATTATAGAGTCTTTTAATTTTGGATCCCGGTTAATTCCTACGGATGCCTTTACTGCAATTCCCAAAAGAGAATCATCAATGACGATGGTGAATTTTTTAATTAGTTTTTTCTTTATTAGACGTTTAATTCTGCTGTAAAGAACCGAGGCGTTTATGTCTAGTTTTTTTGAAAGTGCGGGGACCGAAATTGAACCATCCAATGTAAGTTCAAAAAGTAAATTCATGTCAAGTTCATCAAATCTATGCAATGTGTTCAAAAATCTTTCAAGAGATTTAATAAATGTAAGTTTAGGGAGATTTTGGCTATGAAATTACAAATATCTCTCACAAAACGTGAAAATTTTTAGGTTTTGATATTAAACCAACAATCAACCCACTAAACGATTTTAAGTAGGCTTTCTCGAAAATGTTCGTAATGATTACCGAGAAACAGTTAGCTGAGATGATAAAAAAAGTGAAAGAAAATTCTAAACAGAGAAAATTCAAACAAGCTTTAGAAATTATTATCACTTTCAAAGATATTGATGTAAAAAAGGGATTTGCCCTAAATGAGGTGGTTCAACTTCCAAAGACTAGTTCCCCTGCAGCAGTATGTGTAATGGCAACAGGTGATATGAGTGTGAAGGCAAAAGCTGCAAAAGCTGATGCTGTTATAGGCACCGAAGATCTGGATAAGTTTGCAGCCAATAAAAGAGAATCTAGAAAATTCATAAACAAATATGATTTCTTTTTGGCAGATACCAAAATTATGCCAGTGGTAGGTAAGGTCCTTGGTCAGCTTTTAGGTCCCAGAGGAAAAATGCCAGTTCCAGTTCCTTATGATGCTCCAATAGAATCCTTTTTGCAAAGATTTAGATCATCAATTAAGGTTAGAGTGAGAAGTTCATTATCCTTATCATGTAAATTTGGAGATGAAACGATGGATGATAACGATTTAGCGATTAATGCACACGCCATTGTTAATGCTGTAGAAAAGAAATTGCCAAATGGTGAAAAGAACATTAAAAGAATTATGATTAAAACTACAATGGGTAAACCAACAAAACAAGCACAAGAGGCAAAGAAAAAGTATGCATGAAAATAGAACTGTTTATCCTGAAAGAAAATCTCAGATGTATCAACAGTTACAAGATCTTCCAAAACAGTACAAAGTTTTAGCCCTAGTCAAAATGACAAAAGTTAGGGCATCACAAATTCTTCCTTTAAGAAAAAAGCTCAAAGGAGAAGTAGAATTTGTCAGCATTAAAGATAAAGTAGCTCAAAAAGCCCTGGCGAAAATTGAACTTCCAGGAATTAAAGAGATGATTGGAGGATTAACAGGTCAATGCCTTTTTATGTTTACAAATATGTCTCCGTTCAAGCTCAATGTTCTCCTGGCAAAAAACAAAATAATGTTGGCTGCACGAGGTGGCGACATTTCAAGTATAGACATCATAGTTCCTGAAAAAAATACCGGGATTGCTCCTGGTCCTATGCTAACAGAATTTAAGGAGGCAAAGATTCCAACCAAAATTGATCAAGGGACAATATGGATATCAAAAGAAACAATTCCAGTAAAAAAGGGAGAAATAATAAATGAAAAATTAGCACCACTTTTAGGAAAACTTGACATTAAACCAGTTGAGGCTGGAATTTCACTTTATTCTGCTTTGGAAGAAGGGTTGATGTATTCCCAAGAGGAAATGGTAATAGACATTGCAAAAATTAAAGATGAATTTATTCAGGCCCATCAACAAGCAGTATCCTTATCAATTGAGGCTGCTTACGTTACTCCAGAAAACATAATTCAAATACTAAGTAAAGCAGCACAATCTGCACGTTCGGTTTCCACGGAATCGGGTTTTATGACAGATGAAACCAAGGAACAAATTTTGCAAAAAGCTGATTCCCAAGCTAAATCTCTAGCAAGCCAAGCAAAAAACTACACCCCATCCTAATCTAGTTTTCCCCTTACTTGTGGTAAGTTCCAATTATATTTCATTGCAGTTAGACGTACTCCGGTAGATATTACAATGCCAACAATTGTGGCAAGGTATAGTTCCCCTCCAAAATACAAAATTAAATAAAAAACAAAAATTCCAATAAAACTCGCAGTGATATATAGTTCCTTAACAAAGACAATTGGGATTTGATTTACAAACACGTCCCTTAAAATGCCGCCTCCGACAGCCGTTAATATTCCTGCAAATATTATCGCCAAAAAATTAATTCCAAATAAATTGTAAGCAAATGTTCCTCCAATTATTGTAAATATGCCTAAACCAAAAGCATCAAACTTCAAAAATAAATTCCAATGTTTTTTCAATCTGGAGTATAAAAAGAAAATACTAAACCCGGATGCGACTGTAATTATCACGTATGTTGGATCAGAGATCGAATTGGGAAATTGCCCCATAACCACATCTCGAATTGTTCCACCTGCAACTCCAGTTATGGTCGCAAGAAGAATAATTCCTACCAAATCAGATTTATGTTCAATAGCTTTGAAAGCACCAGTTACGGCAAATGCCATCGTTCCAAAAAGATCTAACACATAAATGAAAACTTCAGACGGAATTGAAAAATCAATCAATTATGATCAAGGAGTAACTATTGCTACTTAAGATTGATGAAAAAAGTTTAAAATTAAATTTGGAAAAAAATAATTGATCTAGCCAAATAGTGAGGATAATCCTTCCATGGCAGCTTCTTCTGTTTTACCATCGTCTTTTGGTTTTTCTTCTTTCTTTGCTTCACCTGCGGGCTCTGCGGCTGGAGCTGCTGCTGCAACAGCTACTGGGGCGGCTTTAATTGCATCTTCAATATTTATATCAGCCAGGGCTGCAACCATAGCTTTTACTTGCGCATCATTAACTTCTGCACCAGATGCCTTTACTACTGAACTAATGTTTGCCTCATTTACTTCCTTTTTGAGCTTGTGAAGTAGCAAAGCAGCGTAAACATATTCCATTGTACCAAAAATATTCTTGGGCATAATATAAAACTATGGAGGTTTTTGCTTGGTAAAACCTAGTTTAGTATTTTGAGACTTCTAGATATTGAATATAAAGTTCTTTTAAGGTTTTTATCTACAAGAGAATCGGCCTTTTGTCGTAAAACTCGTTTGGCTTGTTCCTTTTCTAGGCCATCTGGTAGAGACAAGACATTGTTAACCAGTTCGGGTAGAGACTCTCGAATCCATCCATCTACAGTAGCATAAACTCTAGGTGGAATCAAATCACATTTATCTTGATCTAAATCTAAAACTTCGGCAAAATTCTCATGCTCTACTCTGTAAACCATGGCCAAAATAATATTATCTGGTGTGGGATTTTTTAAAATTTCCAAAGATCTCTCACCAGTTTTGCCCTGAGATATCTTATTTTTTAAGCCTACAGGATTTATGATTATTCCATTCACACCCACTTTTCTACCTTTAATGCCAGTCACCACCCCAAAAATAAAGTCGTTAAATTCTCCATTTTTTTTTACAGAGAATACATGTATTCCTTCCTTAATCTGAGGTTTTTTTCCAAACACGTCTAGAGTGGAGCAGATATTGTATTTAATGTATCATTTGCTGACTAACAAACGGAAGATCCATTATTTGTTAAAATTTTTAATTTCTTCTTGAAAAATTTGAATGTAAAATTAAAAATTATAATTTACTCAAATTACTAGAGTAGCCATTTAAACCTATGAAAATTTAAAATGAGGAGGAAACACGAAAATTTAACAATTTTTGAGAGGAATTTTCCTTGTGTTTTTCAGCTCAAATACCCTATCAGAAAGAAGTAATTCCCCAATTGCAATTAATCAATATTATATTACTTTAATTTTGGTTATCTTTGATTAAAGGCAACATGTTTCATGAATTTTTCAAAATCGGTGTTTTCTTGGTGATTCCCATACACATGTTCTTCTAATTCCATATAATGTAATACTCTGAATATAACATAAGAAACAAGAAGTGCTTTCAAAAGACATCTCTGGTTAGAGATTTGCATATATCGCTAATTCTTAATATCAGGGCTTTGCAGGCACTGCGTTGGATAAAAAAGAGATTTTAAGTGAATTCTCCTCTGAGCCTAGTAAACATTATGAGGTAAAATTGTTTGAGGAACAGGGATTCATCCGAAAATCATGCCTAAAGTGTAAGCGGTATTTTTGGACATTAAATTCGGACAGAGATTTGTGCCCAGACGATGGAGAAGATACGTATTCATTCATTGGAGATCCCCCGACTGCAAAGAGATTTGATTATACTCAATCCTGGAAGGAGGTAGAATCGTTTTTTGTAAAAAATGGTCATACTTCTGTATCTAGATATCCCGTTGTTTGCAGGTGGCGAGATGATCTTTATTTTACGATTGCCTCTGTAGTTGATTTTCAAAGAGTTATGGGGTCCAAAGTAGTTTTTGAGTTTCCTTCCAATCCGCTAGTAGTTCCACAGACCTGTCTTCGATTCAAGGATTTGGAAAATGTTGGGGTAACAGGAAGGCATTTTTCAAGTTTCTGTATGATTGGTCAGCATTCAATACCAGATTCTGAAGGATATTGGAAGGACGAATGTATTGATTTAGATTTTAGATTGTTAACAGATCAATTTGGAATTAAAAAGGAAGAAGTGATTTTTGTCGAAGATGTATGGGCCGGTGGCGGTTCTTTTGGACCCTCGCTAGAATATTTTGTACAGGGATTAGAACTTGGAAATGCAGTGTTTACGGAATTTCAAGGAGAGCTTGGGAAACACACCACCCTTGACCAAAGGATTATCGATATGGGAGCTGGACTCGAAAGATTTTCCTGGATTACGATGGGAACCCCCACTGCTTATGATTGTTGTTTTGGTCCAATCAATAAAAAATTATTTGAGACAATTGGGGTTGATCTAGATTCAAAAATTAGGAGAAAATATTTTATAGAAATTGCAAAAGCTCTAGAGAGTTTTGGCGATTTAAATGATGTAAGACGTCATGCCGTAAAAAAAGCTGGAGTAACAGATGATCAATTAAACCGAATGATAATCCCCTCAGAAGGAATTTACCTGATTGAGGATCATTTACGGACCTTGATTTTTGCAATTGCGGATGGTGCCCTCCCAAGTAATGTTGGAGGAGGATACAATCTACGAATTATTCTCCGTCGGATCATTGGAACAAAAAATAGATTGAAGTTAAAGTTGGATATTGAAGAATTAATAGATAATCACATAGATTATCTCAAAGAAACCTATCCTGAACTTGACGAAAAACGGGAAGATGTCAAAACAATTCTCCAGATAGAATCCCAAAGATACGAAGAATCAAAGATAAGAATGAAAAAAATTGCAGAAAAAATTAGTTCAAAAGGAAAACCCCCGACGGTAAAGGAGTTAATTACACTTTACGAGTCAGATGGAATAACTCCAGACTATCTCAAAGAAGTCAACGCTATTTCCGAAATCCCATCTAATTTCTATTCCCAGTTGTCAGAACTACATCAGTCTGAAAAGAAAAAAGATGTTGAGAAATTTCCGCTTGAAGGACTTCCCGAAACAAATGCTTTATTTTACAAAGAAGACCCGATGGAATTTGACGCCAAAGTAATCAAAACTTTTGCAGATTATGTAGTCCTAGATCGAACTTCGTTTTATGCCCGTGGTGGTGGACAAGAACCAGATCATGGAACAATAGCAAATTTCAAAGTAATTGATGTGGACAAACATGCCAATATTATAGTCCACAAACTAAAGGGAGGAGTGCCAAGAGAGGGCGAGATGGTTTTATGCAAAGTTGATGCAGCAAGGAGAATAAATATTACAAAAAATCATACTAGCACCCATATACTGAATGCATCATCACGTGAGATTTTAGGATCATGGGTATGGCAACATTCTGCGTTCAAAGAGGATGATCATGCAAGACTTGACATAACTCATCATTCATCATTGACTGATTCACAAATAAAACAAATTGAAGATACAGCCAATAACATGGTAAAACAAAACTATCCAGTGAAAATTGAATACTTCGATCGCGGAACAGCAGAACAAAAGTATGGGTTTAGGATTTATCAAGGTGGCGTGGTACCAGTTAAAGCAGTTAGAATAGTATCCATAGAAGATAAAGATATTGAAGCGTGTGGTGGTACACATGTGAAAAACACGGGAGAAATTGAATTAATCAAACTGACCAAAACAAAAAGAATTCAAGATGGGGTTGTTAGATTAGAATTTGTATCTGGTCAAAAGGCATTTGATTATTTGGAAAATCAAGAGGATGAAAGGGAAAAACAAAAAAAGATATCATCACAAAAGAAAACGATAGAAAAAGAGAGGGACGAAAAAAAGCAAAAATCGAGAGAGAGAATACCTTTGTTGTTAGACCAAATTTCTTCTGGAAATGTGGAAAATCTAAGCGATATCGAGGTCAAGGGAAAGTTGTGCTTTACCTCAAATGATCAATATGATGAGTTTTTTCACATTAATTTTGGTAAGAAATTAGTTAATCAGGAACCAACAGCAGCCTATTGTGGAATTTTTGAGGCAGGATCAACAATTCGAATAGTGGTATATTCTGGAAGGACATCTGGTAGAAACGCAAGTAAAATCGCAAAGGAAATTGCAAATATTTTAGGCGGCTCAGGTGGAGGGGATTCCAATTTTGCTCAAGGAGGAGGGAAAGACACGTCTAAAAAAGATGAGGCAATTGAAAAAGCAAAATCAATGGTTTTAGGGGTACCGGAAAATGACAATTAACTGGACAGAAATTGAATCAAAGTGGAGAGAAAGATGGAGTAAGAATAAAGATTTTGAAACCGACCCAAATGAGAAGGAAAAAAAGTTCATTACAGTAGCATATCCCTACCCCAATTCGCCCCAACATATTGGTCATGGTAGAACTTACACATTAGCTGATGTTCATGCAAGATTCTATAGGATGAGAGGATTCAACGTGTTATTCCCAATGGCCTTTCATTATACAGGAACCCCAATATTGGGAATGGCAAAACGAGTAGAATCCAATGATGCAGAAATAATCAACAACTTGAAAAACTTGTATCATGTGCCAGAAAATACAATAAAAGAGTTCATTGAACCTGTAAAGATTGCGGATTATTTTCATGAAGAAATTAAAACAGGAATGATTGAAATGGGATATTCCATTGATTGGAGACGTGAATTTACCACCATTGATCCTGTTTATAGTAAATTCATCGAGTGGCAGATTAATACTCTACAAAAAAAGAATCTAATAATACAAGGTTCACATCCGGTGGGATGGTGTCCAAAGGATCAAAATCCTGTATCTCAGCATGACACTCTAGGTGATGTGGAACCAGATTTCACGGAATACATTTTGATTAAATTTCAATTTGAGGAACATGTTATTCCAACCGCTACACTTAGACCAGAAACAATTTTTGGAGTTGTTAATCTCTGGGTAAATCCCGAAATTGTTTACAAAAAGATTTCTGTTGATGGTGAAAAATGGATAGTAAGTTCCGAATGTGCATACAAACTCGAATTCCTCGATAAGAAAATATCGTACGAAGGAGAGATAAGGGGTTCTGATTTAATTGGAAAATCCGTTAAAGTTCCAAACAGCGATAAAATAATTATGATTCTACCAGCAAATTTTGTGGAAAGTGAAACCGGAACAGGAATGGTAATGTCAGTTCCTGCCCATGCTCCTTTTGATTATCAGGCATTAATAGATCTCAGAAAATCTGATCTTAGCTATGATTTAGTCTCAAAAATCAAAGAAATCCAACCCATATCCATTATTGAAACGAAAGGGTTTGGAGATAACCCTGCAAAAGAAATTGTGGAAAGATTTGGGATATCAAACCAAACTGATCCTAAACTTGAAGAGGCAACTAAGGAAGTATATGGAAAAGAATTCTATGAAGGGAAACTAAAAGAAAATACAAAACAATTTGCTGGAATCAAAGTATCTTTTGCAAAAGATAGGATAAAAGATTGGCTAATTGAAAAAAATTATGGTTCAATACTTTTAGAGCTTACAAACACTCCAGTAAAATGCAGATGTGGTGAAGAGTGTGTGGTGAAGGTATTGAATAATCAATGGTTTCTAAATTACAAGGATAAAGATTGGAAAGATAAAGCAATACAATGTTTTAGTTTGATGAATATTTTACCACATGAAATAAGGTCAGAGTTTACCTATGTAATTGGATGGTTACGAGAACGAGCTTGTGCAAGACAACATGGACTTGGAACAAAGTTGCCATGGGATAAGAACTGGATTGTCGAGAGTTTATCAGATTCTGTAATTTACATGGCATATTATACCATTTCAAAATTTGTAAATGATAAAAGACTGGTTGCAGAAAATTTAGGTGATGAATTTTTTGATTATATTTTTTTGGGAAAAGGAGATATTTTTGAGATTTCTAAACTTACAAAAATTTCTCATGATTTAATTAATGAGATAAAACACGAGTTTGAATATTTTTATCCAGTCGATTCAAGACATTCAGGGCGAGACCTTGTTCCAAACCATTTAACCTTTTTTGTCCTAAACCATGTGGCAATATTTCCTGAAAATAACTGGCCTCGAGAAATTGTGGTTAATGGTTCGGTTTTGATGAATGGCTCGAAAATGTCAAAGAGTATGGGAAATATTATTCCCCTAAGAAAAGCCATAGAAGACTATGGTGCAGACCCAATTCGACTAGCGATAATTATTTCTGCAGAACTACTTCAGGATGCTGATTTCAACATGGATTCTGTTTCAGGGTTGAGGGTAAAACTTGAAACCTTACTTGAGGATTGCTCAAAATCTAAAGTTGAAAAAATTGAATATTTAGAATCGGAAGATCGATGGATTAAATCTAAAGCCCAAAGTTTAGTTGTGCAAATAACCCACGCAATTGAGAAAATGAGACTTCGTGAGGCATTACACGACATCCTCTATTCCTTCGACAGTGATTTGAGTTGGTATTTGAAAAGGGCAAATTCAAAAAATAGAAAAAATATTTTTGGAATTTTACATGAAATAAATTCCATCCGAGTTGCTATGCTATCACCATTTGCCCCTCATATTGCAGAAGAAATGTGGGAAAAGTTAGGAAATACAAAAATGATATCAAAGTCAGGATGGCCAGACCTTTCTGAAAAAATAGACTCTAGAGCTATTTTATCGGAAGAGTTGTTAAAAATAATAATTGACGATGTTGCAAATATTCTTAAAGTTACAAAAATTACTCCACAAAAAATTACTATCTATACTGCAAGTTCATTCAAATCAAAGACATATCATTTTATTTTAGGAAAAATAATTGGAGGCCAAACAAACATGGGATTAATAATGAAAGATCTAATATCAAATCCTGAATTGCAGGCCATTAAAAAAAATCCCGATTTTGTACAAAAAACAATTAAAGATATTCTATCGGATCCTCCGGAAATTAGAAAATTTAAAACGGAATCCAAAGAATTCAATGAAAAACAATTTCTTTTCGATGAACTTTTAGATATTGGCAAAAAAGAATTTGAAGTTCCGATTTCAATATATTCTGAAAATGATACCGACATTTATGATCCAAAGGGAAAGGCACGGAATGCAAGGCCTTTCAAACCTGCAATATTAATAGAATAAATTTAATGTGTCACATTTTTTGACTTAAAGTTAATTTCAAATTCAATTATTGAAATTTAAGCAATGCATACAAAATATTTCCTTATTTTCATAAGTTTGATTTTCTAAAACTAATTTTATCCAAAATTGAGGGGAATAAAAAAAAGAATAATTTAATTAATTTCAGTACCATGATTAGTTGTTTTTAACCTTGAAAAATTGAAATTTATCTTTACAAAAATCGAACTAATTATTTATTGTAAAAAAAAGAAACTTCAAGCCCTTTTCAGAATCGGGCGATAGAGAGTTGGACTTGAGTTTCATTTTTAATAGATCTAATGATAACTTAAGCTTGTGTGTGTGAAAAAAAATACATACAAGGATAAAAAATATTTGAATTTCCTCGGTTTTTGAGCCCAGAACTCTTCATTTGTGAACAAACCACCAGATAGTGTATTTATTAGGTCAAAATGGATTCTAGCCAAATGAAGATAGCAGTATGCGGAATTGGGGTTGCAGGTAGTTATCTTATTTCTAGACTCAAAGATACCCATGAAGTGGTAGGATTTGAAAGGATGCCAGAGGATAGACATGATTCTATCTGTGCATGGGGGACATGCAAACAAAAGATGGTGGAGTTGTGTAAAAAATCAGGGGTAGATTTCGAGGAATATGTCATTCATGATGGAAAAAATATGCATGTTGAAATGAATAATGATGAAAAATTTGACATTGGGTTACAAGGATTGTGTACTTATGATAAGATTAAGTTGATTAAGGATTTTGTAAAAGGTTGCGAGGTAAATTATGGGAAATCCCCCAAACTGGAAGATCTTGAAAAAAACTTTGATCTAATTGTAGATTGTACTGGATTTCATAGAGTGTATTTGCCCAAATTAAAAGAAGACTTTTTTCTACCAACATATGAATATAAGGTGCAATACGAAGGCAAGGTTCCATATGATGACTTTTTAGTTAGGCCGTTTGCAAAAATGACTGGTTACTTTTGGTATTTCCCTCTAGGCAAAAACCTTGCACATATTGGCGCAGGGGATTACAAGAAAAATCATATAAAAGCAACTGATGAATTTTTAGAAAAATATGGGGGTAAAGTCATAAAAACAGTTGGAAGACCAATCAGGTTAGCAACTCCTAACATGTGTAAACCATTTTACAAGGGAAAAGTGGTCGGAGTAGGGGAATCAATTGGGACAGTATATCCACTTCTAGGAGAGGGAATAATTCCAAGTATGGAATGTGCAGATATTTTTGTAAAAAACCTTGGAGACAATAAAGCCTATGAAAAAGAAGTAATGGAACATTTCAAGATATATGGAAAAGTTTTCAATTTTGTTAGAAACAAAATGAAAAACCAATTTAGTATGTTAAAGCAAATCTTAGAACTTTTATCAATTTTCAAATACATGAAAAAAAATCAGGCACGTTTTGGAATGGAAATTCATATGAAGGATTTGATGAGAGTTGCCAAAGCCTAACTAAAACTAACTGAGCCAAAATTTTCTCGATTTGTTCTATTTGAAGACATGTTGTAATTGTAAATAATTTTTGAATATTCCTCAAATTCTTTGTTCATGTTTTTGAGATCATCTGAAAGGTAAAATCCAGGGCAATCACCTGTGAATTGATATGTTGCATGAACCCGTGGGGTACCTTTTTCATTTTCAAGCCAAGTTGAAAAGGGATACAAATAGCAAACTCCAGGGCGATTAGGATGAATGCTGCATCCTCCCTCTGCATCAAGGAATCGGCATGAGATATGAGTCCCGTCATCTTGAATAGTTTCATCTTCTTTTCTTTTAAGATTGATTGTAGTCATTGTAGTGGATTGCCCAGATGGTCCTTGTTCCTGGTAGTTTACAGTGAGTGTCTCTTTTTTAATAAATTCAGAAGTTTTTTGATATTTCAGACCTTGACCAATTATGATAAGGTCATCCGAGGTTAATGGTAGCCTTCCTTGTCTGTCACAGCAATTATGACAATCAGGCCAAAAACATGTCCATAAAATATATTTTTTTTCTGATTCTAAAAATGGAAGGTGGAAAATAACATCTTTTACCTTAAGTCGAAAATCTGAGACATTAGTAATTTTTCCTAGCATAAATTGTCTTAATTTGGAATCAACATCCCAGTTTTTTTGTAATAGATTTAATGATTCTTCAATTTCTTTGTAAGACAAGTATTAAGTTATAACATCTTTTGAAGATGTTATTAATGTTGAGTGAAAAAGGAAAATACGCATCAGCTACTGAAAACAGAAGATTTGTTTGGACAGAGATTGTATGGCCTTTAATTTTAGAATTAAATGACGTATCTTTTACCTTAAAACAATATCAAAAAAAACGTGATGAAGTGTGCATGGGCAATAAAATGGATATTTCAAGTACTTCACGAGGTTTGGTCTCTTTAATGCAAAAAGAAATTTTATTAAAAGAAGATCTGCTGTATTCTATCCATTATCGATTAATTCCATATATGCGGCTGAAAGCAAATTGTGATTATGCAACAGCAATTCATGAGGTTCGAATTAAGTAGTACCAAATAATTATATTCTAAATAATGAGAAATTTTTGTGGTAGCCCGATAGTCTAGCGGTCAAATAATTTTAGATCAAGGATTCTGCCCTCTGGATCTCAAGAGTGGATAGGCAGAGACGGCAGTTCGAATCTGCCTCGGGCTACTGGAAAAATTTTATCTTGATGCTTGAGCGATTCTTTCTAGCTCGTTTTTCTTTTTTACAGATGGGGCATTAGGATCATTTTTTGATGCAAGAATTAGCTGTTCTGCCATATGTTCTTCAATAGGTTTAGGGTTTGAGAAAGTAGCCTCTTTGATAGCATTTGAAATAAATCTTAAAGCCAAATCAACTCTCCGGATAGGGGCAACATCAACTGAAACATGATAAACAGTTCCACCATAAACAATTCTTGTAGTGTCTTCATTAGGAGCTGAATATTCAACTGCACGTACCAACACCTCTACAGGATTTTCTCCTGTCTTAAGCGAAATAATTTCAAATGCAACTTTAATAGTGTTTAAAACTCTGACCTTTTTTCCGGTCATCCTTCCAGTATTTTTAGCATATTTTTTTCCGAAATGCATTATATCATTACAAAGTCGTTCTACAATGTTTACTTCTGCTTTATTGAATCGTTTAAGGGCAGATCGTCCAAAGGTATAGGGTAAAATTTGTTTCCTTAGAGATATTGCAGTTTTTAAGCCGGGATCCTTTACTTCTATATCAGACAGATCCCATTTTCTAAATAATAATAAATTTTTAGTCTCTGCCAATTTTATCTCCTTGGTTTTTCTTTTTTACCTATCACAAGTTCATGTAGTGAGGTACCATTTACCTTAAAAACCTTGAAACGTACCCCGGGAATATCACCCATTGCTCCACCTTGCGTGGCACCCATTCCTTGAATATGGACTTCGTCATGTTCGTCAATAAAATTCATTGCTCCGTCTCGTGGTAAAAACGCAGTTACGGATTTCCCATTTTTAATTAATTGGACTCTAACACATTTTCGGACTGCAGAGTTTGGCTGTTTTGCAGCAATACCTACTTTTTCCAACACAATTCCTCTTCCTTGTGGTGCCCCACCTAGTGGATCTGCTTTTTTATCAATTCCAAGCTTTCTTCTCTTGTAGCTAGAAATTGCCCATCTTTGTTTTTTCTTTTTTTCTTTTAGGACACGTCCAGCAAATAATCCAAGGGGTGATTTTGTCAATTTTTTACATCTCCAAAGTAGCTCTTTGTGGACTGTTAATTAGAACACTAGTAATATCAAAATATCGTTTTGCAAGTAATCTTGCTTTCTCAGCGTTTCTTCCCTCACGTCCGACTACAATTCCTTTCTTTCGTGGATCGACCGTGATTATAGCTTGTTTGGTTCCATCTGGACGAGAATTAATTTTTATTTCAGAAATTAATTTGGAATTCAACAGATTAGTCAAAAATTTTGCTGGGTCCTCGTCGAATTCAACTAACTCAACGTTTCGCTTAACAATATTTTGTAATGATTTGATGTGGCATCCACCTTTTCCAATAGCTAATCCCATTTTTCCTGTATTTACAACAAAAATAACACGATCTTGTTTTTCATCATCAATACAATCTCTAGCTGTTGCACCAGTTACATTCTGGAAAAGCGACATCATACGCATTTGTTCAGTTGTAAGTTTGATTGATTGTGCCATAATAAATCTTAATTATCTCCAAAAAAAATTTGTCTCATTTAAATCTACATTTTGCATGTAATGTTTTCTCAATTTGCTTCCTCAGTTTCTGTATCTTTAAGAATTGATTGAATGTTTGTGTCCGTTAGAGATGTAAACGATAGTGTTGAAATTCTAAATTGAAGGCCGCATAATCTACCTAATGCGACTGAGGTTCCTTGAAAGTTAACAAAGGGGATTTTTTCTTTTTTTGCATCCGATTGAATTTTCTCAAATTTTTCTTTTTTTACAGACTGAGACAATACAATAAGTTTGGAATTTTTTAAAGAGTTTAATACCTGCTTGGAGCCCATCGTAATTTTATCCTCTTTTAGGGCATCCTTTAGAGCTTTTTCAAGTATCTTACTCATTCCTTAATGTCATTCGGTCATTCAGGGCTTTATAGGTTTATGGAAACTTTATGCGTGGAAAAAATTAATTTGAAATTCCCAAAATGGACCCAAGAGAGGAGAACATTAAACTCATTTGATCAAAAAAATTGGAAGGTGCTTCTTTCTGTAAGGTTACTTTTTCAAAATTGTTTTCAGTGTCTGAAAAATTTGAACTTTTTTCATTTTGTATAGCTATTGTGTTTTGAGAAATCTCATTTTTGGTTTGCGGCATTTCCGATAATGCTATTTCCAGATTTTGCCTAGCCGCATTATAATTGGAATTTTTTCCTAGTACTTTTGCATATAGAGAAATTGCTTCTTCATAATTACCGATGCTCGCAAGTAAGTTTGCTTTGTTGTTTAAAGCCGGAAGAAAATTGGAATTAATTTTTATTGCCTTATCATAGTAAATCATTGCTTCGTTATAGAACCCTAATTTTCCAAGGGTAGACCCTTTGTTTGTCAAAATTTCAACATTATAGGGATCTTTAGATAAAGATTCGTTAAAGAATTGAAGAGAACTTTCAAATTTACAAAGTCGGTATAATGCAGGTCCCATCCCATCATAGTATGAAATAGTGTCAGAATATTTACTTCCATCACATTCTAAATTTTTTTGATTTAGTAGCAGTCCTAATTCAATATCTTCAACCGATAGGTTATCTGTTTTAGTTTGGGTTTTTGGTTCAGCAGTTCTTGAATTTTCTTTTTCTTCTTGGTTAGATTCATTTGATTTAACGGTTGGGTTATCATTTGATTTAGTATCCGTAATTGTTTTGTCATCATCAATTTGAATTACGGAATCATCAGTTGAATTGGAATCATCATCAGTTGAATTGGAATCATCATCAGTTGAATTGGAATCATCAACAGTTGAATTGGAATCATCATCAGTTGAATTGGAATCATCATCAGTTGAATTGGAATCATCATCAGTTGAATTGGAATCATCATCAGTTGAATTGGAATTCGTTGCATAGAATTCAAAATTTGTTATGTATTCCGTTTCAGCATAGTGAGCTTTAATAGAATAGATGCCATCAGCTTTAAAATTCACACCAGATTTAACAAGGAAACTGGTTGAAAACTCTAAATTTTCATCTATGGTCCCAAAATAAAATCCTGCAGGGGTCCCTATAGGATCATAAATCCCTATCAAAACTGTTGGAGATTCGAGGGAGGAAACAATTCCTTTAATTTGTACATAATCTCCATCGTTATAGACGTCCTTTTCAGAGAATAACAAAATGATTTCTGGCTTAATTTGTTTTTCAGGTATAGGATCGTTTGGAAAAGTTTCGCCCTTTATTGTAAAAAATTCTTCTTGACTAATTTGCATATAGTCTAATTTTACTTTGTATTTCCCAGGAGTTTCGTAAAAGGAATAATCCAATGAAAGTGTTTTGGAGAAATTTCCATCTTCATCAATCTCCAAATTATTTGCAGAGAGGATATTTCCATTTGGATCATAGATACTAACTGCCACAATAGGCATCGAAAACTCCAAAATAGTCCCAGATAGGGTTAGTGTGTCTCCTGTATTGTATTCAGATTTATCAAAATCTACAAAAATAGAATCTGCAAAAGTTTCTGATATTAAAGAGAAGGATATGATGGTTATCACTAGAAAAACTCCTAACTTTTTTCCTAACACAGGTGTAAAAACGTAATTTTGTATTTAATAATCGCGTAGGATTTATACTTTTGATTATTCAATAATGATTGAAGTATTTTTTGATGGGGTCAAAGCTATTTGATCTTCTATAGAATTCCAAACGAAGGTTTCTATTGAAAAAATTCCTGAGTTTTGTGGTAACCATGATTGAGAAACATCTAGAATCTGGTTTCCAGATAATTCTCCGCTCATCCAAGATAGGGAGGTTACTGATTCGGCATGATCTTTTACCTGAATCAAAAAAACAAATTTTTGATTAATGATTTGTTCATTTTTAATAGAACCAATAATTTGAATTTGATTGTGCTCTTGAAATGAATTTTGATGCTTTCCTGAACTATCTGTAAAAGTAATTGGAGAAATAGTTAATTTTTCCAACGAAGGAAAAGATGAACCAACTTTTGCAAAGGCTGTAATTTCTAGATTATCTGATGTTGTATACGGTTTGGGTAGGGTATGATCATTATATTTTGCAAAGATTTCATCACCTGGCATGGCAAGTAACCTGTTTCCACCTGAAGGGTTATTTTGAGTTAAGATTATAGTAGCAACAAAAACACCTGATCTTTCAGATGTTTCTACTGCGGTGACTTTTATTCCAGCCATATCAGAATCTGAAAATACATTAATCGGAATTTGATCTAATGCCTCAGGATTGAGATTTAGATCAGGATCAATTACACGGATCAATGCTGAGTCATTGGAAAGAAAATTATCCTCAGAAAATATCACCTCCCCAATATTCCATGTTGTTCGAATTGATTCTGTCAATACAACACCATCAGCAAATTCAAAGGAAATCGTTATTCCGGAATCTCGATCGACTTCTAAAAATCCTGATGTTGGTCCGTTTCCGAAGGTTCTAGGGATAGTGTCAATCTTCCCATCCCCATTAGCATCATGAGAAAATCCTGTAAGGGTGATTTCTCCTGTAAAGATCCCAGTGTTTACACCGGTCTCAGTAAGTCTATAAGGTCCAAGAGAGTGACTGCCGGTAGAAATTTCAATTGGATTGAATTGGTCATCTCCAATAGAATCAATTAGATGCTTATCAGAATTCCAACTTGGAGCAAGAATTGTAATTTTTACTTTATCAGTCCATGAGTATACTTCTCTGTCGGTAAAAATGGGAGAATATGGTTTGTCATAATCAGGTATTGGTTCTGCATACACCGGAAAAAGAAATACAGGAATAAGTAAAAACAAATTTAGCAATATTGGAATTTAAAATAGATGTGATTTAATCTTTGAGATTTACAATAATTATTGGTTAAGATTCTTCAGGTAAAGAGATTGCTAGAATATTGTCACCGCGTAATAGAATTTTTCCTAAATTTTGAGGTTTTTCAGAAACATCTTTGGCATCATCTAATGTTAAATTCATATGAACATCAAAATCAAGAAGACTACCAGTGATAGTTTTGTTGCTTCTTAATCGAAGTAAAATAGTTTTATTTTTACTGTTGCCCATAAGTGTGGATATTTCGTCAGCCATTGAATCTCCATTATTTTTTATTTTTTCTTACTAACTTGCATGTACAAATCGACTGTTCCACTTCCAATTGGAATATTACTTCCAACGATTACATTTTCAGTAATTCCTTTTAGTTGCTCAACTTCGCCACCTAAGGCAGCGTGTGCAATGGTGGGAACAGTGATTTCGAATGCCGCCCTTGCAAGAACACTGTCTTTTGTTCCGGCAATCCCATGTCGTCCAATTTGTTGCATATAACCTCTCGAACACATCAGGTCAGCTACCAGCATAATGTATCTATTATCAACCTCTAATCCTTGATCGCCTAGGGTATTATTTAGTTCATCAATCAATGCATTTCTCGATGCCTCAATTCCTAGTGTGCCAGCAATCTCAAATACGTTATTAGTTCGAACATTGTTCTTATCAATTCCTTTAACCTCAAGGACTTTGGCAATATTTGAACCGGTAGTTTGAATGACCCATTCATCATCTTTTTGAACCAAAGTTACACGGGCAATTTCTGGTACCCCTTTAACGGTAGAATTGAGAACTTTGTTTCGAATGGCGATTACGGTTGGAGCATCTGATTCTTCAATTAATTTTAGATGGATTAATTCCCCAGTTGTTTCAGTTTTGAATTTTTTATTGGATTGTAACGTTTCTTCAACTTCCCCAATTGTGCATCCTCTGTTCCTCAATTTGTTCGGACTAAGAATAAGTCTGATTTCAGTATTGTAATCAGTTTCGCTAACTTCAATTAAATCAGAGATTTTTGTTTGAAGAATATTTCTAGCTATATCAATTGCCTTTTCTCTTGATTTTTTAGATTCCTCATCAAGGTAAATATCCATAGTTGGAGTAACAGGTTTTTTCCTTGCATCAACTAATTCAATTAATCTTGGAAGACCTAAAGTTACATTTCTCTCTTTAATTCCCGCGAAATGGAATGTTCTTAAGGTCATTTGTGTTCCCGGTTCTCCGATTGATTGAGCAGTAACAATTCCTACTGCTTGGCCGGGCTCCACCTGAGCTTTATTGTATAGAAGAAGTCCTTTTTTTCCAACAATTGTTACACCTTCTTTACTTAGTTTTGAATCGATAAGGCCTTCAGTAACTAGTCGTTTCAATCTTGGGTTGAATGTTCTGGTGTATTTTTTGGCAATTTCGTCAATTTCATCTTTTGTTGCCTTCTTTCCAGAATCAATTAGTGTTTGTGACTCAATTAATCTGTTAACATTAAAAGCCTCTCCATGATCACTTTTTTGAACATCAATACCATCTTCACCATACAAAAATTGAATTATATGGCCATGTGGATCCCTTACTGTTCCATCATATTCCAACCGAATATGTTCAAGAGCGTTAATCAGCCTTCGTTGCATGTATCCGCTCTGTTGAGTTCTAACCGCGGTATCTACCAGCCCCTCTCTTCCTCCCATAGCATGAAAGAAAAATTCAAGGGTTGACAAACCTTCTCTATAGTTTGATTTTACAAATCCTTTTGCATCTGGATTTTTATCATGCTGTTGGAAATGTGGGAGTGCCCTATTATGAAAACCAGAATGTAATCTATTTCCTCGCCTTGATTGTTGTCCTAATGCACCTGCCATCTGACCAATGTTTAACGAAGAACCTCTCGCACCAGTTGTAGCCATTATCCTTCCTGCATTTCCTTGGTCTAGGGATTGATCAGCAGTATTTCCTGCCTTATCTCTTGCTTTACCCAATTCGTTTACAATGTAAGCCTCTAAAGCCTCTTCGGGTTTCATTCCTCTGGTTAGTTTTAGAGTACCCTTTTCATATTGAGAAGTTAAATCGGAAATTACATCATATGTTCCCTGAATATCATCTAGAATTTGCTGCTTTTCTTTTTCTGGAACCTCCAAGTCTGCAAAACCATAACTAAACCCGTAGTGTGTGATGTATTGTTTTACCATAATTAAAATAGAATTTAGGAAAGATTTTGCTTCTGCGTTTCCGTAATCTTTTGCGATTCTGTGCAAAACACTTTCTGGTTCTTCTGCACCAATTGAGGCTTTGTCAATAACACCGCTTATTAGTTCTCCTTGTTTTATCACGACGTCTTTTGAAGTACCCTTTGTTCCTTTAGACCATTTTGATGTTATAACATAATTGAAATCTTTAGGCAAAAATAAAGAAAATAATTGTTTTCCAGTATATGCTGGACCGTCTTTGGTTTTGGTAGCAGGTTTTGGCAATATTCCAGTATAACTACCAAGCATAGCTAGGTTGGAAAATTCTTGAACGGATAAAATAGTATCATCTTTTGTAAGAAGATAGGCTCCCGTTACAAAGTCTCTTAAAGCACCAATAATCGGTCCACCATAACGTGGAGAAATTAATTGATCTTGAACTCTCATTAATAGAATAGCTTCTGCCCTGGCTTCTTCGCTTTGGGGCACATGTAAATTCATTTCGTCACCATCAAAGTCAGCGTTATATGGTGGACATACAGAAGGATGCAATCTAAAAGTTCTTCCTGGTAAAACCTTAACGTAATGTGCCATAATGGACATTTGGTGAAGGGAAGGTTGTCTGTTAAACATCACAATGTCCCCATCAGAAAGATGTCTCTCTACCAGGTAACCGATTTCGAGAGTTTCAGCAATTATTGAGCGGTCTTCAACAAAATCAAGTCTAATTTTCACACCATCTGGTCTGACAATATAATTAACACCGGGAAATTTATTTGGACCATTAATTACAAGTTTTCTCATTTTTTCAATATTCCATTCAGTAACAATTTCTGGAATTGTTAATTTCATTGCGATTTGTTCAGGAACTCCCACTTCTGACAAATCCAAGTTTGGGTCGGGTGAAATGACAGTTCTGCTTGAAAAATCTACTCTCTTTCCAGATAATGAACCCCTAAATCTTCCTTCTTTGCCCTTTAGTCTTTGAGTTAATGTTTTTAGTGGTCGACCCGATCGATGGTGAGCTTGGGGGATACCAGAAACCTCATTATCAAAATACGTTGTTGCATGATATTGTAGTAGGTCTACTAAATCCTGAACAATAAGAGGAGGAGTCCCCGCTTCTTTACTCTCTTTTAGTCTTTGGTTAACTCGAATAATATCTACCATCTTGTGCGTTAAATCATCTTCAGATCTAATTCCTGTTTCAAGAATAATAGAAGGTCTAACGGTTACTGGAGCCACAGGCATTGCTTGCAATACAAACCATTCTGGCCGTGCAGTTACAGGATCATAAGACAATAAAAGCAAATCATCATCAATAATTTGCGAAAATCTTTCTCGGATAGTAATGGGGAGAAGTCTATGTTCGCCTATCTCAGTTTTTTCAACAAAGATTGTGGGTTTTGTAAAAATTAACTCATACTGTGTTTTTCCACAGTGTGGGCATTCTTTTGCTTTCTTTGCTTTTTCTATTATCTGTTCAGGTATACGTTTTTGTGAAATTACGGTATAGGCCAAATGTTTTTCTTTCGTTGCTCTAAATGCATCCAAATCTTCTTGGGGTACTCGGAGTCTTGCACATGAGCGACATACAGATTGAAGGAGTTTGTGGATATTATCGATAAATGCAATATGTAAAATTGGTTCTGCAAGTTCAATGTGTCCAAAATGGCCAGGGCATCTTGCAGCAGTATTTCCGCACGTAAGACATTTTTGTCCAGGTTCCAATGTTCCCAATCTTCCATCCATTAAACCCCCTTGAACAGGCATGCCATCCTCATCATATGTTTCAGGTGCAGTAATTTCAGCAACAGAATATTTTCTAATTTCAGTGGGAGACCAAACAGAAAATCTTATTCCATCAATTGATTTGATTGCTTGCATTGACATTATACTTTCTCCTTTATCAATAATCTAGGAGCTACATTCAAACTTTGCATCTCTTGAAGCAATAATTTGAAAGCATATGCAACAGCTACAGAGGATACTTTAGCTTTGTCGCCGCAAACTCTGCAAACATATTTTCGCTGTTTAACATCATGATAAGCAACTAGCCCACATCTTTCACAAACAAAGATATCTGATTTATCAGATTCGTCTAGCAATCTATCTTTTAGAATCATTGATGCTCCGTAAGCGATTAAACAATCGCGTTCCATTTCACCAAACCTTAAACCTCCACCTCTAGCTCTTCCTTCTGTGGGTTGTTTGGTTAGCATCTGAACTTGTCCTCTAGCTCTTGCATGAATTTTATCTGCAACCATATGATGTAATTTTTGATAATAAACAACTCCAATGAAAACCTCAACTGGGAAGGCTTTCCCAGTTCGCCCATCATACATTACTTCTTTTCCAGAATATTTGAAACCGGCCGCATCCATAACGGGTTTAACCTCTTCAATCTTTTCACCAACAAAAGCAGAGCCATCAAATTGACTACCTCGTAGAGCACCTGCTTTTCCACAGATAGATTCCATCATCATGCCAACTGTCATTCGTGATGGAAATGCATGGGGGTTGATAAGAACGTCTGGAGAAATACCATCAGCAGTATAAGGTAAATCTTCTCCCTTTGCCAACATTCCAAGAACTCCTTTTTGTCCATGTCTTGATGCAAATTTATCTCCAATCTCAGGAATTCTCATATCTCTTGCGCGAATTTTATACATTTTTCCACCTTCGTTTGATTGTGTCATTACCACAGTATCGATAACCCCAGTTTCAGAAGGTCTTACGCCAATCGAGGTATCACGCCTGTACGGACCTGTGGATTCAAATTCTCTATATTCTTCCATAAATCTTGGCGGACTGGTTTTTCCAATTAAGATATCACCTCCTTGAATTGAGGCTTCCGTAGCTACAACTCCATCTTCTTCTAGTAATCTATAGGCTTTTTCACCTTTGTATCCTCGAATGTTATCCTCAGCATTTGGAATTTCAAAATTATCACGCATTCCTCCAGGATATTGTTTTGCCTCAGTATCATAAACTCTAAAGAAAAAAGTTCTTCCCAGACCCCTATCAACAGAGGATTTACTCAAAACAATGGCATCTTCAATATTATAGCCGTCAAATGGTAAAACAGCAACAACACAATTTTGGCCGGCAGGTCGATCTTCTAAACCTAGTAATTTCATGGCCTTTGTATTTACCATAGGAGTTTGCGGATAAAGCATTAGGTGCTGCCTTACGTAAGTACTTGTATTCATCATTGGTGTTGAAAATCCCAAACTCTGTTTTGCCATTGCCGATTCATAGGTATTTCTTGGAGATTGGTTATGTTCAGGATACGGAATTATCGATGCTCCTGCACCAAGTATTGAAGGAGGAAATACTTCCAAATGAGTGTGTTTTTTGGTTTCTTTTTCGTGTAAGGTTACATAACAATTTTCTTCCTCATTAGCGTCAATTAATTCAAGTACACCCATTCTCAATAGGTCATTCCAGGAAAGTAGTTTTTTTGATACTTTGTCAAGGAGTTCTTGGGTTAACAAGGATCTATTTTCTTTAATAATTATTAATGGTCGTAAGACTCGGCCAGCATTACAATTAACATAAAGTCTTTTGGTTGCTCCTTCTTTATCAGATTTGTGAAATGAAATTCCAACATGAGGATGAATCTTTGAGTTTCTTCTCTGTTCTCTAAGAGATTCAGCCAATTGTTCACCATCTTTAAAATATCCAATTAATTTACCATCAACAAATATCCTAGTTCCATCTTTTTTAAGATCATTTTTTGCATCAAAGAAATGTACCGTTCCCAAATCATATAATTTCTCAACGATTTCTTCTGATGGGATGTTTACTGAGATGATTCCTGAAAGTGCTAAATTTTTTACTAGACCACAATTTGACCCTTCAGGAGTTTCACTTGGACAAATTCTTCCAAAGTGAGTTGCGTGTAAATCCCTTGCTTCAAAGTTGGGCTGAGTTCTGCTCAAAGGAGATTGAATTCGTCTTAAATGGCTAATTGTTGACAGATAATTTGTTCTATCAAGTAATTGCGTTACCCCAACTCTACCTCTTCCCCAATTTCCAGTTGCAATCGCATTGTTTAATTTATCACTAATAATTCCTGGACGAATTGCAGCAGCTACTGCATTTATTCCCCGTTTTTGTCCTGATCTCTCTAATTGATATTTCATATCTCTTACCAAATTTCTGAAAGCAGTTCTGAAAAGATCTGCTAGCATTTGCCCAGCGAATTTTATCACTTTGTTCCCATAATGATCTTTATCATCGGGATAAATCCACCCTAGTTTTAGTTCAAGTAGTTTACATGCAGCTTCTCCCAAAAATTGTGCTTTTTCTTTCCTATTTTCAGGATGTTTTCCCAAGTGGGGTAATAATCCCCAATCCAAAAGTGTCTCGGCTCGTTTAATCTGAAATTCCTCTAACATTCCAGGTGCAATTCTCTTACTGATATAAACAATAGAATCCTTTGATGTAGGAACATCAGAAGCCTTTTCAAATGATCCTTCGAGCTCATCTTGAACTTCCTCAACAAGCGAAACTGCAGCAGCAGCTTCCTTATCTGATTCTAATCCAAGGGCTCTCATCAAAATTACCACTGGAATGTCTACTGGGGATCCTGGAATTCTAGCTACGATTAGTCCATCATTTTTCATTACCAATTCTAATTTTGCTCGGTAACCAACAATGGAGGAATATACTTTCGCTTTGAAAACAATGTTTCCTCCAACGGTCTCCCTATCAACGATTATTTTGTTGTACGAAAGATCTTCTAAACCAACAATTACTCTTTCAGATCCATTAATAATAAAATATCCACCAGGATCATTAGGATCTTCGCCATGCTCAACTAATTTTTGAGATGAAAAATTATTCAAAATACACGCATTGGATTTGGCCATAACTGGCACATCTCCAATATGAACAAATCTAGATTCTAAGATTTTGCCATCTTCTATTACACTTGCCTCCATCATCACTGGTGCAGAGTACGAAACATTTCTAAGTCTAGCTTCAGCTGGAGTTATGTGTGTTATAGAACCATCAAGTTCCATCATTCTGGGTTGTTGAAGTTTTACTTTACCTAATTGAATTTTGTAAGGATATTCTGCATTTTCAATTTCTATCTGGCCTACCTCATTAATTATACTCTGTAGCCCTCTTTCTAAAAATTCATCAAATGAATTCAAATGTTGACGAGCAATTCCTTCTCTTTTTAGTATATCCTGAATTATTGGCCAACGTTTAGTTGAGGGATTTACCATCTAAACTTCCACCACATATCTATAGTAATAGCTCTCACCAGCAGTAGGGCTTTTTCTGGTGATTTTTATCATATCACCAGGTTTTACACCTAGTCCTAAGATAGCGGGATCGTTTACAAAAATTAATGGTAATTCAGTGGGTTTACAATTGTATTTTTTTAAAACCTCTTCAGCATCCTTTTTTGAAATTATTTCATGTTTGGGGACATAGACATGATCCGGTACAAGAACTTGGTTTTTTTTAGTTGCCATTTTTTAAACCCTCAAAACAAAAATTAGATGTAATAATAAATAATATGCACAAACTGTCAAAAACTCCCTCTGAGGTTAATATATATCTAATCTGAAATTCGTCAGTATTTTTTCTTTTTAGTCAATAATTTTTTTCATAACGTTAAATAGTAGAAATCTGAGCGTACAATTGATGAATACTCGTCTATCGGTGTTTTCCTTATTTGCGATCATGGTTGCAGGTATCGGAATAGCACCCGCATTTGGACAAATAGTGGAACCAATCGTTGTTACTACTGATAAGGCATCCTATATGGAAGGCGATACAATCATGGTTACTGGAAAAGTAAGCGAAAGTCTTTTTGGATATGCAATTAGTATCGAGGTTTTTGCACCTAATGGAAACAAAGTGGCCGTTGATCAAGTTATGCCAGGAGCCGACAAATCATTTGGTACACAATTCACCGCTGGAGGAAATCTCATGAAGTTTGCGGGAGATTATACGATTAAAGTACTCTATGCAACCGAAAGTCGAACCGCAGAGACAACATTTTACTTTGACGGAATAAGTGATTCTGGGAAGCCCAACTTGTTACAGGTAGTTGGAACCGATTTCTGGATAAACTTTGAAATCACAGGTGGAAAACTATTATCAATTACACCTGATGTAGATGCAAATTCTCTCATTATTGCAATTGATGCATTTGATGATGGTCAACTCACAATTACCCTACCAAGAGAATTGATTGATGCAAAGATTGGAAATGATGATGATGCCTTCTTCGTCTTAGTTGATGGTGAAGAGGTAGACTTTGATGAAACATCTACATCCACTGACAGAACCCTAGTAATATCATTCCCAGCAGGTGCAGAGGAGATTGAGATTATCGGAACACATGTAGTCCCAGAATTTGGCGCAATTGCAGCTTTGATTCTAGCAGTAGCAATTATATCAATAATTGCAGTTTCTGCAAAATCAAGACTAAGTATAATGCCAAGATACTAAATCTACAACTTTTTTTCATTTTTTAAATATCTATAAATACCAAGATAACGGGTGTTGAAACAGGATGAATTTCAAAGTTTTACCAACATCGATCATGTTGGTCCTAATGGCAATTTCAGTAGTATCAGTATCTTCGATTCACCAAGATGCTTTTGCTCAAGTCCAAGGAATGTCCTTAACCGCCCAAGCATCAGAGGGATCAGACACAATCTTAATTCGTGGTCAAACCGCAAAACAGGTTACTGATATCACATTTACTGTGACATCTCCTGATGGTTTTAATAGGTTAGCAGTAGATCAAGTAACACCTGACGCAGCAGGAAAGTATTCAACTGAAATAAAAATTAGTCCATTATGGAAACAAAATGGTTTCTACACCATAACTGGAATGCAAAGTGTAAGTAAAAATTCGATATACACAATGTCAGTTGAGGTCGAAATATTAAATGGTATGGCAGTTGAGACTTTAATAACAGAATCAAATTTGGAGACGGGTATTTTTATGCCTAAAGAGAATCTAGTGAAGAAGGGATTATCAATAAGGGCCAATGCAATTGAAGGTTCAACTATTATAGGTATTACAGGACAAACAGATAGAACTAATCCAGATGTCACCTTGAAGGTTATTGCACCAAATGGTAACGTAGTTTCTGTGATGCAAATAACACCTGGTTTAGACAACAAGTTTGCAACAAATATTACTACAGGAGGCCCATTGTGGATTCAAGATGGAGATTATACTGTAACTGCACAACAAGGAGAATCTCCAGATCATAAAGCTTCAGTAGTCGTAGGTATTGTAGACGGAAAAGTTATTCCAGAATTTGGCGCAATTGCAGCTTTGATTCTAGCAGTAGCAATTATATCAATAATTGCAGTTTCTGCAAAATCAAGACTAAGTATAATGCCAAGATATTAGATCTGTATCTTTTTTTCATTTTTTAAATATACATAAATAGAGATTATTGTGAACCGATTATAGGATGAATTACCGTACATTTTTTGTGCTGCTAGCCATTTTTACCACGGTAAGTACTTTGACGATATCTTCAGCATATGCCCAAGTGTCATGTCCTAATTGTGAATTAGATGATCCACGAGATATTGCAAAACAGCTACTAATTCGAGATCTTCCACTTTCCCTTTGGACAGATAAGCCAATGTATGCTCATGGCGATACCATCATGGTCAAAGGACATGTAGCAAGTGTGGTTTCGGGAACTCCAGTAACTCTTACTGTCAGAAATTCCCTAAATTCTGTTATTGCGATTGACCAAATACCAGTAAGCGACAATGGTGACTTTAGTACTACCTTCAATACAGCAGGTAATCTTTGGAAACTTGATGGGGATTATCGTCTCAAAGCAAGTTATGGAAGTAATGTAAAAAGTAACAAAGTTTTGTTTGAAATAATTGGAGGAATTGTTTCTGAACCAACTACAGGCAAATGTGCAAACTCGGAATTATCCGTGAAGGGCAAATGTGTCCCATATACTATTACAGGCGGAACCGTAACTGGGATAAGTGTCAATACTAATGACAAATCTCTTGTTATAATGATCAGTGCAACCCAAGATGGAACCCTAACGATAACTCCATCAAAAGAAGTCCTTTCTGGAGCATTCATGGTACTTGTGGATGGCGAGGAATGGGATGATGTAGAAATCAAAGGAAACAAAATTACTGTAATGTTCTTAGCAGGTTCTGAAAAAATTGAAATTATTGGAACACATGTAATTCCGGAATTTGGTTCTATTGCAGCTTTGATTCTAGCAGTAGCAATTATATCAATAATTGCAGTTTCTGCAAAATCAAGACTAAGCATAATGCCAAGATACTAAATCTACAACTTTTTTTCATTTTTTAATAGTAAAGGAGATATAGAAACCAAAATGCATGATTTTTGTGAATGTTAAGATTCTGTTATTTTTTATTTTAATTGGTTTTAGTATCTATCCCGTCTTTGCTCAAAGTGACGAGATTCCATTTCTTACAGTTAAAACTGATGACAATCACTATGATGAAGGAGATACTGTTGTAATATCAGGTCAATTAAAAACTGTGATTGTAGATACTCCCATCATCCTTCAACTTTGGAAGGAAGGAAATTTAATAGATGCTGCCCAATTTTTTCCAGCACAAGATGGAAGTTATTCTCATACCATAATTGCAGAAAAACCATTATGGAGAACAGAGGGAGAATATTTGATTAGGGTTTCACATGGAGAAGGAAACATAGCAGAAACAACAATAGAATTTACGCCTAAACAAGAGTTCCTAGAAACAACGGATAGTTTTGAAGTCCAAATTCCAAATGGTGGGACTTTTGATGTAGAATTTACAATCAAAGGAGGAGGCGTAGTAGATATGATTCTTGAGCCGGATAATTATACTCTAATAGTCCTTATTGATACACCAGACGAGGGAACCATCTCCCTTAAACTTCCTAGAAATTCAATAGATGCAGAAAAGCCCAACGGTCAAGATGAAACGTTCATCGTTTTGATCGACAATATACAATATCTTTATCAAGAAACTGAAAAAACTCCCCAAACAAGATTAATTACAATTAATTTTGAAGAAGGTGACTCGAAAATCGAAATTATTGGAACCACAGTAGTTCCAGAATTTGGGACACTTATATCATTGATTTTAGTATTGGGAATTATTATAACAACAGCGATTACCAAAATAAAGTTCCAAATGAAAATCTAGGTTTCCAATTAAAAAGAATATTTTTCTTTGAACGGTGAAACGGAGCGTAATTCTTTAACTACATTTTTTAATATTTCCACAGTTTTATCCATTTCTTCTAAATTGTTAAAAACTCCAATTGTTAATCGAAGAGAACCAGTAATTTGTTCATGCGAAAATCCCATAGCCCGAAGGACATGAGATTCTTTTTGGATATGAACCGAACAAGCAGAGCCTGTAGATGCAGCTATACCATTTTCATCTAATTTAATTAAAAGATCTTCTCCATTGACTCCAAGAAAAGTTAAATGAACATTATTAGGTAATCTCGTTTCCGGATGACCGTTTAAAAATACTTCTGGAATTTCTTGCAGAATTTTAGAAGATAGGTAATCTCGCATCCCCTTCAATTTTGAAATATTTTCTAAAAAATTTAATCTTGAGATTTCACAAGCTTTTCCAAAACCCACAATATTAGATACGTTTTCGGTTCCGGAACGTAAGCCATTTTCTTGTCCTCCACCTAAGATTACTGGATCTAGAGAAATTCCTCTTTTGATGTATAATGCGCCAATTCCTTTAGGACCATGAATTTTATGGGAAGAAACTG
Source organism: Nitrosopumilaceae archaeon (assembly GCA_024644385.1). GTDB lineage: Archaea > Thermoproteota > Nitrososphaeria > Nitrososphaerales > Nitrosopumilaceae > Nitrosomaritimum. The sequence goes on along the minus strand of JAHELB010000004.1, from coordinate 3,657 downwards.
AAAGTAAATCTATACTTGATTCTTTTACATTTATTGGGATTTTTCCCAATGCCTGAATAGCATCTGTATGAAAAATAATATCATGGTCCATACAAATTTTGGCCAACTCTGCTATAGGCTCAATTGTTCCTACCTCGTTGTTACCAAACATTATGGACACCAAAGAAGTATTTTTGGAAATATTTTTTTTTAAATTCATTGGATCTATCAAACCATATTTATCGACTGGGAGATAGATTACATCGAATCCCTCTTTTTCTAATTTTTTACATGGCTCTAATATAGCATCATGTTCAATTGAGGAAGTAATAATTTGCGATTTGGGATATTTTTTTGCGATTCCAAAAAGAGCGGTATTATTTGATTCAGTTCCACCAGAAGTAAACAAAATTTCGGACGGATCTGCATTAATTAAATTTGCAACTCGTTTCCTTGCTTTCTCGATAGCTTTTCTGGTAAACCGGCCATAACTGTGAATTGATGAAGGATTACCATATTGTTCCTTAAAAAAAGGAATCATTTCTTGTAGGACTTCATCATGGATTTTTGTAGATGCCGCATTATCTAAATAGATCAATCTACGATCACATTTATTTTTCCAGGACTATATCCTTCTGGATCAATGACAACGTCGGAAAATCCAATTAATTTTAATTTTTTTGTAATTTCTTCAAGAATGGATGTTTCTGCTAAAACAGAAATTTTTTCCTTTTCAACCTCTACCTTTGCTAGACCCTGGAGATCTCGTACCCTAACTTGTTTTAATTGGGTTATTTGTTTGACTATTTTTTCTCCATATTCTATCCTTAGTAATCGTTCAATAGTAATTTTTTGGCCCCAAGGAATTCTAGAGGCTAAACAAGAATTTGATGGCTTGTCACACACAGACAAACCAACAGATTTTGCTATTATTCGAATTTCATTTTTTGTTAAATTGGTTTCTACTAATGGACTCCTAATGCCCTTTTGTTTAAGAGCCTCAATTCCTGGCCGATAATCTCCTAAATCATCCAAATTTGTGCCGTCAACCACAAATTCAATACCATGTTTCTGTGCTAATTCTAGCAAGTGGGTTCCCAATTCTTGTCGACAATAAAAACATCGTTTAGAATCATTTTGTACAAATTCTTCATTTTCAAGTTCATCATATTCCAAGAATTTTTGAGTGATTCCAATTTCTGAACAAATTTGTTTTGCATCGTTCAGTTCTTCTTTCGATAATGTTTTGTAATCAGCAGTAACTGCCAAAGCATTAGGTCCAAGTTTTTGAAAAGCTGCATATGCCACTAGTGCACTATCAACACCGCCTGAAAGAGCAATAATTACTCCCTTTTTCCCGTTAAACCATTCAATCAGGTTTTCAAGTTTTGACATTTTAGACATCCTCCTTTAAAATCTCATTTCTAATCAATGAATCTGTTTCTTTAATGGATTTATCAAGAGAAGTGGCAATTTTTTTAACATCATCAAATTCAATTTTAAAAGAAGATTTACCTTTAAAAGAAGAAATTTTGTATTTAACTTTGAACGATTTATCACCTAGAAAAATTTGAGTTTCATGAATTGTTCGTGGAACTATTATTCGTTCAGAGGAAGAAACTCGAATCCCCAAAGTTCCCGTTTCTGAAATTAGAGTTTCAGTTATTTTATCAATTGTATCATTATTACAAATTACTGAAATGAGATTTGTTGGCCTCCCCTTTTTTGTAATTCCATGATAAATGGATACATCCTTTGCGCCAACCTTCATAATGGTTTCAATTAAATTTCCCAATATTTCACCCGAAACATCATCAACATTAGTTTCAAGATTTATTACAAAATCAGAATCAAGATTTTTTTCATTTCCTTTTACTATTTTCAGAACATTTGAAAAATTGTCAAAATCCTTTTTACCCGCTCCATATCCAATAGAATCAATTTTCATTGAAGGGTAGTATTCTATCGATGTATTGGTTAAATTTACCAAAATACTGACACCTGTTGGAGTGGTTAATTCACTTTTAACTATCCCTCCATGAATTTTCAAATTCGTATTTTTTAAAATTTCAAGTACAGCACTAGCAGGATTTGTCATTGTCCCATGGGAAAAATTTACCGTTCCCCCACCAACACCAATAGGCATAGAGACAATTTTTTCATCAAAAATACCTAAATCATCTATAGCAATTGCAACCCCAAGAATATCTACAAGCGTATCTATACTTGAGGCTTCATGAAAAAGTACAGACTCTTTTGGAATTCCATGAATTTTAGATTCAGCAAAAATAAGAGTATCAATACAAGATGTTGTAAAATTTTTGGCGTTTTCAGATAGATGGAGTTCTTCTATGGATTGGGTTAGAGCTTGTTTTAACTCCAAGCCAGTTCGTTCATGACTTTTTTCCTCTATTTCTAAAAGTAAACCAGTAGAATCTATTCCATGTTTATTGATTTTTGTAAAATCGATTTTTTTTAAAATTGACCCTGGAAGGAATTTTTCACAAGATTTTACTCCCCTAATGATTTTATTCCCATTAGCCCCAAGATCTACCAAGGAGCATAAAACCATATCACCGGATATCCCCGCAACAAAGGGATCGATAACAATAACCATTGATTAAAATTCATCAAAAATGCATATAAATTCTGTCTAATTAAATTACAAATTTCATTAGATTTAATTAATGAAAATTATCTTTGATTTTTATGATTACAATTATAGGTTCAGGAAAAGTTGGGGGCGATGCAGCTTTGTTTTCGGCATTAAAACAACTAGACGATCAAATATTACTCCTTGATGTTGTTGATGGACTTCCTCAAGGAGAAGCAATGGATATCAACCACATGTTGTCAGAGCAAGGAATTGATGTAGAAATAACTGGCTCAAATGATTTTGCAGATATGCAAGGATCCAAAATAGTAGTTGTTGTCGCAGGTTCTGGAAGAAAACCTGGAATGACCAGAATGGACCTATTAAAAATCAACGCAAGTGTTGTAAAAAGTGTAGTTGAGAATATAAAAAAATATGCAAATGATTCTATGATTGTGCCAGTGACCAATCCTCTTGACCCTATGGCGTATGTAACCTATAAAGCATCAGGATTTGAGAAAAATAGAGTCTTTGGAATGGGGGGCATGTTAGATTTATCTAGATTTAGACAATTCATTCATGAGGCAACAGGTCATTCTCGTGATTCAATCAGAGCACTAGTAATTGGAGAGCATGGAGAAAATATGTTGCCTTTACCTAGATTTTCAACTGTTTCTGGAATACCACTTTCCTCGTTTTTACCCAAAGAAAAATTGGACGAATTGATTCAAAACACCAAACAGGTTGCTGCTAAGGTTATCGAGTTAAAAGGGGCTACCGTCCATGCTCCAGGAAATGCAATTTCTGCAATTGTAGAATCTGTGGTAAGAGATAGAAAACAAGTTATCCCTGTTGCAACGTTTCTTGAGGGTGAATATGGACATTCAAATGTCACAATTGGAGTACCGGCAATAATAGGAAAGAATGGTGTTGAAAAAATAATTGAGCTAGAACTTGATGATAGCGAAAGAAAAACATTTGATGCAGGTGTAAAAAATGTAAGGGATGCCATTTCAGGAATCGAGATCTAAACTTTTTTTTATTTAATTATCGAGTAATTACCGTTGGAAATTCAAAAAATTCTA
>JAHELB010000067.1:3029-5016 GCA_024644385.1 Nitrosopumilaceae archaeon | reverse complement strand
TTTTTGTTTTTCATATAACTATAGACAACTAAAAAAACACCTACTGCCATCCATCCAATAGAATATCCCGTTAAATCCTCTAGCATGCTTATTCTTGATTGTACACCTAAATTGAGCGCAAGGCTAATTGCACCCCCAAAAATAAAGCTGATTCCTGCCCAAAAAAACCATGTTTTCATAATTTATAAGAAAAGATCTTGCATATTGATTTTCCTTTGAAAATTTAAAAGTTAAATTCAAAACACCAAAGAAAATACAAAGTATCATGGGATTAAATCTAAAGCCGCTTGTAATTAGAGAAAAAACAAAACTCGAAGTTTTCTCAAACAAAGTAATAGCCATTGATGCCTATAACGCAATTTATCAATTTTTAGCTAGCATTAGAGGTCCTGATGGAATGCAGCTAATGGATAGTGAAGGGAGAATAACTAGTCATCTCAGCGGGTTACTCTACCGAAATATCAATTTCTTATCGTTAGGAATAAAGCCTGTTTGGGTATTTGATGGAAAGCCTCCTTCAATGAAAACAGCGGAAATTGAAAGAAGAAGGCAGATCAAAAAAGATGCTACTATAAAATACGAAAAAGCAATAGCTGCCGGTGAAATCGAAGAAGCAAGAAAATATGCCCAACAGACCACTAGTATGAAAGATGGGATGGTCCAAGAATCAAAGCAGTTGTTGACTTTTTTTGGAATTCCCTACATTGAAGCACCATCTGAAGGTGAGGCAACAGCAGCACATTTGACAAATACTGGTCAAGCATATGCCTCTGCCAGTCAAGATTTTGATTCTATTTTACTTGGAGCAAAAAGATTAATCAGAAACTTTACCAACAGTGGCAGACGAAAAATTCCAAACAGAAACACCTACATCGAGATTGAGCCAGAAATAATAGAGACTGCAAAAACTCTGGAATCGCTCCAGGTCACAAAAGAACAACTAGTAGATATTGGAATTTTAATTGGAACTGATTTTAATCCAGATGGGTTTGAGAGAGTAGGTCCTAAAACTGCATTAAAAATGATAAAACAGCATTCCAGACTAGAAGATATTCCTCAAATCCAGGAACAATTACAAAAAATAGATTATGAGCAGATTAGAAAAATTTTCCTAGAACCTAAAGTGGCTCAAGTAAATGAGATTATTTTTGAAAAGGTGAATTATGAGGGTATTGTCAATTACCTGGTCCAAGAAAGAAGCTTCTCCGAAGATCGAATTCAATCCTCCTTAAATAGACTAAAAAAAGCAATAGAGAAAAAGAGTCAAAATTTAGACCAGTGGTTTTGAATAAAGTCTTTGCAGTACTTGTTTTCTAATTCGACAAATCAAAAAATATTTTAAAATTATTTGTGAGTAGTATGGAAAAATTGTTTGGGAATTTTTTATTAGAATAATAAAAAAATTAAGTTTGGGGAGCAGTTGCTCTAAGCATCCACAGCATTTTTTCGTGATTTTCCATCAGTCCAGTTAAAAAATCACTTGTACCCATGTCATGGAAACTTTGGTCGGACTTTTCTAGGCCGGATCTCAAACTCCGAATAATGGACTCATGATCTGCTACAAGATTGGCGAACATTTCCTTATCAGTAGGGTATTGCCCAGGATGTTCCTTTAGACTAGTACTAGATTTTAACTCCTCAAGGGTTGCGATTGCTTTTCCACCAAGCTGACGTATTCTCTCTGCAATATCATCGATGAATACTTCGATTTCTCCGTATTGCCCTTCAAAAAACTTGTGATAGTCATTAAAGTGGGGGCTCACGACATTCCAGTGGTAATTCCTTGTTTTGGTGTATAACACATACTCGTCAGCTAATATTCCTGTAAGAATACTTACAACTCCTTCTCTATCTTGTTCACTAATTCCTATATTGAGGTTTTTTTCAATTTGTGTGTCAATGGTTTGTGCCATGGGGTAAATGAAATTTTATCAGATATAAATAATCATCTAACAATTTTATTTGTTGGCACTATGAAACCAAAAAA
>JAHELB010000067.1:0-2929 GCA_024644385.1 Nitrosopumilaceae archaeon | reverse complement strand
CCATAAATGATTCCCATAAATGAAAGCCATCATCAAAATTTATTTTTTTAAAAAATGTTTATCCAAAAATTCATGTGTGCTAAATAGAGCTAAAAATCATGCAAAACATGAATAATTCTTTTGGAGTTGGAAACTCTATCAAAAAAGGCTTTATCATATGTCATTTGACTGACACCTACTTCATAAAAGAATCAAAAATTGGAGAAAAAATCGAGTTGCCAGGTTTTGGTCGGATTTTAAAGATATTAGAATTACTGTCTGAAAAGCAAAAAGAAAAAAATGTATTATTTGTTCATAGTGGTGATTTTCTTTTCCCCTCTCTTCTAAGCAATTATTTCAAGGGGAAGCAGATTGTGGATATTCTAAATGAGTGTGGGCTAAATTTCTGTACTCTAGGGAATCATGATTTTGATGGAGGTCTAGGGGTTTTAAAAAAAAGGATTCAAGAATCTAAATTTGAGTACATTATTACAAATTTAACAACAACAAAAATAATTTCTAAAAAAATTCTAAATTATAGAGTTTGGCCAGAAAATTCTCCCATTATTGCCATTTTTGGTATTGCTGGAGAAATGACTGCAAAGAAAGCTCAAGAAAATGGATTTAAAATAAAAAATTTAAAAAACTCTTTGAGTAAAAACATTAGTGAAGTAAGAAAAAGATTTCCCAATATCAAAATACTGGTTATCTTATCACATATGAGCGATGTAGAGGATTTCCAGCTCAAAAAACTAGTTAGCAGAGTCTGGCCATTTTATTCAATAATTTTTGGAGGTCATGACCATAACAATCTAATCTCGTATAATTTAAGATCAGATAGATGTTTGTTGGTTAAAGGTAAATCAAACGGCAGGACAATGCAAGTGGTAAATTTAAGCGAAATAATAAATAAAAAAAATCCAAATTTAGAAAAAAATTTGTTTGTCCTTGGTTCAAAAGTTTATCAGAAAATCAAACCTTCAAAAAAAATAGAAATAAGAGTAGAATCATGGTTTAAAAAACTAAAAAAACAAAATACACTTTCTTCAAATAAAATCGTCAAAAAGTTTCCTAAAGGTGAGGTGTTGGATGGTACTGAAACTTCTTTAAGAAAAGGAACCACAAACTTGGGTAATTTTGTTACTGATTGCTTACAAAAGTATACGGATTCCGACTTTGCTCTAATAAATTCAGGGCAAATTCGTTGCGATAGGAGCTTTTTAGAAAAATTGAGGGTGGCTGATTTACTTAATATTTTTGTCATGGAACAGGGGGGTAGGATTTTGGTGACTAAATTAAGTAAAAAAGAGGGCATTCTTTTTTTGAGACATGCCTACAACACTGTAGGAAAAGGAAAAATTTTACAAATTTCAAAAGGTACCCTGGATGCTTTGAAAAAGGCACCTTCTAAAACAGAATTTTCTGTAGCTTTAATTGCCGATATGGTGTTTTCTGATGAAGATGGATTTGGAGAAATCTTAGCCAAACATAGAAAGACTAGCCTAGCAAATTTACGCAAATCATTAAGGAAAGATATTCAAAAAAATAAAGATTTGATTGATTGTATAATAAAGACTGCAAATCACGTAAATTATGACCCTAAAATGCGATATCAAGTTGGAATGAGTTTTATTTAATTTTCGTAAGATTTGAAACTCTGGTTTTAATTTATAATTTAATGCAGAAAGAATCTTTTGGTGTGATTTTCAGCACAATCCTGGGAGCAAAAATTATTAATTCTGGGTATATAGTCGTCTTGGCAATTTCTACACTTGGGCATTTCATTTTCTTTAGCCTAGTGTTTATTAGAAATTAGTGTGTAATAAGAAATTCATACAACAAGAAAATTATTTTTACCTTTTCTAGATGGATTTAGGAGTGTCTTAGTACCGTCTAATTGCATTCAACAAAATTACAATCTAGGTATATATCACTAGAGTCAAATACTTGCAGTGCTCTTTGTGCCTCAAATTCTAGCAAGCTTGCAAATCCAGAGTGCAGTCTATTGTTAGGAGCACCGTCATCTTGGAACCTCTCAAATGAGTAGTTTATCTGGTTGAATGTACCGAAACTGTTCATCTCAAAGATTCTGCCATCATCAGAAGTCCAGTATTTGCTATACTTTTCATTTTGCGTAACCTTGATCAAACCCTCATATTTTACTGTGGAGGGAATCATCTTAGTTGGTAATGGATTAAGAGAATCGCCCGATATATCAAATCCTTCGTTAAGATAAGAGGTTTGGTCTCTGAATTTAAAGTCAATTGCCTTTATTGCCATTACTTTGTCTTTGAGTGGTTCTAGGAATACTGCAGACATTGTAGTTGTGTCACAGTTCTCTTCAATATCAGTTTCCAAACATTTTGATTTTTGATGTGAAATTACTAGACTTTCTCGGTCTACAATCTCAGAATCTTGATTTATTTTGATATCTGCAATTTCACCTGTGTGATCAAACCATACCTCTACTCTCATCTCTGCTAAATGTCCCATACCAACTTCGGGAACACCAAAGAGGAACTCTTGTACTTTGAGGTCTTTATCAGCGTATACTTTGGCTGCAAAAGTGTTTACTGCACCAAGTTCAATTGTTTGTTCATCAAATGGGGTGTGATGGTTATCAGTTACTGTGAAAGAGTTTCCATTAAAGGTAAATCCGGATTCCACTATCATGTCTTCACGGGTCTCGTGGCTTACTCCAAATGTTGGTCTGGTATCCCATTGGTTATCACCACCCTTTTTGTCTGGTTCGGCTACACATTCGTCTCCAACTAGCTCAAATCCTTCATCACATACGAGTGGTTCACATTCAGATCCCTCACATTGTAGATCAATACAGATGCCTTCTACTAGAATCTGTCCCTCTGGACATTCTATTGGAACATCTTCACAGACGCCTTCTACTAGAATCTGTCCCTCTGGACATTCTATTGGAACATCTTCACAGACG
>JAHELB010000027.1 GCA_024644385.1 Nitrosopumilaceae archaeon | reverse complement strand
GAGTAATCAAGCCTGGCCAAAGAAGGCATTTTATGCTTTTGGACATGCAGGACTTAAGATCAAAATAATGGGTGATCCTGTCTCTCAGGAGTTCGTGGGTTCAAATCCCACCTCCTCCACTATTTACTTTGGATGTTTTATTCCTCTAGCATTAAGAATTTCATATACATCTGGAAGTGAAAATACAAATCCTACATGTACACAATTCTTTTCTTCACAAAGTTGGCAAAATAACTCGCCTTTTTGGACGGCCACCTCTGCAATTCTATTTTTTATATTATCTTTTAAAATGACTCTGTCATCATCAACAGAAATTTTTTCAATTTTTGGAGCATATCTTGCAAAAGTTTTATCCTTTTGCATCATCTCCTCTAACATGTAAGTAACGTACCCGGAAAAACTGTTGACACCCTTCATTGCCAGAGTTGTTTTGTTCTTTTGATAAATTTCTTGGAATTTATCATATACGTTCTCTGAAACGGTTATTGATTTGAATCCAGCTTTCGGCAATTTACTTTTCTCTTACCGTACATTAAGGTACTATGCTATTTAATGTTTTATTTTAAAAAAGGTAATGTGAAAATCAATGAAAATTAGTCTTTATACAATAGAATAATCCAAAGGCATTATGGGTCGGGGGTATGAAATTGGGGAACTAAAACAAAGACTCACTGAAATACTTAGTGATTCAAAAATGGGACTGTCTGGGAGTGAAATCTCTAAAGTACTTGATGTTAGCAGAATTACAATGACAAAATATCTTAAAATTTTATCAGCTGAAGGATTTCTAAGAGAAAGAACAATTGGCAATACAACTTTATGGTTTTTGGAATTTGGTCAAGAATCATTTATTTTTCCAGATGATTACTTTAAGGTCTCTCCGCAATATTTGGATTATTTGGTAAAAGGATCAGAGAGGCAAGTATACTCATTAATTAAAAATTGTATTAGGTCTAAAGGCTCTGTACCCAAATTAGTTACTGAGGTAATCCTACCTGCAATTGACCATATTCAATCTCTTTACGATAATGGAAAAATAGGAAATTCAGAGCTAAAATTACTAGGAAATACTATCTCGAAATCACTCCAAATTTTTAACCAAATTCCAAAAGTATCAAATTCAAGAAAGAATATTATTGTACTTTCCGGAGATTCTGAAAGTACTTTACTATCCGAAGCTGCTTCTGCCTCGCTATATTCAAATGAATGGGTAGTTTTCCATTTGGGTGACATGTCTTCTGCAATCAATGTATTATTTGATCTTGATTTTCAAAAATTAGTTAGTAAAATATGGAAGCAAAAATCGGGAATGCTAATTGTGGTAGTTTTTTCAAACAGTCAAGAACGCCTTAACTTCTTTGCGGATTCTATTAATTCCATTAAAGAAAAAATTGGAAAACGAATGAAATTGGTTTTATGTGGAAAAATGGAAAATAAAACGAAATTAAAATGTGACCTAAACACTGAAAAATTTGAAGACGTTATCCAATGGTCTGAAACAGTCTATGAAAATTCAAAATAAAAAAATGGGCCCGGTGTGATTCGAACACACGACCTTTCGATTTCTGAATGGTTTATCAGTCGAACGCTCCAGCCAAGCTGAGCTACGAGCCCTCAACCAAACCTCTTGGAATGAGTCATTTAAGTTTAATTTTCCTTCCACTTGATTGAACAACCAATTGAGGGGTCAAAATCTTTTTCTATTTTTTCATTAGACAGCATTTTTTCAATATTGACAATCATAGTTTTTTCAGTTGCAATATCATCTGGTTTCATTGCATTATCAATACGACCATGAAAAACTAGTTTTCCTTCCTTGTTGAAAAGGAAAGGATCTGGGGTGCACATTGCACCATACTTTTTTGCGACTCGTTGAGTCGAATCTATCAAATAATCAAATTTTAATCCTTTTTCTTTCGCAGTTTTTTTCATATTTTCAAAACTGTCTTCGGGGTAATCTGTTGAATCGTTACTGTTGATTCCAATAATTGCTACCTTGTCTCCAAACCTGTCATACAATTCCCTAAAAGCTTCAAACTTTGCTTTTACATAGGGGCAGTGGTTACACATGAAAATTATTAGAGTTCCTTCATAATCGGTATAATCAGTTAACTTGTGATTTTTATCATCAATACCTAAGAGCTCAAAATCTGGTGCACTATCTCCAGGTCTTAATTTCACTTGAGATTCTAATAGTACCATAAAATAACAATTTGTTTTTCAAATAAAATTCTTGCCAAGAAGACAACAATTAAAATCCATGCACCAATCATTCTTCATGTGGGCTGGTAGTATAGCCTGGTAGTATACCCGCCTTGCACGCGGGGGGTCATGGGTTCAAATCCCGTCCAGTCCACTTTTATTAATGCCGATCTATTCTGAATATCAGATTTCTGGATGGATTTAAATAGGATAAGTTTTTGCTTTATCCTATGGCATCCGCAGCAGACGCATGGCCCGTATGGATTCCCCTAATAGTGGGTTTAGTACCTGGTCTCATTTACTGGCTTGCAATTACAGCAAAGAAAAATTAGTAAAATTCACTATTTTTAATCTCTTTTTATTATGATTTAGGTGACAACTTTGGTAAAACGTTGTTACCTTTCTTGTTGACTATATGATATGCTCTACAAATTAATCTAATATTTCAATGAAAACCGTTATGAGTAAGATTACTATTTTTTTATTTCTAATTTTAATTCTTTTTCCAATATCCACTGCTTTTTCCCAAAAAACAGATACCCTTCCCACTCTTTCGGTTGTATTAACAAGTGATTCTCCTTTTGTTTACAAGGACAAGGAAGGATACACAATTGTAGTGGGAAATGTTGAGAATAAAAATGAAAAAACTTCTGTTACCAATGTTTCCCTAAGAGTCGACTTTTATGATGACACTGGGACAGATCCCTTGGAAACTATTCGAGGGGGAACAATTTTAGAAGTTATTCCAGAGAAGGGAACTTCTCCATATATGATAAAATCATTTACACCAAATCCTAACATTACTCAGGTTTCAGTCTTTCTTGAAGGATTTGTCCCTTCTCCCTCAAAATCACAGGAATTAGTGGTTGAATCAACGGAGGTGACCTTTGATGATCATCTTCAATTATCTGGAGTTTTAACCAATGGAGGCTCCCCAATAACTGACACTTTTGTATATCTTGCCTTTTATGATGCCTTTGTTCCACCAAGATTGGTAGGGGTATGGTCAATCCCAATTGGGGAAGTTGCAGCACATGAAAAGATAGAATTTAATTTTAGTGAAAAACTTGATCAAAGGGCAAAAAGTTACCAGATATTTGCTCAATCCAATGTATTTTTTTCTAAATTTGTAGATGGAAAAATTCCTCAACCCCTAACCAAACTAGTCTCAATATCTAATGTTTCTTTGAATGATTCTCAAGGAGTAAAATTACCTGAAATTACAATAGGGACTACTGTAAACATCCAAAGTAATGTCTGGGTCCAGTTTTCAGCTGATCAAAAATCTAATGAAACTCCATACACATACTATGCTCAAGTAAAAAATTCTGAAATACCCACAGTGGAATTTCTGGGAAAGTTTGATGGTCGCTTTATTGGTACGGGTTCTCAATCTCTATCAATTGATTGGATTCCAGAACATGAAGGAATATTTTTTATTGAAACATTTGTTTGGGATAGAAATGGTATACCGATAGCAAATAAAGGACCCATCGTATTAGTGGTTGTTAACTAGTAGCTTTATTTTCAAATAATCCAAATCCACAATATGAAAAAATTTGAATTAGTCGCAATGGGAGGTACATTTGATATAATCCACAAAGGGCATATCACTCTACTTTCTGAGGCCTTCTCGTTATCATCCAGAATTATCATTGGATTGACTAGTGATGAGATGGCTTTAAGAAAAGGAAAAAATCTCCAAAATAATTATAACAAAAGAATAGAAGTGCTCATCAAAACAATTGAAAAAAATTTTCCCAACTCTCAATATGAGATAAGTAAATTAGAAAATGATTTTGGACCCGCAGTTTTAGAAAAAAATGTACAAGCATTAGTAGTAAGTGGAGAAACTCTGTACCAAGGAAAAATCCTTAATGAACTCAGAAAACAAAAAACTTTGCCTCCGGTAGAGATAATTGAAGTCCCAATGGTTTTAGCAAAAGATGGTCTTAGAATTTCTGCTACTCGTATAAAAAATAAAGAAATAGACTATGATGGAAACTTGTCTTCCGTTGACTAGAAGATTCTTTATGTTTGAGTATCCAAAATAAAACAAAATTTTTGCATTTTTCCTTTATGCGTATAATCCCAGGCATGATGAAAAAATTTGACAATGACGTTTCAAATCTTCAGAAAGGACTTCATCCAGAAAATCTCTCATATTGGTATGATAGGATAATAAAAGAAACTATTGAGATCGCTCCACCTTGGTTGCAAGATAAAATCAAAATCAAACAGGATCCTATACTGTCAATGAAATTTAATCTAGATATATCAAAAAGAGCTGTAAGATATTTTATGATGGTAGTTGACAATAACCTAGATTATATGCCTTATTCAACTAGACTTTACTTTTTAAAAGTACAAGAAATTATGAGTTCTGAAATGGATAAATCATTAGTTTAATTCAAAAAATTTTCGATTAGGCACAAATTAAAGCTTAAAGTATCTATAATCAATCAACCTTTCCAAAATTGATTGTTTTGGAATTACACAGAGTAAAAAGAGGAGAAAAAAAATTCAGAAAGAACTCAAATAGTAATAATTCTAATAATAAATTTAGCTCCTTTAGAAATTCCAGAGATGACAGAGGTTCAAGATATTCCAGAGATGATAGAAAAACAGAATCTACAACAGTAGTTTGCGCTGATTGTGGAACTGAATGCCAAGTTCCATTTGTTCCAAAAACCAATAGACCAGTTTACTGCAGTGATTGTTTTAGAAAAAACAAACCAGAGAATTCAGGGAGTGATTGGAATTCCAGAGATGACAGAGGTTCAAGATATTCCAGAGATGACAGAGGTTCAAGATATTCCAGAGATGACAGAGGTTCAAGATATTCCAGAGATGACAGAGGTTCAAGATATTCCAGAGATGACAGAGGTTCAAGATATTCCAGAGATGACAAGGTTTTCCATTCTGGTAAAGAGGACTTTAGATCTAAATCAACAAAGATCAAATCCTTAAAAAAACAAGAGACGTTCTATTCTGGTGGCTCTGAAAAATTCTATAACACACTAAAGGAAAAATTATTTGAAATTTTAGGCGGTAAGATTTGTACAAATTGTGGTTTCAAAGATGAAAGAGCTCTGGGATTTAGCCATAATTTTGATCAAGATTCCTTTGATAATGTTAGAAGAGGAGGATTTGCTTCGTCATGGGGAAAATATATCTCGGACCCTGACCTAGCAAGAAAAGATCTAAAAATTCTCTGTTTAAATTGTAACGAACTTGACAAAACCGCTTCTTCACCAGAAAAAAAATCTAAGGAATTTAAGAAAAAGCAAAACCGTTTTCCAAGATAATCATTGAAACCAAACCTGAGAATTTGTTAACACTTTAATTATAATAATTTCAAAATACTATCATGAATAGTGACTTTAAAGCACTAGGATTAAGTCTAATTGCGATAGTAGGGGTTATTGCTATCTATACTATATTTGGAAAGTAAAACATCCACACTTACACCAAATCCAGTTTCTCCCCTTTAACGATCTCAATATTATGATTGAAAATTTCAGTTGAGATGATTTTATGGTTTCCTTCCACAACTGATTGTATGAAATCCACAAAAATCTCGACTTGATTCTTATCCTTTAAAAGAACACTATGGGCCGACTTGTCTTTTAATTCCATTACAACTTCATTTTCTATAACGTTTAGAATTTTTGAAATATAGGTTTCATTAGAATCTTTTATAAAAATTAGACTAGCCAGTTTTTTACATTCGTATTTATCCTCACAACTTACCTGAACTTTCATATATTTTCATAAAGGAATTCATCGATCCTCTCTCTTGCCTTTTCTCTTTTTTCTTGATGGGTTTCCAAAAAAGAATTAATTTTTTCAATCAGAATTCCCTTTAATTCTCCTGTAAGCATTTTTCCCGATTTATAATCATCATGTATGGATTTTAATTTAAGGTCATCAGGTTCAAAAAATATTCTTAGATATTGATACGATACATCAATATCTGGATTCCCTCCAATTTTCCTGTGCTGTTCTATGTCTGGTTGGCCTCCAGAAAATGCATATTTGTTAATTTTCTTTTTCACCATAGTAGGCGTATCAGTGGTGTATACTGTTCCATTTTCACTAGAAGCTGACATTTTTCCTCCAGGCCCTTCTAATCCTGGAATCATGATATTGTGAATTAGAGCAGGCTTTGGCCTTCCTATTTTTGGTGCAATGTCTCTTGTAATTCTAAAATGAGGATCTTGATCAACTCCTAATGGAATTAACACTGGTTTTTCTTCAATAAAACATGGAGCCGATTGAAGGGATGTGTAAAAAATCATTCCGATATTGGTTTCATTTGTAAATCCAAAAACCCCTTTGGTGTTTGAAAAATTAACTTTTTTTGCAACCTCAGCCGCGATGGGATACAATGTTTGGATATTTCTAGTGTTGATAATTATTTTCGTATTTTCTGGTTTAAATCCTAATGCAATAAAATCAAGTGCATTTTCATAGGCATATTTTTTGGTTTCTTTTAAAGTTAAATTTGGTTTTGCATAAAATTTTTCGTCATCAGTAAGTTGAAAGTACATATTTACATCAAATTTTTCTTGAAGCCATTTTGCAAAGACCCAGGGAACTAAATGACCAATGTGGGTGTGACCAGAAGGACCCCTACCAGTATATAGAAAAAACTTCTTACCCCTTTCATAATCCTCCAAAATCCTATTCATATCCCTATGAGAGAAAAAAATCCCCCTCCTGAGCATAAAATGATCCTCTTTAGTATTTTTTTTAATCCTTTCAAGGATTTCCGGAGAAATCTTCTCAGTCCCAAACTGTTTGATCAATTTATCATAATCAATATCTCCTTCAACATGCCAGGGAGTTACAACAAAATCCTCAGTTGACATTCAATTTCCCTTAGGTTAAGGTTTAAAAAGTCTTTTTCGAACTTTCTGCTATTGTCCCAAGTTTTTCATGAAATCGAAAAAAAAATTATTTCTGTATTAAAAATTGAATCAAAATTAACCCCCGAAAAACTAGAAAATTTAACCAAACTTTCTCCAGACCAGATTCGTCGTGGAATAGAGTGGTTAAAACATAAAGAATTAATCGAAATCAATGAATCTAAAAAAATTCATTTTCGTCTTGAAAAAAATGGTTTAGACTCTCTAGAAAAAGGGTTACCTGAACGAAGGTTTTTGGATTTAATAAATAAAAGTCCAATGACAATACTCGAATTACAAAAACAACTTGGACCTGTTTTTGGTCCTGCAATGGGCATAGCCAAGAAAAATAATTGGGTAGAATCTATAGAAAATAAAATTTCTCTAAAGAGTTACCCTTCAATTATTCCTGGTGAAAAAACTCTAAAACAAATTGGAAAAGATGGAATTCCTGAAATAAAAACTGATAAAGATGATCTTACCGCTCTCCTACAAAGGCCAGATTTTATTAAAGAAGATATTGTTAAAATTAAAGAAATTACCTTATCAAAACTTGGCCAAACCTTAGATTTTACAAATTCTGATTCAGGAGCAATTGATGTAGAAGCTAAAGTCCCGGAAACTTATGTTGCAAAAACCCACCCCTTAAAAGATACTATTGATGAAATTCGTGAAATATTTGTCACTCTCGGTTTTTCGGAAATTTTAGGAAACATGACACAATCAAGCTTTTGGAACTTTGATGCTCTCTTTACTCCTCAAGACCATCCAGCAAGAGAATTACAGGATACCTTTTTTCTTGATGGTATATCTTCAAAAAAAATTGGGACTGCTGAACAAATACGCAATGTATCCAAATATCACAAACAAGGTTGGCGATATCATTGGGATATTAACGAAGCAAAAAAAATGGTACTTAGAACTCATACTACATGTATAACCATTAAACATCTTGCAGAAAATAAACCGGATGAAGCCAGAATATTTTCTCTGGGCAGAGTTTTTAGAAATGAAAAAGTTAGTTACAAACATCTAGTTGAATTTAATCAAATAGAAGGAGTAGTAACTGGAACCAACGCCAATTTACGTAATTTAATGGGCATTCAAAGAGAATTTTATCGAAGGATTGGATTAACTAAAATAAAATTTTGGCCTACATTTTTTCCGTATACAGAACCATCTCTCCAGACTATGGTGTTTAATGAAAAATTAGGAAAATGGGTGGAATTATTTGGAATGGGGATATTCAGACCAGAAGTAACAAAGCCACTTGGGATAAAAAAACCTGTTTTAGCATGGGGAGGTGGAATTGAGAGAATTGCTATGTTAAAATGTGGATTAGATGATGTACGAGAATTTTACAATAACAACTTGGGTTGGTTGAGGAGTGCTACAAAATGCCAGTAGTTGAACTTTCTTATTCTAGACTTCAAAAATTAATCGGAAAGGTATCAAAAAAGCAAATCTCTGAATCATTACCATTTCTGGGATTAGACATAGAATCTGAAGATAAAGACCTAGTTCGAGTTGAATACAGTCCAAATAGACCTGATTATTCTACCGATTTTGGTATTGCTTTAGGTTTACAAGGATTACTAGGAATAAAAACAGGTTCAATAAAACTAAAAATAAAAAAATCAAAAGAATACAAAATTAATGTAAAATCTAGTGTTGCCAAAATAAGACCATTTGTTACTGGGATAGTTGCAAAAAATGGGAAAATCGATGATAAAATTATCAAGCAGTTGATGACCATGCAAGAAGACCTTCACTCTGGAATAGGAAGAAAAAGAAAAAAATCTTCAATAGGAATTCATGATTTAGATAAAATTTGTTTTCCCATATCCTACGGTACAACTGACCGAAATTACAAATTTATTCCTCTTAATTCAGTTGATGAAAAAACCATATTAGATATTTTGAAAAATACTGAGGTGGGAAGAGAATATGGCGGAGTTTTAGGTAACTCATCTCAAGTTCCAATAATAATTGATTCAACTGGCCAAACCATATCATTCCCACCAATAATTAATTCTTCAATCACAACTGTAACAACAAAAACAAAAAACCTATTTGTTGAGGTTACAGGAATTAACAAAGAAGATGCTGAAGACATGCTCTCCGTTGTAGCGACTATTCTTCATACTGCTGGTTTTAATCTTATATCTACAAATATTACTGGATCGAAAAATTCTTCTCCAAAACTAGAATCAAGAAAAATAACTGTAACTCCTCAATTAATCAATGAGTCTCTTGGATTAGAACTTAATAACTCTAAAATTATTTCTTCTTTAAAAAAATCTAGATTGGATGCGTCCATTAAGGGAAAAAATATTGTGTGTGACATTCCCCCATATCGATTTGATATTTTTGGCCAGATGGACATAGTTGAAGAGGTAGCATTAGGTTATGGCATTGAAAATCTAACATCATTACTATCCCCATCTGAAACTTTGGGTGCAATTCACCCAATATCCTCTCAACTAAAGTCACTCAGTCTAGTGATGATAGGCCTTGGATATTTAGAAGCATTAAACTCTAGTTTAACTAGTAAAAAAATTCTATATGAAATGACAAATAGAGAACCAAATAATTCTATTTCTGTATTAAATTCAAAGAGTCAGGAACATACCATTTTACGAGATTTAATTCTGCCAGGACTTTTAGAAAATCTTTCAAGAAATATTCATCTACCCTATCCTCAAAAATTATTTGAAACCGGAACAATATTTGTTAAGAATAACCCCATTTACGAAAAAACGAACCTTGCAGCGGTTTTTGCAAACCAAGATGCCAATTTTACTGAAATAAAATCAATTTTACAATCTGCACTAAAGGTTGGCTTTAACTTAGATATTGAAACCAAGACTTCAACTCACAAAACTTTCGAGAAAGGCAGGACTGCTTCAATTTTAGCGCATGGAAAAACGATAGGCACTATCGGACAAATTAATTCACAAACAATCGAAAAATATAAAATTCGAGTTCCAGTAGTAGGGTTTGAAATTATCCTATCTGGATTAATATTTGACTAAATCTATAATTAAACGCCCAAGAGCAGGCATACAGACGGATTAGGATGATGCGATCGTATTGATACCAATGATTTCTAATTCACCCAGGTATGCTACATGAAGGGCGACCCCGGTTTCAGAACCCAAGGAGGTTTTGGCTAAAATACCAATGATCTTGTGCGAGTCAGAACCGGGGGACATTTGATTAATCAAAGAAATAAAACAACGTCCTTTCAAAAGAAAAATGACTTGGTAAATTACTGGCTAGTAAAACAAGAACCTACTGGACCTAGAGGATATAGTTTTGAAAATCTCAAAAAAGATAAAAAGACAACTTGGGATGGAGTTCACAACAATCTTGCCTTAAAACATATGAAAAATATGTCACCAGGGGATTTAATTTTATTTTATCATACCGGTACTGAACGACAAGCGGTTGGAATAATTGAAGTTATTTCAAAACCATACCCCAACCCAAAAGAAGAAAACAAAAGGTACATTGTAGTAGATGTAAAATACCAAAAACCATTAAAACGTCCTGTTACTTTGGATGAAATAAAAAATCAGAAAAAATTTCAAGATTGGGAATTAGTCCGAATTTCTAGGTTGTCTGTAATGCCTGTGCCAAAAAATATTTGGGAAGATATTCTTAAAATTTCTCGAAATTAACCTCTATAATCGCTTTATTGATATAGTCGATTTGTTTTATCTGAACTATGGCAACAGCTTATGTTTTAATAAACTGTGAACTAGGTTCCGAAGAGGCTATTATTCACCAATTAAAGGGCCTAGAAGGTGTAAAAGAAGTTCATGGAACTTTTGGTGCATATGATATTTTGGCCAAGATTGAATCTGATACCGTTGAAAAATTACGTGAAACAATAACTTGGAAAATCCGAAAAATTGAGAAGATTCGATCCACACTAACCCTTATGGGAATAGAAGGTCAAACATAACACACTCCCCTTTTTCTTATTATGATATTACATTTTATTTTCGTTGTAAAACAAGAAGATCGAGAAAAACACAAGCCCGAATTTGAGTACGTCCTTCAAATGAGTCAATTTTTTAAGATATGGATAAAAGAAAAATTTGGAATTAATTTTGAAATTAAATGCGACGAATTAATTACACAACCTAGAAGCCTTCTTCAAAAATTAGACACTCCCACATTAATTCGAGATCATGAACAACGTGGAAAAGAAATTTACCATTTCTATCTTTGCTACTTTAGGCCATTATGGACGGATTGCACATGTGAAGGATATCATTCTGAAAATTTTGGTATGATTTGGTGGCAATCCCCCAAAGATCCTAATGACACGCTATTCATGGCAGAAAAAAACTGTACCACAATTTCTCATGAAATAGCTCATGAACTATTAAGACAACTAAATCACAAAAAGTATATCGACATTGTCCATGATATTTGGACAAAACATCTTTTCTCTGATTTGTACTTTGAACAATATGGAATGGATTTTAAAAAAACAGACGGTAAACCAATGTTTCTTGCAATAGACACAACAAATTTTTTCCTTTAAAAAACCCGTTAATTAAAATCCTAAATCTTTTTCAGGTTTAACAATAACCTAGTTTTCTAACATTTGGTTACAGAATAAATATTATTTTCAAAATTTGCCGTTTTAAAATTAAGTTTAGTTTCAGGATCATCAGTTCTTAATTTATTCAATCTTTCTAATTCCACAAGTGCATCTCCCTTGAAACCAACAGAAGAACCATAAATCGCATCTGTTAGCATTGTTCCGTGATCACCTTTTTTTATATCATCTACCATTTCATAAAATCTCGCTGTCTCTTTCTTGCTAACTTCATTTCCAGTTGCCTTGTTAAAGGCTACTGCGATATACATTCCATTATTTTTTACGGCAACCGGTAGTTTGTGATTTTTGCCACTTTCTCCCGGAATAGTTTCATTTACCATTACTTCGCATTTGTGATACATGCTAGATACATAGGCAAAAAATCTATACTGAGCATATTTTCCGGCAGGATCTTCTGCACATTCCACAAAAACTTTGTGTAAAAGCTCTAATGCTTCATCATTCATGCTTTGTAATCTGTCATCAATTCTTCCTCTCTCTAGAAGATCAGATTTACATTCCTTGGCAATTAAAACCAGTATGAAATCTGGTAAATTGTAATTTTTTAAGGCTGCTACAAAGGCTCCAGCTTGAGACATTCCAAATTTTGGAAACCCTTTATTGACCAAATAAACACCTCATCCTAATTTTGACAACTCCCAATAATCAAATATAGAATAATTTTTGGCTTATAATTGTTAAGAAAATGCTATGCCTATCAATATTTTTTTTGAAATTGAATTAACAATAAATTCGGGTCTTTTTCTTAGTATTTTGTGGAAATAGACAGCACTCCAAAATTAGTATCAGAGGTTTATGACAAATTACGGAAAAATATTGAGAAATATCGTAGAGTGGTTGGACGACCATTAACCCTTACTGAAAAAATACTAGCAGGTCATTTGGAGGAAATTTCAGCAAAAAATCTTGATGAACAAAAAAATTATGTTTTTCTCAAACCTGACAGGGTAGCCTTACAAGATGTAACAGGCCAAATGGTAATGCTTCAATTCATGCAAGCAGGACTAAAACAAACTGCCCTTCCCACCACGGTTCATTGTGATCATCTGATTAGAGCTAAAATCGAGGGGGATACTGACATGAAGGTGTCGTTAGATGAAAACAACGAAGTCTTCAAGTTTTTACAATCTGCTGCTGCAAAATATGGTTGTGGTTTTTGGAAACCTGGTGCGGGAATCATTCATCAAGTAGTTCTTGAAAATTATGCGTTTCCAGGTGGGTTGATGATTGGTACAGATTCTCATACTCCTAATGCGGGGGGATTAGGTATGATAGCAGTAGGTGTTGGGGGATTGGATGCAGCAGAAACAATGGCCGGGATGCCTTGGGAATTACTTTATCCAAAACGTATAGGAGTTAAACTTGTTGGAGAATTAAACGGATGGACTGCGCCAAAAGATATAATTCTAAAAGTTGCAGAAGAACTCACAGTATCTGGCGGAACAAATTCGATAATTGAATATTTTGGGCCTGGAACTGAATCTATTAGCTGTACTGGAAAGGCTACCATTACAAATATGGGTGCAGAGGTTGGTGCAACCTGTTCTTTGTTTCCATATGATAAAAGAATGGAAACTTATTTGAAATATACAAACCGCAAAGAGATTGCAGACCTTGCCAATAAAAATAAAGAATTATTGGTTGCAGATTCAGAGGTAGAAGAAAACCCTGAAAAATATTTTGATAGAATTGTTGAAATCAACCTTTCAACATTAGAACCTCACATAGTAGGTCCACATACGCCTGATTTGGCCAGAAAAATTTCAGAATTATCTAGAGATGTAAAATCCAAAGATTACATTGATCCAATTTCGGTCGCACTAATTGGTAGTTGTACAAATTCATCATATGAAGACATGTCAAGGGTTGCAAATTTAGCAGAACAAGCAAAATCAAAAGGAATCAAATCCAAAATTCCACTGCTTATCACTCCAGGATCTGAGCAAATACGGGGAACTATTGAAAGAGACGGTCAAATGAATTCATTAAAAGAAATTGGAGCAACTGTTCTTGCAAATGCTTGTGGACCCTGCATTGGCCAATGGAGTAGACCTGAATTAAATGATGATGAAAAAAACACAATAGTTACAACCTTTAACCGGAATTTTCCAGGAAGAAATGACGGTCGACGCAACACTCTTAATTTTATTGGAAGTCCTGAAATGATTATAGCTCTTGCCCTCGGTGGAAAACTATCTTTCAATCCTTTAACTGACGAGTTAACTGCAGCCGATGGCTCAAAATTCAAATTGGATCCACCAAAATCTGCACCTGAAGTTCCACAGGAGGGATTCGTGAGACCAGATGGAATTTTCATTGAACCTCCCAAAGAAACAGATGATATTGAAGTAATTATTGATCCTAACAGTAAACGTCTGCAACGTTTAGAACCCTTCGATGAATGGGACGGAAACGACTTTAAAGAAATTCCGGTTATTGTTAAAGCTAAAGGAAAATGTACAACAGATCATATTTCTCCGGCAGGAGCTTGGCTATCCCTGCGAGGTCATTTGGATAATCTTAGCGATAACATGCTTTTGGGAGCAGTAAATGCTTTCAACGATGAGGTAGGAAAAGGGAAAAATATCTTGAACAATAAAATAGAATCATTCTCAAACATTGCAAGACAATACAAGCAAAAAGGAATGCGATGGGTAATAGTGGGTGATTCTAATTATGGCGAAGGGAGCAGCAGAGAACATGCAGCCATGACCCCTCGATTTTTAGGATGTGCTGCTGTTATCACAAAGAGCCTGGCTCGAATCCATGAGACAAACTTGAAAAAACAAGGAATATTGGCCCTTACCTTTAGCAATCCAGATGACTATGAAAAAATTCTAGAAGACGATAAGATTAGTCTTTTAGGATTAAACAATCTTGAGCCTCAAAAACAGGTACAATGCAAAATCACTCATATAGATGGCTCAAGTGATGAAATTTTCTTAAATCATTCATATAATAAATCACAAATTGAATGGTTCAAAAAAGGATCAGCTCTTAACGTCTTGAGAAGCAGATAATAAAAATTCTAGGGAAACTTAAAACCAATGAAGTTCTATTAGGGGCATGTCAAACAATGATTTGATAGACGCACTGAAAAAGAGTTTTGAATATTGGAGTGGAGTCGATGAGGAATCACTAATAAATTGTTTGTTGGTTTGGAAGAAAATTTTAAAAGATAATTCTGACTTGTTAAAAAATCAAACCATATTGATAAACAACAGTAAGCAAAACGCAGAGATTCAGATACAAGCATTCTTAGAATCATGGTCTCATGCAATTGAAGAACCTAATTTTGAAGCTGCCAAAAAAACAATACAAAATTGGATAGGATCCTTGGAAAATACAACTGTTGAAAATATTAAGGTATATACCAAAGTTTTAGAAATTTTAGAAAAGTCATGGGAAAACACACAAAGTAAAAACATAGAATAATCAAAAATTGCTAATTTCAAAACCCCATAAGGGAGTTTTCCACTAAATTTATGAATACAATAGGAACGTGGGGCCGACCGGAATTGAACTTTATGCCCAATCGGGTTCACCTAATTTTAATTCGCTAATAATCAATGTTTTTGATCTGAAATTCGACCTAATTAATAGAAATTTTAAACTCACTTTCATCCTTCCCAAAAAAATAATTTAAAATAAACAATTTTTGCAAGGTGTTTTTTTCTAAATTAATTAAGTAAGAAGGTCATAGGAAATTTGATGCAAAGAGATAGAATGTCTGAATGGTTTGTTCCAAAGTTTGGTTCTAGGAAGTTTAGATTATCTGTAGGAATCTTGTTTTTGCCTTATACTGGCATGGTCGTATCATTTGCTATTTGGGGCTCACTCTCTGTTGAATTTACTCTAGATAGACTAGTGTCAGTTGCTCTACTCTATTTTTTAGCAATCGGTGTGGCAGCCCATTGTCTTGATGCCCAGGGAAGCACGAAAAAACCTTGGGGGTATTTACCTAAAACCAAACTGTGGGTAGCCTCTATACTTTCTTTGACGGCAGCTTTTTCAATCGGTTTGTATTTTGCCGTTTTGGATTCTTGGTTATTGTTCCCAATTGGGATAATTGAGGGATTTTTCCTTTTTGCATATAATTTAGAGTTATTTGGTGGAAAATTCCACAATAATGCATCATTTGTGATATCTTGGGGAATTTTACCAGTTTTTGCCGGCGCCGCAATCCATTCAAATTCTATATCCTTGGAGACTGTGATATTTTCTGCAATTGCGGGTTTTGCAAGTTATATTTTGATAAATACATCTCGAAAGTACAAAGCCCTCAAACAGGAAAATGCACGTTATGAAATATTTCACAAAAAAGAAATAATTCTTAAAATTACAAGTAGCTCAGTACTAGTTGGTACAGTTTTCTTTTTTGTTTTAATACATCTTTAGAGATTAACTTTATTAGTTGAGTACCAAGGAATTGTTAAATAAAATTTTAGCCGCACCAGTAGGTCAAGTTGAAAATGTTCTTGGAGAAATCCTATATGGAAAAATTCTTTTACAAATAATAGAACAAACCACAGTGTCTCCACACCAATTTGAGAGAAAAGTAGCAATTTCTTCAAATGAATTACCTGTTATTAAGGCTCAGGTAAAATTTGACTCTAGAAAACTTCCTGAATTTATACTGAATGAGCTTTTGAAAAAAAAACAAGGAGTAGGCTCAATTTTATCTCAAAATAATATCACTGCAACAAGAAAGGTGTTATCTTTGAATCACAATCCTGACCAGAGCAAGACTACAAGAGAATATGAAATAATCATAGATGGTTCGGTTTGGTTTACAATTACTGAAGAGATTAAACTAGACAATCTTGGTTCCAGTTATAATAGCCGAAGAACCCCAAGTTAATTTTTGTACCTCTGTTTTCAAATCATAGTTTATCATAATTCTTTCATATTCCTTTATCCAATTTGAAGACCTAATCAGGGTTGGTAATTTTACAAAGACATTATTCCAACTTGGAATAAAAATTCCTCCCAAGCGAAGAACCTTAAAGTACAAATTCCAGAGTTTTTGTACAAATTTGTTTTTTGGATATGTAAAGTCATGTAAGATTATCTTACCTCCGTCATTTAGGTGGCCACAACAAGTCTTGATTAATATTTCGGGGTCACAGTATTTTGGCAAATATGATGCAGTAATACAATCAAATTTTTTTCCAAGACTTAGTTTCTCGGCATCTTCATTAACAAAGGAGATGTTTTTATCTGAAATTGATTTTTTTCTCGCAACTTCTAGATAGGTTTTGGTAATGTCGACTCCAATTATTTTGGCATGTGGAATTTTAGTCGCTATTTGTCTGGTAAGAATTCCAGTTCCACAGGCAAGATCTAGCACTGATTTTTCAGTAGATAGTTGTTCTAGAATCTTGTTTTTCCATAAACTGTCCTTTCCAAATGTGGTCCAATGGACTATTTTATCATAAGAACCTGATGTGTGGTTAAAAAATTGAGGGACAAAATCTTTGGGATTTTCTGCCATCATAATTGGTTTTAGGTTTTTTCTTTAAAGAAGTTTCTGGATTTTTTTGGTTTATCTAAAAACTCTAAAATATCTTCTCGGTTAACATTCTTGAATTCCTTTTCACTTAATTCAATTGAAAATGATTTCAAAATCCTAAGGTAATTTGACGTATTTTACAATGAACTATTCTCACCCTCAATCAACCCATCTTTGAATTTTAACAACTGTCGACTCTTAATTTTTGGAAGTTCTTCGATTTATCGAATTACTGTCTCCGGTTTGGTTGTCCCTCGTAATAATAGGGAAATTAATTATATTAACACGATAGGAACGTGGGGCCGACCGGAATCGAACCGGCGACCTACGGGTCACTACAGCTCCAAACTTACATCATCCGTGAGTCAGTTTAGCTTAGTTTACCTCTGGAGCCCTTAGCGGTGATCGTTGTAGATACTGTCGCCCTACCAGGCTAGGCTACGACCCCACAAAAAATAATGATACCCCCTTGAATTTTAAGTTACTTTCACCAAGACTTATTTGCAATAAAACTGATTTCATAATTGTAAAGAATATCATGGTTAAACCAATTGTCTTAGCAGTAGGAGCGATTCCTATTATTGTTGCACTCTTGATTGCCTATCCATTAATTATTAAACCGGATATTCCATTTTCTGCTGCAAATCCCAATGATACAATAGAGATCGAATACACAAAACATCAATTAAAAAAAATATCCTTTGGTGTTACTGAGCGAGTAGGGACTCAAAAAACTGAAATTCTTTCAATCAAAAATAATGGAGACGTAAAATACTCTGTAACAAAGGAGGGTTACCCACAACCTGATGTAAAATCTCAATTAAGTGAAGAAAAACTAAGAAGGTTAACTGCATTGATTAAAGAAACTGGTTTTATCGAAATTCCTTCTGAATCATTTCCCATAAACGATGATGTTTTTGATTATAAAAAATCAAATGTAAAAATAACCTTGAATGGAAAAAGTAAAACGGTTCACTGGCCAGAACAAAATGCTACTGAAAAATTTATTCCACCAATAATTTCTATGGTTGAATCCCAGCTAGATCAAATAATTAAACAGATTAGTGAATAGGTACAAATACCCAAAGTGGGAACTTAGACCATGCTTCCATTAGCTGGTGAAAGAAAGAACGCCAAAGGCATCATTTTTGAGAAAGCCTATTCGAGAAATATTTCTCGTGGCACATCTACTTTGAAACGTGGGTTTGCTCACATGTTGAAAAATGGAGTTGTAATGGACGTTACAACGGTAGAACAGGCACAAATTGCAGAAGATGCAGGCGCAGTCTCTGTTATGGTTTTAGATAAACTCCCATCTGATGTTAGAAAAGCAGGAGGAGTTGCACGAACTGCAAGTATTCGAATTATTCAGGAAATTATGGATTCAGTTACCATTCCAGTTATGGCAAAGTGCAGAATTGGTCATGTATACGAGGCCAGAGTTTTACAAGAAACAGATGTAGATATGATTGACGAATCTGAGGTTTTAACTCCTGCAGATGAACATCACCATATTTGGAAATGGGATTTCACGACCCCAGTTGTAAATGGTGCAAGGTCTTTAGCTGAAGCACTACGACGAATTGAAGAAGGAGCTGCAATGATTAGAACAAAGGGAGAACCAGGAACTGGAAATGTTGCAGAAGCTGTTACCCATATCAAAAAAGTAAATGATGAATTACGTGCGATAAAGGCCATTTATGATTCTGGAGACAATCAAGATTTGATCAGAATGGCAAGAGAATTCAAAGTATCTTATGATATTGTTGAGCAAACCGCAAGACTAGGCAGATTACCTGTAGTTAACTTTGCTGCCGGTGGAATTGCGACACCTGCAGATGCTGCATATCTAATGTCACTTGGATGTGATGGAATTTTTGTCGGTTCTGGGATTTTTAATGCAAACGATGCAAAGGAAAGAGCCCGAGCAATCGTTCTGGCGACGACCTTCTGGAATGAGCCAGAAAAAGTAAAAGAAGCTCAAAAAATGATTGACGAGCGGCAGTCGATGCTAGGTCTAGATGTGAATACATTAGAATTAAGAATGCAAGAACGTGGTGGGTCAGCTTGAGTCTTACTGTCGGTGTACTGGCAATTCAAGGAGATGTCCATGAAAATCTATTATCTACAAAAAAAGCCATAAAAGACTTGGGAATTGAGGGACATGTAGTTAATGTGAAAACTGCAGATGAGGTTAGGAAACTAGATGGGTTGATAATTCCTGGTGGAGAGAGCACTACAATTGGACAACTATCTCTAGTAAACAGCTCCCTTCGGGTAATCAAGGAGAAAATTGAGGACGGAATGCCCATTTTGGGTATCTGTGCTGGGATGATTTTACTTGCAAAAACCGTAGATGACCATGTTTTGGGAAAAACTGGTCAACCCGTTTTAGATTTAGTTGGTATAAAGATTGAACGGAACTCTTTTGGACGGCAAAACGATTCATTTGAGGCAGAAATTTCTATGGATTCGATAAACATCCCAAATTTCAATGGAGTGTTTATTCGAGCGCCCTCAGTTTCTGAAGTAAGTTCAGATGTGGAAGTTCTGTCAAAATTTAATGAAAAAATTATTGCCATAAAAAAAGGAAATATTATTGGAACAGCATTCCATCCAGAACTCACTACAGATATTTCACTGCACAAATATTTTGTAAATCTCGTTCACGAATCAAAAAATTAAATTTTAATCATCTAAATTATGCATTGACTTTAAATCTTTTTTGAAAGGTTCTAAATTTTCCGGAACTGGAAAAGAAATTGAATCTTTTAGCGATAGATTTTTAGCTTTTTTCTCATTCCAAACCTTGGAATTAAATTCTGTAATTTCAGCGGTTAATTTATTTTCTGGATATTCTACTTCTACCTTTATTTGTTGTTCTTTATGGATGCTCTCTGTTGAGTAAAGGGTTTTCCAGAGATGATCAGTAATAAATGGGGTAATTGGTGCTAATAATTTTAAAATTGTTGATAAGGTTTTGTGTAGTGTAAAAATTGCACCATCTCTCTCTTCGTCTGAAAATCCAATACCATAAGCTCTTGCTTTTACCATCTCAATATAGTGAGCTGCAAAAATATTCCATGTGAATTCTCTAATTGCAATTGCTGGTACAAAGAAATTATATTCATTGTACCCTCTTTTACATTCATTTATTAAATTATTTAGTTCAGATAAAATCCATTGGTCAGTTGAGTTGGGTGTTCCAGATTTTAATACTGGAAAACTTGACAAGAATCTTGAAACATTCCATAATTTGCTTAGAAACTTTTTTGTAGATTCTATTTTTTGCTCATT
>JAHELB010000026.1 GCA_024644385.1 Nitrosopumilaceae archaeon | reverse complement strand
ATGTTAGAAAAATTTGGATCCCCTTTAAAGGCTCTGAATGCTACCACTTCAGAACTCTCTAAAGTTGAAGGATTAGGAGAAACTCGTTCAAAAAAAATTAAAAAGATGTTAGAGTCTGAAAGTAAATTTTTAAAAAAATCAAACCAAAAAACACTGCATGATTCATGATTCCTTGAATTAGTTAGGAATATCGAATCTTTTATGTTGGCTTTACCAGAAAAACTCAATTATTAAAATGATTTGTTGAAGGCTCACTTTTGAATAATTTTTTTTTGAGTGTTGTGCCGCAATTTGGACATTCTTTTCCATTTTTAGGTTTAGAGCCGCAACCAGGACAATAGTGAAACCATTTGCCTATATCTCTTATTCCGCTGGTCATAACCGGTGAAATGGTTAGCCCCAAATTTTTTGCAACATTGGATATTGCAAAATCATCTGTAATTATTTGGCCCTTGAGATCCAAACCTAGAGCAATTATTGATAAATCCTGTTTAGAAAGTTGCTGATAGTCTCCGGTATTTTTTGAAGTATTGATAGCCAACAAAATAGAATTTTTATCTGGGTCCCGTATTTTTAACCGATTGGTTTCTAATAATGTCTGGAGAACTTCTTGTTTTTTCTTGATGTGCTTTATTTCATCATAAACAAGTGATGTGGTATAGCAGTCATTGGCACTCCCAAATGGAATTCCTGCATAAAATGCACTTGCATCTAAAATTCTAAAATCCAAGTTTACTCATCTGTCTAAGACCTCTTTTCTTTAATCTAACAAACACTGCAGGTGTTTTGTATTTTTTAATTATTATTGGTTCCTCGTATCCAGCAGATTTTACGACCTGTGCATCCATAACAATGTTGCAATCATGAGAGGATATTATTTCAATTTTCTCATCTGGGACAACAATTGATTCTAATCGATACACTGGTGCCACAGGAGTAATTATCAAAACGTCAAGACTTTCATGTAGTATTGGCCCTCCCAAGGAAAAGGAATGCCCTGTTGAACCACTTGGCGTGGCAATAATTACGCCATCCATTTTCTGTTTAACTGTATCATTTTGAAATTTAATTTCAATTTCTGCAGTTTTGGTAAGATTTGTTCGATTGATATAAATCTCATTTAGGGCAGGTGGAAATTCCTTACCTCCACATGAAGCAACAACTCTGATTCTCTTATCTAAAAAGAAATTCCCTTTTAAAATCTGATTAATAGATTCATCAATTTCATCAATCGTAATTTCTGAAAGAATTCCCCTGTTTCCTCCCACATTTATTGTTAAAATTGGTGTGTCGTTTTCTAAATGTCGAAAAACTCTAAGTGTTGTTCCATCTCCTCCAAGAGTTACTACTAAATCTAATTTCTCCTTTTTTAATTCTTGTAAAGACTGAATTGTTTTTGCACCTTCTACAACAATTGGAGAAATAGTGTACACTTGTGATTTTCGAATCAAAAATTTTTTGGCAACCGCCTTGGCTGCTTTTTCAGATTCCTTTGAACCCACCTTGCTTACAATTGCAACTTTATTTAGTTTCAACCAATTCTTCTGATTTTTATTTACTTAAAAATGATATTTTTCAGATCTTTTAGAAAAACAATTAAGTAGATAAACAAATTTATGAAATATTATGAGTTACGCACATCCCGAGGTTCTTGTAGACACAGAATGGGCATCTCAAAATCCTCCTAATGAAAAAAGAAAATTTGTTGAGGTTGATTATGATCCAGTTAACGGGTATCAAAAAGGACACATCAAAAATTCTAGTCTTATTTGGTGGAAGAGAGATATCAACGATCCTGTAACTAGAGACATTATCAGTAAAAAACAATTTGAGCAATTAATGTCTAAAAACGGAATTTCTTCCGATACCGAAGTAATTCTTTATGGTGATTTTAACAATTGGTTTGCAGCATTTGTTTTTTGGGTCTTTAAAATCTATGGCCATGAAAATCTCAAAATAATGAATGGTGGCAGAAAAAAATGGGAATTAGAAAATAGGGACTATTCTATTGAAGTACCTCAAATTCAACCAACTAAGTACGTAGCACAACCTCCTGATGAAGGACTTAGAGCTTATTTGTTTGATGTTAGCCGCGCATTGGGTAAAGAAGATACAGTTATGGTCGATGTGCGTTCTCCGGCGGAATTTTCAGGGGAAATAACCGCACCACCAGAATATCCAATGGAACATGCACAACGAGGTGGACACATTCCTAGGGCTAATAACATTCCATGGGCAACAGCTGTAAATGATGCGGATGGAACCTTCAAATCTTTAGATGAATTAAAACAGAATTATGAATCAAAAGGAGTAACTCCGGATAAAGATGTTATTTGTTATTGTAGGATTGGAGAAAGATCTTCTCATAGCTGGTTTGTTCTAAAATATTTACTCGGTTATTCCAAAGTTCGAAACTATGATGGTTCCTGGACAGAGTGGGGTAACATGATAGGAAATCCTGTGGAAAAATAACTTGCATCAAGACCTTCCAATTTTAAAGAAGGGATCCTTTTATTACATAAAAGATGGAGGTTCGGAATTCATAATGGAGGATAAAACCAAAAGGGGTCTAACGGTAAAGGAAACAACTTTGGATGAAGCACTAAATGTCATTTCAGATAAAGGAATGATTCATGATATGGATGGAATAGGGCACTGGGTCCCAATTCGCTGGTATTTTACAAAAGACCGATTTGATCTAATTAAAGTTTCAGAATATGCTGAGGCTATGGAA
This sequence comes from Nitrosopumilaceae archaeon, assembly GCA_024644385.1. Classification (GTDB taxonomy): domain Archaea; phylum Thermoproteota; class Nitrososphaeria; order Nitrososphaerales; family Nitrosopumilaceae; genus Nitrosomaritimum. The sequence continues at coordinate 18,134 of JAHELB010000026.1, read as the reverse complement.
AAAAAATACACCAAACTACGTGAACTTACGTGTCCAGATGACTAGATAACCTTTTTAAATAAAACACATGTACTGAAACCAAATGTCATTACTTCTTAAAGATAGGGTATGGTCAATGGAAGCACCTACCGCAAAACGTGGTGTATATCCTCTACATGGTTTCAAATTAGGTCTCTATAGATTACCAATTAATCTCGAAGATCCTGACGAAATCAAATCTGTACATGATGGAATGAAAAAGGCATTTGAAATGGATGCGTATGCCGATAGAATATTTGCCACATACCGTTGGAAGGAACAAAACATGAAAGATCCTGATGCTAAGGGATATGAGGAAGTTGAACTATCTGTAACAGTTGAAATTGTTACTGGTGAAGTTGTAGATATCATATATCAAATATTTCCAATAGAAAAATTTGGAGATCCCCAATGGGTTAAAGATTATAGGAAAAAGGCAGATCATTTTGCGAAAATGATTATTGATACTATTTTACGAAATACAATTTTAGCAGATAAAATGATTGATTTTCTAATCAAAGATGAAAAAATAACTGAACTAAATGCTCTTCAAAAATTAGAAGAGATGACTCCATTGGCAAAAATAGTTCTTGATGCCAAACCTAAACCAAAACCCGTTGAAGAATCAGCAGGTGATGATGGGGGAGCTGACATTCCAGTTCTTGATGGTCCGAAATCAGGTCCAATAGATGTTGAATTTAAATCTAAAATGAAAGCTACAACCGCTTACAACGCATCAGGTTATTCCATAAAAACCTGGGGAAGACGTGGTGGCGATAACAAGCAATTAGGAGTATGGGGGGAATTTGTATCTGTGGATTATGATATTTGTATTGCAGACGGTGGATGTATAGAAGCATGTCCCGTAGGTGTTTATGAATGGTTTGATACTCCAGGAAATTTAGCGTCTGAAAAGAAACCCTTGATGTCTAAGGAACCTGATTGTATTTTTTGTCTTGCCTGTGAGGGCGTATGTCCACCTTCTGCAATCAAAATTTTTGAACAAAAATAAACAACCAATTTTGCAACTATAAATAGCCAGGAAGCAGTCTGAAAAACTAGCGAATGGCCATCAATCCTTTCACCGCATTTGTTTTTGATTTGTTTATAATATCTGCAATCATAATTACAGCTTATACCGTCAACTTTTATTATTTGACTCTTCTTTCGGCCAGACGCAAAGAAGTTTTTAGCCCGACCTATACCGGAACTCCTTCTGTTACAATCCAGCTTCCGATTTATAATGAAAAATATGTTGCCAAACGCTTAGTTGATTCTGTATGTGGACTAGATTATCCCAAAGAAAAAATGAAGATAATGGTTTTGGATGATTCTGATGATGATACCGTTGAACTTATTGCGGATATAGTAAAAGGTTACAAAAAACAAGGATTTCAGATTGAACATATACGGAGAGGTACCAGGAAAGGATACAAGGCAGGTGCTCTCAAATATGCAATGCAAATAACTGATACAGAATATGTGGCGATTTTTGACGCGGACTTTATTCCACCAGAATGGTTTCTTAAAAGGGCAATTCCACACTTTTCCAAACCCAATATTGGGTTTGTTCAGTGTAGATGGGGCCATGTAAATGAAAATTATTCTACTATTACAAAGGCTCAAGCTTTGAGCCTCGATTTTCATTTTCTAATCGAACAAACAGCCAAAAGTAACTCTCATTTGTTTATGAACTTTAATGGAACAGCTGGAATTTGGAAGCGTGATTGCATTGATGATGCGGGAGGTTGGCATACTGCAACCCTAGTAGAAGATTTGGATTTAAGCTATAGAGCCCAAATGAAAGGATGGAAATGTGTTTTCTTACCTGATATAGTAGTCGATGCAGAGCTTCCAGTTCAAATGAATGGAGCAAAGCGACAACAATTTCGGTGGGCCAAAGGGTCTATCCAATGTGCTATCAAACTTCTTGGTGGAATAGCCATAAAAAGAAAAATTGCAGTCGAAGCCAAAATTCAGGCTTTTATTCAATTAACCCGCCATATCGTATATCCATTAATGCTTATTCAATTTCTTGCATTACCAATATTGCTGGCTGGTGACATTAATCTTTATGTTGTTAGCCTTATCCCTGCTCTAACTATCGCAACATATCTTGCAATGGGTCCAGGTGCATATCTTCTAATCATGCAAAAGATGTATCATAAATCTTGGAAATCAAAAGCCAAAATCTTACCATCATTAATAATTTACAATGCTGGAATGTCAGTAAACAATACCGTTGCAGTTTTTGATGCTGTACTTGGAAAAAAGAATGAATTTTTGAGAACTCCGAAATATGGGATTATTAACAAACAAGATGATTGGCGAGACAAAGCATACAATTTACCCTTTACTAAAACCACCTTACTCGAAATCTTTTTTGGTGTTTATGGACTCATGGGGATTTTAATCTCAATTTACTCTAACAATCCCTTCTTTGCACCGATTATTGCACTTCAAACCATAGGATTTTTCTTTATTGCATACATGAGTCTCTCGCATAGCAAATTTAAAAGAAATAAATCCACCCCAACACGAATTCCTACAAAGGAAGAAAAAATGGCCAATAAAATTTACAAATTATCTATGGTTGGGATTATCGGAATAATCGTTTTTGGTGGGGTGATGGCTATCTATGGTTATAATGAAGATATATACCCTCTAGACAGAATGCGGGGACATTTTGACGGAATTGTCGGATCCTCGGATCCTATTGCCATTCAAACTCATTTGGTTGCCGTAAAGCAAGACTTGGCAATAGTAATGGAGGATATGGCAGAAACCACCAACGATGACGGAGAAATCGTTGGCAAAAACCCAGTATGGATTTTTCCAACCGAGTCTACAAACTTTCTTAGAATAGAAAGAGATGTAGATTCTATGATGGCAACACTTGACAAAATTTCTGCAGTTCCCAGAGACAGTTCAGCATATCATACTGGAATGTTGGATATTAACGAGCAAGCTAAAATTTTGAAAATAAATATCATGGATGCAACGCCATACTCATACGTAAGTGTATCAAATATAGTTTTCAGCACATTGTGGATTGTTATAATAATTGGAATCTTTGCTGCTCTTAAAAGAAAGAAAGACCAATTAACTAAATATGATGAAACTCCTGGAATTTAGGTTAAATTCAATTCTTTTCTAATTTCGTCTACTGCTCTAATGCCATAGATATCCCTTATCTGGTTAATTCTTATCGATTCTTTTAGCAAGTCCCTACCTATTGCAGTAGATAAGATAGAGAATACATCACTAAATCTAATTTCCCATTTGTCGGCACAGTCTAGGATTTTACCCACCGCCCATTGTCTTACTTCATGGGGTAATGGAATCTTGTCACTTGTTTCTATTGAAAGCCTATCAAACAAATTAACAATATTGGCAGTCTGAGTTGCCATATTTTCAAGATCTGTTATTTCTCCATATTTTGATTCTGCTTGCATTCTGATGTTTGATTGATACTCTGAAAGTTTCAGTAATGCTATCATCTCCTTTGATGTATCTGTAGATACTTTATTTGTGACATTTTTGACGCCTTGTAATTCTTGAAAAACTTTGTCTGTTTTTTTATGAAATTCTGCAGATAATGCATCTTGTGTTTTCAGCATATCGCTGATTGATGATATCTTTTGCTCAATTGTATTTGTCTTATCAAATACATTGTTTTTAAAGTCAACAAAATCTTCTTGAACTGATTTTAATCCCTCTCCCACGAATGCTGAAGAATCGGCTCTATGTGATAAAGTGCTTAACTCGGTCTCGATTTTATCTATTTTTCCACTAAAATCAGAAATCATCTGAGTTTTAGACGCTATGTTAGTAAACTGTTGTTTAAGTCCATCTATCACACCACCAAGAGAATCTATTTTCTCCGCTTTCCCTGAAATGGAATCAATTGTTGATTTTATAGAATTAAGCTCGGAATTCAAATTGGAAAAAGAACCTGTTCTCTCAACAACCCTATCTAATTCTTTTTTTAGACTTGAAATTGTCTGGGATGAAAACTCCATACTGTCAGTCTTTCCTGAAATAGATTGAATATTATTTTTTAAGCTCTCAATTTCTTTGCCCACATTCAATACAGAATCTGTTTTTCCAGAAATGTTCCGTAAATTCTCTCTAACCTCGTCAATTCTTTGGGCTATCTTGATAATCATTTGAGAGTTATTTCTATTAGAATTAATACTATCTTCTATTTTTTGTGATAATACCTCTGGTTTTGGTGATGACTTTTGAATGCTATTTATCTTGTTTATTTCTTCTTGAAGTTTTGATGTTTGATCATTAATTTTTGAAACTAGATTTGATTGTGTTCTTATTTGATTTAATCCCGCATAAAGTTTTTGAGTATCATCTTCAATCATATTCATCCGGTTAGACTGTTTTTGTATATTTTCTAATGTTGAGGTTAGTGTATCGATCATTCCTTTCATAGAAACTAGGACTTTTTGATTGTCACCAAAAATCTTAGACATGGCTTTAATCTCTTTTTGCAAGGCTTTTGTGGAGTCAGAAACTGAAGCAACTTTTTTTAAAATAGATGTAGGTGTTGGCTCCCTTTTGGCAGCAACTGGTTTGCTGGAGGTTTTCGTTTTCCCTTTGGCTGTTTTAATTTTTTTGGATGGTTTGGTAGCCATATATTTTGAAATAAAAATATTATGATAAAAAAGTTGGGTCTAAAATAAAAAATGTAATGAGTTACTTATTGACAACGTTTGGCTCATGTAGTAGCTCATGAAAGGTCTTCTCGGCAAGACCGTTTGCCGTTTCTATAAATCCCTGAGGACAAAATTCACATTGAATCATATAGTACGGTATGGTACCGTACTATTAATAATCAGGTAATTTTACTATTACCGATATTGCAGTCAGATACCCCAGGTCGTTTTTCTACATTCTTTTCAGCTGACCTATTCATCACTCTGCGATTAAACAAGACTGCTTGGAATCAAGACCTTAAAAATATAATAAATTTTGAAAAAAATTAACCTTCTAAATTTATCTCGGGGATTTAACAACCATTTTGGAACAAAAGATGAAATTTTTTCAGAAGCACAACTGTTTTTAAATTAAAATGTTGATTTAAATCGTGCAAAATTTTTCTTTACAAATCGAAACCAGTGGACTTCAAGAATCTTTGAATCAAACGGTCTCAAATGTCATCGAACAGATTACTCCAGAACTTCCACATACTACTTTTGTAACAGATTTAGCTTTTATCATGATAATAGGCGCAATAGTGACCCTTGCTTTTTTTAAAATTAAACAACCCTTGATTATTGGTTATCTTTTTGCAGGGATGTTGATAGGACCCTTATCCCCTCTTTGGGCTTGGGTACTTCCTGAGGGTGGACCTTCATCAGATATTATTGGTGGAGTAGGAATTTTGTCTGATATTTCTGCCCTTAACTTGTTTGCGGAAATCGGTGTGATTTTACTTCTTTTTGTAATTGGAATAGAATTTCCGTATGCAAAAATCAAAAGTATTGGTAGAGTGGCAATCGGAGTGGGCAGCATTGGATTAATTTCTACAATGGGTGTTGTGTTTTATTCTGCAACCGCACTTGGATTAAATTTTATGGATTCATTATTCATTTCTGCTGCCCTTTCGATTTCTAGTACTGCAGTAATTGTAAAAATATTTGAAGAGATGGGACGAATTAAAAGAGAATCCTCTATTCTTGTTTTAGGAATTCTGATTGTTGAAGACGTTATAGCAGTCATCTTGATTTCATCCTTGCAATCTATTGCTTTGGTAGGTTCTGTTTCAATAGAATCCGTTTTGGTTGTCATCTTAGTTGCAACTGGGTTAATTGTTGGTACATTTACAGTAGGGACTAAAATAATACCCCGCCTAATTGACAGAGTAGCTGCGTCAGAACATCGTGAAATTTTACTCTTGAGTGTTCTTGGTGTTTGTTTTGGATATGCACTATTGGCTAATATCGTTGGTTTGTCGGTTGCTATTGGAGCATTTTTGGCAGGGGTCCTTGTGGCAGAATCAAAATCAGCCGAGGTTGCAAAAATTTTATCTAGCCCGATTAAAGACATGTTTGTGGCAATCTTCTTTATCTCCGTTGGTGCTTTGATGGATGTTTCCCAACTTGAAAATTACATTTACATCGCTCTTGCTTTAATTGCAGTAGCAACGGGAATGAAATTTGGTGGAAATATGCTTGGTAATTTCTTGTTCCGACAAAACCGTGGAAAATCACTACGTTCTGCCTTTGCCTTGGCTGCACCAAGAGGAGAATTTTCTATCGTAATTGTTAAAACTGGAGTTGATATTGGAGCAGTAAGCTCCTTTTTGTTCCCTTTGATGGGGGTTATTTCAATAATAACTGCGTTTCTTTCTCCATTTCTTGTGAAAACAGGTGACAAAATAGTTCCGTCCTTGAAAGAAAAAAATGTCTGAAGACCTTAAAAAATTGCTTGACCGCGTTCACGAGGGAATAACTCTTTTTGATTTTGACGGCAAACCAGTTCCTTGTATAATTCTTAAAGAAAAAAAATATGATGAAATCTTATCCAAAGTAGCTGGCAGGCCCCTTTCGATCAATACTGATCTTAACATATTACAAGATGGGTTGGGCCATGTTTTTGTAGAGATCTCTCTAACGTTTTCTCAAGGTGACATTGAAGAAAAAATTTTAGTTAATGCAAATAAGGACATTTTGTTTTTTCAATCTTTAGCAAAAACATCCATGCTTGCATTATCTTCTCCTAAATCATCGTATGGTAGGGAAAATGTGTTTATGATTCAATTACCAAAACCTGAAAAGGCTCAGGTTGCCCTTGAAATCATAGAAAAAGGTATAAAACAAATAGATAGTTAAGGGTGCAGTTACCGGGATTTGAACCCGGGTCACGTACTTGGCAAGCACGAGTACTAACCAGACTGTACTATAACTGCAACAACCATGGGAAACGAATTTGGCTATTAAACTGTTTTTAACTATTTCACACAATAAAGACATGGACAAAATTTTAAAAAATAAAATCGATGAAAAAATTCAAGAAACCATTGCCAACAAAAAGGAGATAAAAAAACTTCTTAAATCTCTATCAAATATTGATGATTCCAATTCTTTTGTGTTGGGAATCATTATAGGGAGACTTTACAATTCCTTTTACTATCAATCCAAAAGAATTTTAAATCGAGAACCTACCTGTGAGGAATTTAGTGAATTTGTAGAATTGGTAAAAAGTATGGAATCTAAATTTGAAAATCTATGGAGATAGTTTTCCATATTCAATTATTTTAATAGTTGGAGTTCCTGGTAATTTTACACATGCGCCTTTTAGTGCTTTTTTGGCAGCCTCTAGATGAGGTGTATTAACGTATAATTCCATGATGCATTGGCCTTGTCTAACTCTGGCAGCAAGACTAACTGCTTTTCCCCAGGCTCTCCTCATTCCTTCTTGAAGTCTATCTGCCCCTGCAGCTGCAATCATTTTATTTTCCCTTAGAAGATTATGTGGATAAATTCTTAATCTAGAAAAATATCCTGTTTCACCTGTAGTTTTTTCTAATGTTTTATTTGCAGACAATCTACAGGCTTCTATTGCCATATGTCTAATCTGGACTTTTTCATTAAGTAGTAATTGAACACAATAATCATAATTTCCTTTTTTTCCACCCTGAAATTTTGCAATTTTTATTTGAGGTTTACCTTTGATGTACTTTTTTCTAGTGAATGGTTGCCCTGTCCCATCTCTATAATTAGCACCATGCATGATATCATAAAACAAAAAGGCCCATATTTTAACGGTTAGACAACCACTTTTACTCGGTTTTATTGAATTATGGAATTAAAAACTCCTTTTATCTCTTCAAATATATTGACTCTATTGAGAACAATAGTGAGGGGCAATTAGGTGAAGGATAACATCTGTGATTTTTGTAAGGGATTAGGGAAATCTTCATCATATGTTTGTGTATATTGCAATGGTACAGGAGAGTGGAATTTTGCTGCTCAATCATATTTGAAAACCCATATTTGCCAATGCATAGCACTTGATCGAAAATTTTGCCCCATTTGTAACAAATCTTGCCACCATGATACTTCACTAAATCCCAAACAAAAGATAGATCCAGGAAATGGAGGAATGTCTGTACAAGAATCTTACAAAACTGAGATAATAATTGCATAAATTTATCACAAAAGGTAAAAAATTTCTAATCGTTGAGAATTTGTATGGAAAGTTATTTGTCAACATAAATATGGAAACCTTCTAAATTCATCTTCAATATGGAAGATACTCCTGTGGTTGAGGGCACCTTGATTTCGAATCATGCTCAAATTTCTAATAAAGAAATGATTCATGAACTTGAACTAAAGGGATATGGGGAATTTGAAAACAATGAATTTATTTTAAAATTTTTTGAATCTTTGTATTTACTTTATTGTGCTAAATTAATTCTAAAAAAAGGGAAAAAGAAGATTGACTTTGATGAGCTTTTGAATATTTGCCAAAAACAAGATCCAGAAACACTAACAAAATTTCTGATATACAGAGATTTGAGAAATAGAGGCTATGTTGTAAAAGATGGATTTGGATTTGGCTCTGACTTTAGAGTTTATGAAAGAGGACATTTTGGAGAAAAGGGAGCTAAATTTTTAATCTTTGGTCTTAACGAAGGACAACAAGAAAAAATGGGACACCTCCAGAAAAAAATTGAACAAATAACCCAAATGGGAAAAGAACCAATCATTGCAGTTATTGAAAGAAGAGGAGAAGTAATATACTACAAAATTAATCGCATGAATTTTTATGAAAATAAATCTAGAGCGGAAAAAACCTTTGAGATTTAAACATCGAAAACCCATTCTGAGGAAAATTTTAACAAGTTATTTTCTTCTGCCCAAAGAAAATCATACACTTCCACATACTTTGTTTTGTTTTCCCATAATTCTTCAAAATCTTTTCTTTTTCTCTCCACTCTTGATTTATCGTTCCAAGATGTAAAAACATCTACTGACTCAAAATCTCGTGATTCTGTTGCAAAAGATTCCTTTGATGTCCCAGTAAAGGCAACCATCTGATCATGCTCATCTAAAAACAATCCTATTCTCTCAGAAAATGAATTTGTAATTTGCTCAGATAATGGGATTGCCACTTTAATCTCGATTTGACCATTATTTACAATATCCTGAATTTTTTGAATTTTTGAGTCTTTGATATATTTTCCATCGAATCTTTTGGTGTATTTTTCAGAAAAAAGTTTTGTCAAAATGGGAAGCTCGAGGGTCTTAAATCTATGACCTGTAATCATTCGTAGTTTGGCCCTTCTGGAAGAAAAATTATCAAATGCCATAGCAATGGTGGCCAAGCTTTGCACTGATAAAAAATCTACACATCTATCGTATTCTATACATTGGCTTAGACATGGATAGAAAAATTCTGCAACGATATCCTCCCTATCTGAGCGATATTCTTCCTTTAATCCAATATCTCTAAGCCCCAATACTATTTTATTATAATTTTGTTATTTAAAGAAACAAATTTTTGAAAAATAAGAGTTTTATTTTAATCATATTTTACAAAACTCTTTTCCAATCAAATTGTGAATGTCATTAAGACTTCAAGCCTTAAAAGCAGAAAAATATTAACAAAACTGATTTTAATCTAGTTTTTGTAAAAATTCAGCAATGGAATCAGGTTTGAATACAAGTAAAGAAAGAAACCTGCTAATCGATTCCATTCAATTTAGAATATTTTATGCAGAAATTAATTTAGGGAAAATACCTGTTGCTATTCCTTTTGATATTTTTCCCAAAGACAAAATGGACGCTGAAATTGCAATTGATGGATTTTTATTTTATGCAAATGGAGCTTTGGACTTGGTTTTTGCTGAAATTAATAAAAAACTTGAATTGAATTTAGCACCAAACCAAATAAATCCTACAGATACAGCTCTTGCTTTAGAAAAAAATGATACCACCGAGGCAACTGAAGTAATAGAGGAAATCCAAAAATATTTTCAAAAACCAATCCATGAAGAAAAAAAAATTACCGATAAAGAATTCAATGATGGACTTAATAGGTATGGTTATGATGTAATTGGATTTCATGCGGAATATGAAAACCGAGACCGAATAAAATATCAGCATTTTTGGAACCGTGCAAGCAGCAGATTATGGGAAATTCGAAACCAATCCAATTTGGAATCTTATGATTCGCTTTTAAAAAATGCTGGACAAAACGGAGCGGATAAACCTAGAAACTATTTGAGGGTAAAACTCTCAAATGATGATCACCCTGCTGTTTATTGGGATTCTGCCCATTATGAAAACCCAAAAAGATACTTTACAAATATTTTGTTTATCGTCAGACAATTCATTGACAAGATACTGGAAATTTTAAAGCCACTTTATTCTTCTAACTCTAAAATTTAATTACAGAAAAAAGTAACACTCGATCTAAGGGGATCAATTGTACCAATTCCCTATAGACATTAAAATTGTTCATTTTTTTTGAATCCACGCTTAAAATCCGCCAAAATTACATAGTAAATGTTAAAAGAAAATAAAAAATCCTATGATCTGATGAGAAAATTGGTTTTCTTATTACCATTGTTTGTATTTGGAGTAGGAGTAGCTAATGCTGAGCCCTTGGGCAATATTCAAACTTCTGTTTTAGATTATGCCAATAATACTGCAACAGTTCAAATAACCTGGGATTTAGATGAGGCTGCTTCTTTATACAAAATTGGGTGTGTTAGCTGTTTTCCAAATATCTCAGAGTCTACTTCTTCCAACAGTGTCTCTATTAGTAATGTCACCCCGTTTCCAAATGGATCAATGGCAATGCTTTATGGTTTAGCATATGATATAGAAAATAATTTAATTGCCGCAAAACAAATTTTTGTCAATCTAGCTCAATAATCCAAATATGACCAAAAATGAAATCCAACAAGTTATAGAGTTAGATTCCTCTCTAAAGCGCGTATTCCAAGCAATATCTGATCCACTTCAATTAATCCGGTGGTTTCCTGATGAAGCCGTTTTGGAACCCTATGTTGGTGGTACTTTCAAAATTTCTTTTTTAAAAGATTCTAAAAAACCAAAAATGCAAATGGACAGAGATTTTGACAACGAAGGAAAAATCCTGGAGGTTGTTCCCAACACAAAGCTGGTTCATACTTGGAAATGGAAGCAATTTCCTAATTTTCCTCATACTATGGTAACTTGGGAATTAGCAAAAATAAGTGATGATAAAACTAAGTTGACATTAACTCATAGTGGATTTTCAGGAAATGAAAAAGGACCTGCAAGTATTGAGGAACACGACAAGGGTTGGTCTTTTTTTCTAAACGAATTAGTTTCATACTGCAAGAAGTAAAAAACACACTGTCCAATTCCTGTTCTCACCTAAATCTAATTAAAAAAATCAGTATTCATGCATGTTGAAATTTACACTCAAGTAGGGTTTCAAACCTTTTTGTCTACGCCCTTACCTGGTGCATTAAAATTTGAAAAATCATTATAAATTACATATTCAAGAAAAAGCGAGGCTGTAATAATTTGCACGATTCATTAATTCAATCAATTCAGACTTTACAAAAAAGTAAATATGGAAAAGGCAATAAAATCAAGTTAAAAACAATTCAAAGTGCACTAAAGCAAGCAAACCCATTATTTACCTCAACTAATTCAGAGGGTACAAAACACAAGCTAGTCAATTTTAGAAGCATAGAACAAGACCAACAAATTCCAAGGATTTTAGACGAGTTTGCAACTAATTTTGAAATTCAATGTCTAGAGAAAAAGGGAGCGACTGCTAAAAATTATTCATTGTTTTCAGTTACCGTTTTAAAAATTATAAAAACTCTAAATGCAGACAAAAAACGGGGTCTTTTATCAGCCCATGGTATCAATATTCTAAACAAAATGTTCGTTAAACATCCAGTAGAGTATAAAAAAATAGAAATCAGAGACCCGTTAAGATTTGTATTTGTAATAATAGAACTTGTAATTGATTCAGAACAAAATCTTTCCAAAAATTACGAGTTTGATGTAATACTATTACGCCAAATAATGCCATTAATGCAAAGATATCATATGAAATATGACAATGCACTTTTACAGATAACCGAGGAATTTAACAAAATGTCAAAGTTTAGACTAACTGTTTCCATTGGGGAAAGGCACCAAGAGATTGTAAAGATCTTTTTACAGTATGCAATGATTCATCTCCCACTAAAAGACAAAATATCTAAAGCCAAAAATATCATTGAGAAAATAATTTCGCAAGAGGATGATTCAGTCGTATTAGGCTACTATAATTTATTGAAACTTTGTTTTGATGATAAGGAACTACGTCCACATTTGGTAGAAATTGCAAAAACACAAAACCGTTCAGGAAGGAGATTTGCAAATACCATACTAGATGAGGTCTCAAACCTTTAATTTCAGGCATATTTGCATCTTTTTGACCGCGATTTGGTGAGTGATTCATCGAAAATAATTTTAAAATATTTTTTGGAACGGGTGAAAATCATCTTTTTGTGACTTAGCCCATGGATGGGTCGTAAAAATATCCAATTATTTTCTGACCTGTGTGAAATTAAGATATGATTCTAGAGACATAATCAAAAATTTTTTCAGCTGATCCATTAGGTGATGCTGATACTAGCAATAGATTATTATTAATTGGAATAGATACCATCAAAACATTTTTTCGCCTTGAAGCAATGTAATCTACCTCTCCAAGTGAAGAATCAAAGTCTTTTCTCATGGATATTTCAAGCGCCATTTGCATGTACATCATTCTTCGTTTTTCTTCGGTTTCAAAAGGATTTATTTTTGATTGGAATTGACTTGACACCAAATTCCCCCCTTTGTCGATCATCCCTACAAATCTAACTCCATCCAATTCTAAAACACTAAAACATAAATTTTCCATGAATTCATTATTCTTGGTTTCTTGAATCAGTGTCACAAATTAAAAAGACTTTTTTGAAATATAAATAAAAAATAAAAAACGAGCTAGTGCTAAAAATTTACTCCTATTGAATTTTATCCGTTTTAACAATCACATTCTAAAACCTCTCATCCTCAAAAAAAAAATAAATTCAAAATTGTATTCTCTTATTGAATGATTTACAATGTCTGCAAATTAGAGGAAAATGGCACTAGGTTAGTATGGCTATTCTCCTTTAATAATAAAATAATATAATTATAAAATATGTCGAAACAAATTACAATTATGATTGACCAAGATCTGGAAAAAAAACTACGTATAATCCAGGCAAAAAGTATTCAAAAGGAAAATAAGCCAATTAGTTATTCTAGAGTCTTAAATGAAACATTACGTAAGAGTTTAAAATAATTTCAAATCTCACGAAGAGATTTGCCCTTTTGGTTCAATCCTCCAAAACAAAAAAAATCAGTCTGCTCCCGTCGGGATTTGAACCCGAGATCACTGCCTTGAGAGGGCAGTATGCTTAGCCGGACTACACCACAGGAGCTTGAAGAAATCGAGATATGTTCATAATTTAAAGGAAATGCTTGAACTTTGAATTCATTGGTAAAAATTATCAAGTTTTATCCTTTATACAAAATTAGAATCAACAATTACGATGAATTATGAAGATCTAATTGAGGAAAAATCATGGTCGAATTACTCTATTGGTCTGAGTGGTTGTAGAACTAGTGAAACCTTCTTTGATTCATGCGATTATGATTTTACTGTTTTTGATGGTACGAATAAAAACGATGAAATTTTTTCATTCCAAAATAATTTGATACATGTTCATCATGGCTCGTTTTCAGAATCTCAAACAAAGAAACTTGTGCAATACGACAAAATGAAAATAATTCGTGATGAATCTTGGGAACTCCGATTATTTCTAGCAAAGATTAAAGAAAAACAACCGTTACTCTACCAAGACTATGCAAAAAACTCTCTAATTGAATCTCTTTTCTGTTGTCAAAAAACCAAAAACAGTATAAAGGAATCTAGTATTTTTGCCCCTTGTTGGCAAAAATGTGCATCCTTTTTTTTGGCAGAGGGTATTTTAGCAATTAATCTCTACAAACCAAGTCCAACCCATATGCTAGATGCCCTTAGGAGATTGGATAAAACTCCAATTAATGAAAAAACCTCAACTGTAAATGAAACAGTGGGTATCGAACGATCAACTCCCTCACTATTGGAAAGAATGTTAAAATCAACAATCGGATTCTCAGAGTTTGTTGAGAAAAATGATCACTTTTTGGAAATTCAACAAAAACATGACTTTTTTGTTAAAAATTCCATGTTGGCAGATTGCTATTTTTACTTAGGTTATATCAACAAGGAAAACTTTGTAAAAATTAAGGATTCAGTTGAGAAAAATCCTGACCTTTTTCATATTTTGAAGATTTCCTTTGACGTTGAGGCTGACCTTTCTTTGCTTGAACAACAAGCCAACAATGTTCAAAAATCAGCAAGTGAAATCTTGGAACTAGTCGTAAAGGGTTAATTCTTTGGGCGTGTACTAAACTTTTAAAATAAGTGAATACTCTGAGTAGGTATGACAGATCAAGCATGTGGATGCGAAGCAGACAGCGGCGATCCGGATTATTCATGTGATTGTGCAATGCAGGGACATTGCATATGTAGCGCAGATTGCAAATGTTCTACTGACGTTTGTAAAGAAGCAGTTGGACAAATGTAATCAGTTCTAACAATCAATTTTATTTTTTATTTTTTGTCTATTCTTCCTCTTGTAGACCCCAGGATTTTACCAATTCCTGTTGAAATTTGTCGGCCTGTTTTTCCCCAAGGGCAAAACCACAATTTTTGTGCGTTGGAACAACAGTCATTCCATCAAGCTTAAACTCTACTTCATATAGGTGAACTTTGGAGCATTCGCACATTTCTGAAGTTTTAGTGATTTTACCTCTATATTTGCTTAATTGAATAAACTTTAACTATCTGAAACACGAATTTTTTACCAAGTTGAAAGTATTTTTAATTTTATTTATTATTTTGAGTTTGGTGGCCGGTTCAATTTTACTTCAACCTAGTTTTGCACAATTCGAGAGTGGTGGAGTGGATAAAAAAGGAACCTGGTATGTAGGAGAAGGCCTCAAACAAGGAGATTTCTTCAGATACTCCATGTGTCACGTTGATTATAAGGAGTGTGCCAATTTTGAATTAGACTTTTGGATTAAAGGAGATAAACAAGTGGGAAGTGAAACCAAATGGCTTGCAGAAGCAGTCGTCTATGATGGTAATAAAATCATAGTTGGAGAAATTGAATTAGGAAAAATTGCCCCAGAACCCACCGGAGGGACTCCAGAACTTGGAGTCTATAGGGGCGCTTTCAAATCCTCGATAGTCTGGCTTTCAGCTTTTGCAACCGCTGATGGAAGCTCGGGTGGGAAAGGACCAAAAGCATTTACTGCTACCTCATGGGGAAAAATAGGTAACATTGGTGGGGAACAGGTTAGACCAAAGGCAATCGAAACCGTAACTGTCCCTGGTGGAACCTGGGAAACAGTTTTGATTGGTTGGAAGACAGGTGGATATTCCAGTAATGTTTGGATTGTAGATGATTTTCCTTTTCCAATAAAAGCCAGAACTGTAACGCATGTCTCTGAAGGAATCCCTCCACCAGAATACCAATTTGATTTATTAGAATACAAACAAAATATTCAAAAAAGTCCTTTTGAAGGAATCGTATCTAGTACTACACTTCAAGCCGAACTAGGTTGCCAAACAAACTTTGAAAAAAGTGTAAGCGTAAAAAAACCTACCAAAAATTCTAACTATCAAATTCACGTATTTTATGGACCTAAAAATCCTACACAAGGATGCGAGATGCAATGGCTAATCAGTTTTCTAAGTAAATATGACGATACTGAATTTCTAAACCAAGTCCAGTATGATTTACTCCTTGTAGATGAAAACCTAAAACCCCTCCGATCTCTTGCTCAAGATGAAGGAAGACAATTCATTTATTCTCCATCAGGACAATCACTGCTTGATTTTATTGTAGAATCTAAACCTGGTACGGCTAGATATGCAATATGGGTGTATGGCCTTGCCCCAGAGGGTTTGGTGCCATCCCAACCAGATGATTATTTAATTATCGAAGTTCCAATCTATCCATTACAGGGAACAGTAATTCCTCCACCCAACCAAACCATAAAAATTCCAGAGTGGATTAAAAATAATGCAGGATGGTGGGCAGAAGGATCAATTGATGATAACTCCTTTGTTCAGGGAATTCAATTCCTAATTAAAGAGGGAATTATGAAAATCCCTCCTACCAGTCAGGGTGTTGGTACCGGTGAAAATAAAATTCCAGAGTGGATTAAAAATAATGCAGGATGGTGGGCAGAAGGATCAATTGATGATAGCTCCTTTGTCCAAGGGCTTCAATGGCTAATCAAAGAAGGTATTATGAAAATTAGTTCCTAAGAAAATTTTTGTATTATTGAAAAATTCCAATTAATTAAATGAGGTGAATTAAGAGAGATTGATATAATTGACAGGCTTTGTAATTTACCCCAAACGTCATCTTCGAAAACTAATCAATAGAGGAGACTACACTGAGGCAATAGAATTTGCCAAGAGTATTGAATCAAAATTTGAAGATGATTATGATTTTTGGTTTATTGTAGGGGGTATCTATTTTATACTTGAAGATGCAAAAAAAGCAATTCCTCTTTTTGAAAAGGCTTTGGCACTCAAGAAAGATGATGTTGAAACTTTGATCATTAAAACAAATGCACACCTATTTTTACAACAAAAAAATGAAGCAATAGAATGCTGTAAAAGAATTATTCAGATTGAACCAGATAATTATGAAGCTCATGGGTTGTTAGAAAAACTAGAAAACCTCCCGGAATAATTATTTCTTTAACTGCAATTCATAGACATTTTCAAGTAACCAATCACAAAATTCTGTAACCTTTTCATCAAATTCTGTCCAAATGTGAATCGAATGAGGAAGGATATCAATTTTCCAATCTTTTGTAAATACTCTCACTCCTTCTTTATCGTCATACATGTAAGCGTCTTCTATTTGAATATCCTGTAAAATTTCTCTTGCTTTTTCTTTTATTTTATTTCTATCAATTGGGAATCGTTTCTTCTCATGATCAATAATTAAGCTGAGATCGCGTTTTCCGTACATTTCATACTCTTCTATTCGTCCCTCCTTTGGAAAATTAACTACTAGATTGAGG
The DNA here is from genome assembly GCA_024644385.1 of Nitrosopumilaceae archaeon. Taxonomy (GTDB): domain Archaea; phylum Thermoproteota; class Nitrososphaeria; order Nitrososphaerales; family Nitrosopumilaceae; genus Nitrosomaritimum. The sequence continues at coordinate 918 of JAHELB010000026.1, read as the reverse complement.
TTGTATTTTTTACCTACCTCCTTTCCGATTTCTACCATTCTGGAATACCCAAGGGCAGGATTCTTCTTCAACAAAAACCTGATTTGAGCCAGATCTCTCTTCAATTGTTTTTGAAGATCTAATACCATCTCAGAAAATATCACAATTTTTTGTGTCTAAAACCAGATATAATCATTAATTTTTTCAGGATTGGTTTTTTTAGATGTTTAATTAAGAATTAGCATTGGCTTTACCAATGGATTATGATGGAATGCGTGTTGATGATGCCTCTTTACGAACAAACAATGTAAATGATTACAGGGTAACCTGCATTGATTTCATAAAAGATATTGCCAATGATTATTTTGCTTGGGTGGATTACTATCAATTACCTGAAGAGGAAGACAAGAAACGACGTGCAGGAATTAACACTACAATTGAAAGGACTAATGAATGGATCGCTAAAGTTCCTCAGACAATAAAAGCTGTTGATGTTGTAATGAATGATGGCATACAAAAAATGGCTGAATCTACGGCAGGAAAGCCATTTCAAATCGGTGTTTTTGTAAACGGCACATCCAGCTACACCAAAGCAAAACCTGGTATTATTAATGTCAATGTAAAAGCATCTGGTCGAGAAGGAAGAAAAACCAAACTTGGCTTTCATTTTAAAAACGATAGATTTAGGATCGAATCTACATGTGATGCTTATTTGGATGAGACAAATTTACCTAACCAAGAATTTGAATTAATGGATATAGATCTAAAACTTCACGCAGAAAAGGCAAAACAGCGAGATGTTATCTCATTTACCGTAACCATAAGTGAAATAGACAATGATGTAGAGTTGGATCGACGAGGACTAACTACAATTATTCATGTAGTGTAACTTCAATCGATACCCTATTTTCATTTGCCCTTTTTTCACCAGGATATTTC